>NZ_JAGOID010000106.1 GCF_017995835.1 Amaricoccus sp.
AGGTGGAGTCGGGCGACGAGGTGATCATCCTGCACAAGGGCGCGGTCCTGGCCGTCGGGACGGCGGAGGCGGTCGGCGGCGACACGACCCTGGCCGAGCGGTTCCTCGCGATGACAGGCGCGGAAGCCGAGGCCGCGGGCGCATGACCTCCGCGCCGGGGGCGGCGGCATGAGGGCGGGGTGGGGTACGGCGTTCGTCGGCATCACCCGGCGCGAGGCGCTGCGCTTCGCCAACCAGCGGGAGCGGTTCCTCGCGGCGCTGGTCCGGCCGCTGGTGTGGCTCTTCATCTTCGCGGCCGGGTTCCGCTCGGTGCTTGGCCTGTCGATCACGCCGCCCTACCAGACCTACGTGCTCTACGAGGTCTACGTGACCCCGGGGCTTGCAGGCATGATTCTGCTGTTCTCCGGAATGCAGTCGTCGCTCTCGATGGTCTACGACCGCGAGACGGGCGCCATGCGCACGCTGCTCGTCAGCCCCTATCCGCGCTGGTTCCTGCTCGGCTCGAAACTGGTCGCGAACGTGCTCGTCTCGGTGCTCCAGGTCTACGCCTTCCTTCTGATCGCTTGGTTCTGGGAGGTGGAGGCGCCGCTCATCGGATATGTTACCGTGCTGCCGGCTCTGATCCTCGCCGGGATTATGCTTGGCTCGCTCGGCCTGCTGATCTCGTCCGCCATCCGGCAGCTGGAGAACTTCGCCGGCGTGATGAACTTCGTGATCTTCCCGATGTTCTTCGCCTCGACGGCGCTCTACCCGCTGTGGCGGATGCGCGATTCCAGCGTGCTGCTGCACGATATCTGCGCGGCCAATCCGTTCAGCCACGCGGTGGAGCTGATCCGCTTCGCGCTCTACGCCCAGTTCAATCCGGTCGCCTTCGCGGTCGTGCTCGGCTGCACGATCGTGTTCTTCGGCGGCACCATTTTCATGTACGATCCGGCCAAGGGCCTCTGGAGGGGCCGGATGGGAGGCAAGCCATGATCCGCGCCACGCTGATCGCCCTCGTCGCTACGACGCCGGTCTGGGCGGCCGGCCCACCGGATCCGGACTGGCCCTGCGTCCAGCGCCGCCAGCCGCATCTCTCGATCGCCCAAGTCTGGGCAGGGCCGGTCCCCGACGACGCGGCGATGGCGGCAGCGCAGGCGCCCGACGTGCAGAGGCTGGCGCAGACGATCGCCCTGCGCCGCACCCCGCTCGATCAGGCGCAGGCCGACCTCACGGCCTTCGCGGCGAACCATGACGCCGGGGCCCTGACGGCGCTCTTCGTCGCCGCCTTCGAGCACATCAACCTGGCGCGCGACCGGGTGCTCGAAGGGATCACCCGCTACGCGCACAAGCAGGAGGCGCTCGAGGCGCGCATCGGGACGCTCCGCCACGAGTTCGCGGCGCTGGAGGCGGCCGACGACAAGGATTTCGACCGGATGGACGCGATCGAAACGGAGCTCGACTGGTCGACGCGCATTTTCCAGGACCGCCAGCAATCGCTGACCTATGTCTGCGAGACGCCCGTCATCCTCGAGCAGCGCGCCTTCGCGATTGGCCGGATGGTGGAGGGACTCCTGCCCGCGGCGAATTGAGCAATCGGCTTACGATGACACCTGCTCGCGAAGCGTGCGGACCGAGGTTCGTAAGAAGAACGTGAGGAAAAAGGCGTGGGCAAGGCTGGCCCGGCGCACTAGTATTCCCCCAGCAGCCGCAGGCGAGAGAATCCTGCCGCCAGATGGGAGTTCGGCTTTGGAACATGGCATGGTCAGAGCGGCCGCCGCCGACGATTCCGGGGCGACCGTGGCCGACGTGCTGGTCGTCGACGATCATCCGCTGATGTGCGACGCGCTTTCAGCGACCCTCGGCCTGGCGTTCGACCTGCGCAAGGTGAGAGCCGTGTCGAGCATCGCCGCGGCGCTGGCGAGCGTCCGCGACGAGGGCGCGCCGGATGCGGTGGTGCTCGACCTCAACCTCCCCGACGCCGAAGGCGTCGGGGGGCTGCTGGCGCTGCGCAAGGCGGTCGGCGCGGCCCCGATCGCGGTGATCTCGGCTGACGTCGAGCCGGGGGTCGTCTCGGCGGCGCTCGGCGTGGGCGCGAGCGGCTATGTGAGCAAGCTCCTGCCACGGGCGAGGATGGTCGACGCGTTCCGCCGGATCTGGGCGGGCGAGACGGTGCTCCCTGACGGCTTCGAGCCCGAGGACGCCGAGGTGGGCGAGGCGGCGACGCTGGCGCGCGGCTTCGCGTCGCTGACGCCGCAACAGATGAACATCCTGCGGCTGATCTGTCAGGGCCGGCCGAACAAGATCATCTCCTACGAGCTCTCGATCGCCGAGGCGACGGTGAAGACCCACATCGCCGCCATCATGACCAAGATCAACGTGCGGAACCGGACCCAGGCGGCGCTCCTCGCCAGCAAGGCCCGCCTGTTCACGCACTGACCGCGCGGCGGGGCGCCATGGCCGCCAATCCGCAGGAACTGTCCGGTCCGAGACAGCGGCCACAGGTCGTCTCGGTCAGCGGCGACGTCCGCCGGACGGCGGCGGAGATCCGGGTCGCCGTGGGCGGCGTCGCGCCTGCGCTCGTGCTCGTCTTCGCCCCCGAGGGCGCCGCGCTTCCGCGGATCACCGGCGAACTGCGCGAGGCGCTCGGGCCGGGGGCCCGGGTGCTCGGCTGCTCCTCGGCGGGCGGCTTCGCCTTCGGCGGCTATCGAGACGACCGCGTGGTGGCGGTCGCCTTCCCGGCGGCCGGCTTTCGTGCGGAGGCGATCTGGTTGCGCGACCTGCGCCAACACATGGCGCTCGACTGGATCCGCGCCCTGCGGCGGTTGGCAGAGGGCTTCGGGGCAGCTGCGCCCGGCTGGTCGCGCTTCGGGCTCCTGATGATCGACGGTCTTTCCCGGCGCGAGGAGGTGGTGGCGGCGACCGTGGACGCGGCGCTGGGTGATCTGCCCGTTCTTGGCGGGTCGGCCGGCGACGGGCTGCGCTTCGACCGGACCGTCCTGGCGCTCGACGGCGAGAGCCATGGGGAAAGCGCGATCTTCTGTCTCGTCGCCAGCGCCTTCCCGGTCGAGGAGGTGATCTTCGACCATTTCACCCCGGAGAGCGGCCGGATGGTGGTCACCGAGGCGCTGCCGGAGGAGCGGGTGATCCTGACGATCAACGCCGAGCCGGCGGCGGAGGAGTATGCGCGGCTGATCGGGGTCGCGGAGGCGGCGCTCGGCCCTCGGGCCTTCGCGGCGCATCCGCTTCTGACCAGGCAGGGCGGGCGGCACGTGGTTCGCGCCATCCAGTCGGTTACGCCCGAGCGCGGGCTCAGCCTGATGTCGTCGGTCGAGACCGGCACGACGATGACGCTCGGGCGGGCGGAGAGCATGACCGAGCGCCTGGAGGCGCGGATGGCCGAGCTCGGTCCGGCGGCGCTGATCCTCGGCTTCGACTGCGTCCTGCGGCGGGTCGCGCTCGAGCAGGCCGGGCTCGGACCCGCGGTGGGGCGGATCTACCGGCAGCACCGGGTGGCCGGGTTCAACACCTATGGCGAGCAGCATGGCGGGCTGCACGTCAACCAGACCTTCGTGGGGCTCGCCTTCCTCGAACCGGGCGGAACGCATGCTGCGACCCACTGACGACGCGCCGCGGCGCGTCGAGAAGCTCACAAGGATCAACGAGGCGCTGATCCTGCGGCTCGATCGGATGAACGACGTGCGGGGCTCGTCCTACGCGCTGACCCGGACCGCGGCGATGCTCGAGCGCGAGATCGTCGAGCGCAACGCCGATCTGGAGCGGGCGCTGGCGGCGCTGGGGGCGCGCAACGCCGAACTCGCCGCCGCGCGCGAGATGGCGGACGAGGCGAACCGGGCGAAGTCGCGTTTCCTGCGCGCCGCCAGCCACGACCTCCTGCAACCCCTGAGCGCGGGGCGGCTCTTCCTCGGGCAACTCGAGGACATCGCGACCGACGCGGTTCAGGCGGACCTGGTGGCCCGGGTGATCGCGAGCTTCGAGAGCGCGGAGGAGCTGATCCGGGCGCTCCTCGACATCGCCAGGCTCGACAGCCAGGCCTTCGAGGCCAATCCCGGGCCGGTGGCGATCAGTCGGCTGTTCCGCCGACTGGCGATCGACATGCAGCCGCTGGCGGCCGCGCGGGGCATCGAGCTGCGTTTCGTGCCGTCCTCGGAGACGGTCCTGAGCGACCCGGTGCTCCTGCGCCAGATCGCGCAGAACCTGATCACCAACGCGCTGAAATACTCGACCGGGCCGAAGGTCGTCGTCGGGCTGAAGCATGGCGGCGCCTCGGCCTGGCTGACGGTGCAGGACGGCGGACCGGGGATCGCCCTGGCGGATCAGGAGCGGATCTTCAACGAGTTCGAGCGGCTGTCGCGGACGGACGCGCCGGGAAGCGGGCTCGGCCTTTCGATCGTGCGACGCGCCTGCCAGCAGCTCGGCCACGAGGTGGCGCTGGTCAGCGCGCGCGGGCGGGGGTCGCGGTTCCGGGTGCGGATGCCGCTGATGCGCAACGTCTGCCTCGCGCAGGAGGAGGACGAGGTCGCCGGGCCGGAGGCGGCCTCCGGTCTGGTCGGGCGGCGCGTGCTGATCGTCGAGAACGATCCGGCGATGCGCGAGGCCTTCGGCATGTTGCTGCGCGGCTGGGGGATGGAGGTGGCCGATGCCGCCGGGGTCGCCGAGGCGCGCGCGGCGGTGGCCGGGGGCTGGACGCCGGACGCGCTCGTCACCGACTACCGGCTGGATGGCGAAGAGACCGGCGTGCAGGCGATCGAGGCGGTGCGGCGCGATCTCGGTCGGCGCGCGCCGGCGCTGATCGTGAGCGCGGAGGGCGGCGCGGCGATCCGCGGCCTGGCCGAACCGGTAGGCGCGCAGGTGCTCGGCAAGCCGGTGGCGGAGCGCGATCTGCGCCGCGCGCTTCAGGGGATGTTCGACGCTGCGGCGCCGGGGGCGCGCGATCTCCGCGCCGGAGGCATGTAGCGGAACGTGCGCCGGACGAGCCATCTCCGCGGGCTCGCGTGCCGCCCGGGCCTTCGCGTGCGGCTTGTGTTCGGCGCGCTCGCGCTGGCCGCGTTGGCCGTCGCGGCGGCGGGCCTCGCCGTCTACGGCCTGTCGCGGACGCAGGCGCTGGCTGCCGAGGCGCTGGCGGCGCAACGGCGGATCGAGGCCTATGGCGTGCTGTCGTCACGGATGAACGAATGGATGCTCGGCTGGCTCGTGCCGGCCGCGCCGACCCCCGACTCGACACGGCTGCGAGAGGCGCTCGCCGCGCTGGAGGCGCTGGTGGCCGAGGACGTGGCGGCGGCGCGGACCGAGGCCGACACGGAGATCCGCGCCCGGGCGGCCGTGACGCCGGCGCGGCTGCGGGCGCTGATCGACCGCCTCGAAACCGCTATGATCGCCGCCCCGCCCGGAACGCCCGCGGGCGACGCCGCCGCCTACAACGCCGTGCAGGTGCCGGCGCTGGCCGCGGCGCAGACCTCACAGGAGATGCGGCGGCGCGACGAGGCGATGGCGGACATGGACACGCTGCGGCGCCGCCTTCGCCGGGCGGCATTGGCGGTAGGGATCGCGGCGCCGCTGGCGCTCCTCGGGCTCTGGCTCTGGGCGTTTCGGCCGCTGTTCCGCCGGCTGACCTCGGCGACGGCGGCGGCCGAGGCGCTCGCTGCGGGGGCGCCGGTCCCGGGCGGGCACGACGAACTGGGGCTCCTGCTGGCGCGGGTGCGGCTCGTGGCGGCGCGGGTCGCGCGCGACCGCGCTCGGCTCAACGCCACGGTCGCGGAGCGCACGGCGGCGCTGAGCCACGCCAACGCCCGGCTGGCGCGGGTCGACGCGGAACGGCGGCGGTTCTTCGCTGATGTCGGCCACGAGCTTCGCACGCCGCTGACGGTGATCCTCGGCGAGGCGGAGCTGGGCGCGCGCCATCCCGACCCGGACCTCCAGGCGAGCTTCGCCACGATCCGCGGACGCGCCATGCGGCTCTTTCGCCGGATCGAGGATCTGCTGCGGATCGCGCGGTCCGAAAGCGGCCAGCTCGAGCTGGAACGGGCGGCGGTGGATCTCGCCGCGGTGGCGGAGGCGGCGCTCGCCGACGCCGCGCCCGTGCTGGCGCGGGCGGGGGTGGTCGCGCGGGCGGAGTCGCTGCCGGCGCTGGCGGTGAGTGGCGACGCGGAATGGCTGCGGCAGGTGCTGGGCGGCTTTCTCGAGAACGCCGCCAAGTATGCCGGGCGCGGGGCGACGGTGACGATCTCCGGGCGCGCCGACGGCGACCGGGCCGCGCTTCGGATCGCCGACGACGGTCCGGGAATGCCGCCGGCGCAGCTGGCGGAGGCGTTCGACCGTTTCGTCCGCGGCGACGGCGCGTCGGGCCCGGGCTTCGGCGTGGGGCTTGCGCTCGCCAGATGGGTGATCGAGGCTCACGGCGGCGACCTCCGGGCGGAGGCGCCGGCATCGGGCGGGCTCGCGCTCGTACTGACGCTGCCGCTGGCGGGGACGGAGACGGAGACGGGCTGAGATGGTGTGCGTGCTGGTCGTGGAGGACGATCCCGATATCGCGTCGCTTCTGCGCCGGGGCCTCGGGGCCGCGGGCTACGACGTCGACTGGGCGGAGACCGGCGACGCGGCGCTCGCGCGCGCCGAGGCGGGCGGCGTCGATGCCGCGATCGTCGACATGATGCTGGGGGAGGAGCGCGGCGCGAGGGTGCTGTCGGAGATGCGCCGGCGCGGCTTCCGGGCCCCGGCGCTGATGCTGAGCGCGCTGGCGCGGGTCGAGGACCGGGCGGAGGGGCTCGACGCCGGGGCGCAGGACTACGTGGTGAAGCCGTTCCAGCTCTCGGAGCTGATCGCGCGGCTGGAGGTCCAGCTGCGCCGGGCCGAGCCGCGCCATGTTCCCCTGCGCATGGCCGGGCTTGTCTACGACCCGGAGACGCGGATCGTGACCGGGGGCGCGCGTCCGGTGGCGCTGACGGAACGCGAGGGCGAGCTTCTCGCCTGGCTGATCGGACGGGGCGGGAAACTGGCGACGCGGGGCGAGATCTTCGATGCGCTCTGGGCTCCGAACGGCGGGGCGACGGAGAACGTGGTCGATGTCTATGTCGGATACCTGCGCCGCAAGCTCGGGGCGCTGACCGAGTACGGGCTCACGCTGCGCACCCTGCGTGGGCGGGGCTTCCAGCTGACGATGAAGGACGGGGAATGAAGCGAGCGCTTCTGATGCTGGCCTGCCTCGCCGCGCCGCTGCCGGCGGCGGCGGGCGCGTTGAGCGATCTCCTGATGGCGCCCCGGGCCTTCGACGGCGCCGCCGTGGGCAGCGTGGTGGCCTATGCCGAGGAGCGCGACGTGCCCGAGGCGGAGGGGATGACCGTCGCCGACGTGACCGGCGGCGAGGTCCGGCTCGAGGTCGTCGGGCCGGACGAACTTCGCCTCGTGCGCGTGGTCGACGGCAAGGCGCAGCCGGCGGGGACGTTTCCCGGCGGCACGGCCAACCCGCTTCTGCTCTATTTCCTCGAGAACGTCGTCCGGGCAATGGCGGAGGCCACCGGCGGCAGCCCCTACTACATCCGCAACCGCATCCGCGAGGCGCTGGTCGCGGCCGATCTCGGCGCCGCGGAGGGAGAGACGCGCACGGCGCGGCTCACCCCCTTCGCCGCCGATCGCGAACGGGCGCGGATGGGCGCCTTCGGCGACCTGGAGATCCGGCTGCGCTACGACCCGGCGGATCCGGCACGCATCCTCGAACTTTCGGCTGATACCACGGGGGACGCGGGCGGCTATCATGAGCGGATGACGCTCGTTGCGGAGGACTGACATGCGGCTCTTCGGCCTCGGTCTTGCCGGCCTGCTCGCCGGGGCGGCGGCCTTCGCGCAGGAGGCGGCGGTCAACGACTACCCGACTGCGGCGCGCGCGGAGTACGTGTTCGCCTGCATGGCCACGAACGGGCAGACGCAGGACGCCCTGATCCGCTGCTCGTGCTCGATCGACCAGATCGCGACGATCCTGCCCTATGAAGCCTATGTCGAGGCGGAGACGGTGCTGCGGATGCGCTTCGCCCCCGGCGAGCGCGGCGCGATGTTCCGCGGCGTGCCGGCGGTGCGCGAAATCGCCGCGAACCTGCGTCGCGCGCAGGCGGAGGCGGAGATCGTCTGCTTCTGAGTCTTGTGGGCCGGGAACGGGGCTCGCGATGAGCGAGGGTTGCTCGCGGGCAGCGGCGGGGAGCCTTTAATCGGCAGGTGGCCCCAGGCGAGGACGCCGATGGCGGGGCGTTCTCAATCATACCCGACAGGGCGGGCCGCCTGACCGGGGCAATCGCGGTTTCGCGGAGATCCTCACATCAGAGCCTTAGTCGCTGTTGCACACGTCGCAGAGGGCTGCGTCGGCCGTGACTATGCCGTCCGCCACGCGAAATGCATTCCCGCAGTGCAGACACACTGCAAACCCGGGAAGCTGAGAGCGTTCGGCTGCCTCGCGCCGCCGTCGGTTCTCGTCCGCCCTGCGTCGATCATCGTCAGCCATGTCTGCTCCGTCCAAGAGTGTCTTGCTCCAAGAGGATAGCCGCTCAAAGCCTGATATCATGTGAATACAGCGCTGCCGGGTGCAGGGACGCGGATCGGAACTCCCACGTCTCCCCGCGGCGAGCCGTGCGTTGTTCTTCTTGCCCGGCTCAGGCAGGGGCGAGCGCCGCTTCGGCCGCTTCGCGGATCGCCCTGATGTTCCTTCCGTAGGGTGCCGGATCGCCTACTGAGCCGTTCGCGAAGACGGCGGAGCCGGCAACGAGAACGTCGGCGCCGGCTTGCGTGACGAGGGGGGCGGTCTCGGGGGTGATGCCGCCGTCGACCTCGATGTGGATCGGGCGGTCGCCGATCATCGTGCGCAGCGTGCGGATCTTGTCGAGTTGGGAGGCGATGAACTTCTGGCCGCCGAAGCCCGGGTTCACCGTCATCACGCAGACGAGGTCGACGAGGTCGAGGAGGGGTCCCGCCGCCTCGGCCGGAGTGCCGGGGTTGAGCGCGAGGCCGGGGCGGGCGCCGGCGGCGCGGATCGCCTGGAGGGTGCGGTGGGTGTGGGGGCCGGCCTCGGCGTGGACGGTGAGGATGTCGGCGCCGGCGGCGGCGAAGGCCTCGATGTAGGGGTCGGCCGGGGCGATCATCAGGTGGACGTCCATGCACGTGGCGACGTGTCGGCGGATCGCCTTCACCAGCGGCGGGCCGAAGGTGAGGTTGGGGACGAAATGGCCGTCCATCACGTCGACGTGGACCCAGTCGGCGCCTTGCGCCTCGATGGCGCGGCACTCGGCGCCGAAGTCGGCGAAATCGGCGGAGAGGATCGACGGCGCGATCCTGGGCTTGCGGTCGAAGGGGAGGCGGTCGGAGGGGGTGTCGAGGCTCATGGCTGGCTCCGGTCGGCGTCGAGGCCGCCGCGGAAGACGCGGCTGGCGCGGATGTCGGGTTCGTCGAGCGTGCTGAGCGCGGCGGCGTCGAGGGGGCCCGTCGCGGTCTGGAACAGGCGGTTGGCCTGGCGGAGGCGGGCGCGGTCGAGCGCGTTGCGGATCGAGCGGGCGTTGGCGAAGTGCGGCTGGGCGCGGCGCAGGTGGATGTATTCGGCGAGCGCGGCGCGGGCGGGGGCGGCGAGGGTGTAGTTCTGTGCCGCGAGCATGGTCTCGGCGATCCCCAGGAGTTCCGCGTCGTCGTAGTCGGGGAACTCGATATGATGGGCGATGCGCGAGCGGAAGCCGGGGTTCGCCTCGAAGAAGCGGGCCATGCGGTCGCCGTAGCCGGCGAGGATGACGACGAGGTCGTCGCGGTTGTTCTCCATGACCTGGAGCAGGATCTCGATTGCTTCCTGGCCGTAGTCGCGCTCGTTTTCGGGGCGCCAGAGGTAGTAGGCC
>NZ_JAGOID010000204.1 GCF_017995835.1 Amaricoccus sp.
CTCTGGCACGGGGCGTCGTGGAACTTCGTCCTCTGGGGCGCTTTTCACGGCGGACTCCTGGCGCTCGAGCGCGCCGTCGGAGTCGACCGCCTCCACGGCTGGCTGCCGCGACCGCTGCGCATCTCCAACACCTTCGCGCTGGTGCTGGTGAGTTGGGTCTTCTTCCGCGCCGCCGATCTGCCGGCGGCACTGGCCTATCTCGGCAGAATGTTCGGCGTCGGTGCCGCCGCCTCGGCTGCGCCGCTCCTCTCCGGCCTGCTGCTCAGCCCGTACCTTCTGCTGAGCTTCGCCGTCGCCGCGCTCATCGTCTGGGGGGCGCCGCAGAGCTGGACCTGGACGCGGGACCTCACGCCGATGAAGATCGCCCTGGTCCTTGTTCTGCTCGTCGCCGCGATCGCGGCGCTGTCGACGCAGGACTACAACCCCTTCATTTACTACATTTTTTGATGGCCTCCTCTCCCCCTCATCCGTCGCGTGAAGAAGAGGCGCTGACCGAAGTCCGGGCCACGGAGGTGACGCGTACCGGTGGCTGGGTGCTCACGGCGGTGCTCCTCGCCGTGCTCGCCGTCGGCGCGGTGCGCGAGGCGGCGCGCTGGCAAAGGGGCGAGCCGACGGCGTTCGCAGGACCGGATCCGATTCCGAGCCCGAGCGCCTTCCTCGCCAGCTGGCGCAGCAGCGGGCTGCTGGCGGCGAATCGCCGCCTGCGCACCGGTCTCGCCGCGCTCGAGGATCGACTGGGGCGCGAGTCGGCCGTCTCAGCCGACCTTCGCCCGGCGGCGCAGACCGTGCTGACGCGCCACCTCGCCTATGGCAACTCGCAGGTCATCGTCGGGCGGCAGAGTTGGCTCTACTTCCGCACCGAGTTCGACTACCTCACCGGCCATCCCTTTCTCGCTGCGCGCGAGCTCGCCCGCCGCCGCACGCTCGGCGCGCGCTACGCCGTCCCCGAGCCCGATCCGCTGCCCGGCCTGCTGCAGCTCCACGCCGAGCTCGCCGAACGCGGCATCGAGCTCGTCTTCTTCCCGGTACCGGTCAAGGCGCAGGTCCATCCCGAGCCGCTCGCCCGGATGGGGACGGTAGCTGAATCGACGATCGAGAACCCGTCGTTTCCGGAGCTCGTCCGCCGCCTGGGCGACGCCGGTCTCCCGGTCTACGACGCCCTCCCCGCTCTGCGCGCCGCGGCGCGGGAAGGCGAGGAGCTCTACCTTCCGACCGATACGCATTGGAATGCGGCCGGAATGCGTGTCGCCGCCGCCGGCCTCGCGCAGTTCCTGAGCCAGCGAACGAAGCTTCCGCCCCATCCGCCAGCGGGCCTGCGGCGGCGAAGCGTCGCGCACGAGCTCGAAGGCGACCAGACCCGTCTGCTGGGCCTCGGCCTCGACGGTGCGATCTTCCCCAACGAGAAACTCGAAGTCGACGAGATCGTCGGGCTCGGCGAGGTTCCCTACAGCGTCGTGCCGGCAGCCGCGAGCGATCTCCTCCTCTTGGGCGACAGCTACGCGCTGGTTTTTTCGGCCCTTCCCGGAGGCCGCACCGCGAGCTTTGCCGAGCAGCTCGCCTTCGCCCTCGACCGCCCCGTGCGGCGCAGCGCGAAGGTCGCGGCGAACAATCTCGCCGACCGCGTGCACTGGCTGCGCCAGGAGCCCGCCCTTCTCGACGGCGTGCGCGTCGTCGTCTACGAGGTCACGGCGCGGGCGCTGGCCTCCGCCGACTGGTCGGCCGCCAACCTCCAACCGCAAGTGCCCTAGAGGAGAAGGTCATGACCGAGATGCAAGAGCAGCGCTACCCGATCGGCCGCTTCGCCGCCCCGCCCGCCTTCAGCGCCGAAACCCGCCGGCAGTTTTTCGCCGAGCTCGCGGCCTGTCCCGGCGAGCTGCGGCGGGCGACCGCTGGGCTCTCCGCCGCGCAGCTCGACACCCCCTATCGCGAGCACGGCTGGACGGTGCGCCAGGTGGTCCATCACGTCCCCGACAGCCACATGAACGCCTACCTCCGCCACAAGCTCGCGGCCACCGAGGAGCAGCCGGCGATCAAGCTCTACAAGGAGGCGATCTGGGCGGAGCTCCCCGAGGCCAAGTCCGCTGACATCGAGCTCTCGCTCGTGCTGGTCGCCGCCCTGCACGCGCGCTGGCTGGCCTTCCTCGAGGCCCTGCCGGAGGAGATGTTCAGCCGCGCCTTCCTCCACCCCGATCTCGGCCCGGTGACGATCGAAAAGAGCGTCGCCATGTACGCCTGGCACGGCCGCCACCACGTCGCCCAGATCGACGCCCTGCGCCGCCGCAGCGGCTGGTAGGCGCCCGGAGCGTCCATCGCCGGAAGAGGCCGCTCCCCCGACGGACGCCAACAGCCGTACAATCGCGCCATCGTGTTTCCTCAGCCCGAGCATCTGAGGGCGGTCGCGCTGCAGGCGACGGTCCGCTTCGCCGAGACGCCGTTCCCGCTGCTGCTGGTCGCGCATCAGGCGGCGGAGTCGAGCGGCCTGCTGATCGCCCGCCGCGGTCCGATCGAGAAGCGTGTCGTGCTCGATCGCGGCGTGCCGGTCGAGTGCCGCTCCAACCTCGCGCACGAGACTTTCTCCCGCTTCCTCGCGGCGGCCGGCCGGCTCACCGACGAAGAGGCCAACGCCACCCTCTCGCGCTCGGTCGCGCGGGGAGTCCTGCTGGGCGAGATCCTCCTCGAAGAGGGC
>NZ_JAGOID010000107.1 GCF_017995835.1 Amaricoccus sp.
GGCTGGGGGTGGGTTTCAGGTCACCCGGAGATCACGCCACCTTCGAACTTCCGCCGCTTGCGCTACACGACCGAGACGATCACGCGGAACCCGTTCCATGCCTGCGCCCCGGGGCGGCGGCGTGCCGCCCCGGGGTGGTGCGTGTGCGCTATTCCTGGAAGAAGGCGAAGCGGATAAGGAAGAGGCCGGCGACGAGCCAGGTCGCGGCGTGGACGTCGCGGGCCTTGCCGGTCAGGAGCTTCAGCGCCGCGTAGGAGATGAAGCCGAAGGCGAGGCCGTTGGCGATCGAGTAGGTGAAGGGCATCATCATCGCGGTCAGCGCCGCCGGCGCCGCCTCGGTGATGTCGTCCCAGTCGATGTCCGTCAGCTCGCGCGCCATGAGGCAGGCGACGAAGAGCAGCGCCGGCGCCGTGGCGAAGGCGGGGACCGAGCCCGCGAGCGGGGCGAAGAACAGCGCGGCGAGGAAGAGGACGGCGACGGTCAGCGCCGTGAGGCCGGTGCGGCCGCCGGCCTGCACGCCGGAGGCGCTCTCGACATAGGCGGTGGTCGAGGAGGTGCCGAGGAACGAGCCCGCGACGATGGCCGAGCTGTCGGCCAGCAGCGCCTTGCCGAGCTGCGGGCTGGTGTGGCTCGGACCCTCTTCGAGGAGACCCGCGCGCTTGGCGACGCCGATCAGCGTGCCGGTGGCGTCGAAGACCTCGACGAGGACGAAGACCAGCACGACGTGGACGATGCCGACGCCGAGCGCGCCGACGACGTCGAGCTGGAGGAACGTGGGCGCGATCGAGGGCGGCGTGTCGACGATGCCGCCGAAGTCGGAGAAGCCGGCGGCGATCGAGATCAGCGTGACGACGAGGATGCCGATCAGGATCGCGCCGGTCACCTTCAGCGCGTCGAGCGCGGCGATGATGAAGAAGCCGAGCATGGCGAGCATCGGCGCCGGGGCCATCATGTGCCCGAGCGTCACCGAGGTCGCCTCGGAGGTGACGACGATCCCGGCGTTCTTCAGCGCGATGATGCCGAGGAAGAGCCCGATGCCGGCGGCGATCGCCGAGCGCATCGAGTGCGGGATGCCGGCGACCAGCCAGCGGCGGACGCCGGTGACGGTCAGGATCAGGAAGATGCAGCCCGAGATGAACACCGCGCCGAGGGCCTGCTGCCAGGTGAAGCCGAGCGCGCCGACGACCGTGAAGGCGAAGAAGGCGTTGAGGCCCATGCCCGGCGCCATGGCGATCGGCCAGTTGGCATAGAGCGCCATGATCGCCGAGCCGAGCGCGGCCGCGAGGCAGGTGGCGACGAAGACCGCGGATTGGTCCATGCCGGTGGTGGCGAGGATCTGCGGGTTGACGAAGATGATGTAGGCCATCGTCAGGAAGGTGGTCAGACCGGCGATCAACTCGGTCCGGACGTTGGTCCCGTGTTCCTGAAGCTTGAAGTAGCTGTCGAGCATGGCGGTTGCCGCACTTTCTCTCTCGCCCCGGGCTCGCGCGGCGGGGCAGGTTGTCCCTGTTCAGTTCCGTGTCGTCGGGGCCTTCTCCGGCACGGCGGCCTGGGGCGCGCCGAGCCGGCCGATGATCTCCGCCGCGACGTGCGCCGCGATCACTGCGGGGCGCTTGTCGCCGGAGGGCCCGCCGATCGGGCAGGTCAGCCCGGCGGCGGGGTCTTTGCGGACGCCCGTCTGTTTCCGCCAGGAGCGGAAACGGGCGAGCTTTGTCTCCGAGCCGATCATCCCGACATAGGCTGCGTCGCCGCGGTCGAGCGCCGCGGCGGCGACGAGGAAGTCGAGCGCGTGATCGTGGGTCAGGATGACGAAGGCCGAGCCGGGCCGCGCGGCGGCGACCTCGGCTTCGGGCAGGGGGGAGAGGGTGGTCGGCACGCCCGGCGCGGCGAGCGCGAGTTCCGCCACGCGCTGGTCGATCAGCTGCACGCGCACCGGCAGGAGCGCGAGCGCCGCGGCGAGCGCGCGGCCGACATGGCCGGCGCCGATGACCAGCACCTCCGGCTGCGCCGCCTCCTCCGCGTCCATTCGGGCCTCGAGCATGTGGGCGGTTCCCTTGTCGACCGGGGTCAGCGTCAGGCGGACGTGACCGCCGCAGCACTGGCCGATCGCGGGGCCGAGCGGCACCTCCATCGTCTCGGCGGCGAAGCCGCGGCGCAGGAGCACGCGGGCGCGGTCGATGGCCATGTATTCGAGCTGTCCGCCGCCGATGGTGCCGGCGACGGCCTCCGCCGCCACCAGCATCCAGGCGCCCGCATCGCGCGGGGCGGAGCCGCGGGTGGCCCCGACCTCGGCGAGGATGAGCGGCGCGCCCGCGGCGAGAAGGTCGCGGGGCTCCATCAGCCGGAAGTCCCCTGGGCCTTCGCGGCGGCGCGGAGGTGCTCGATGGTCATCAGCACGCGCTCCGGGGTGGCCGGGGCGTCCATCTGCGGCGCGATGCGGTAGTCTGCGACCGAGGCGGCGGCCATCGACAGCGCCTCGAGCACCGATACGGCGAGCATGAAGGGCGGCTCGCCCACGGCCTTGGACCGCTTGATCGTCGGCTCGACGTTCTCGGACCATTCCGCGAGCTTCACGTTGAAGATGCGCGGCCGGTCGGAAGCGAGCGGGATCTTGTAGGTCGAGGGCGCATGGGTGCGGAGCCGGCCCTTGTCGTCCCACCACAGTTCCTCGGTGGTGAGCCAGCCCATGCCCTGCACGAAGCCGCCCTCGATCTGGCCGATGTCGAGGTCGGGGTTCAGCGAGCGGCCGGCGTCGTGGAGGATGTCCACGCGATCCACCTGGTATTCGCCGGTCAGCGTGTCGACCGAGACCTCGGAGCAGGCGGCGCCGTAGGCGTAATAGTAGAACGGCCGCCCGCGGCCGGTGGCGCGGTCCCAATGGATCTTCGGCGTCTTGTAGAAGCCGGCGGCGGAGAGCTGGATGCGGGCCTGGTAGGCCATGCGGATCAGCGCGGCGAAGGGCACCTTTTCGTCGCCGACATGGACGTGGTTGGCGTGGAAGCGCACCGATTCCGGGCCGGTCTGCCAGCGCTCGGCAGCGAAGGCGATCAGGCGCTCGCGGATCTGGCGCGCGGCGTCGGCCGCGGCCATGCCGTTGAGGTCGGCGCCGGACGAGGCGGCCGTCGCGGAGGTGTTCGGCACCTTGCCGGTCGAGGTGGCGGTGACGCGGATGCGGTCGAGGTCGATCTGGAGCTCTTCGGCGACGACCTGGGCGACCTTGGTGTAGAGGCCCTGGCCCATCTCCGTGCCGCCGTGGTTCAGCTGCACCGAGCCGTCGGTGTAGACGTGCAGCAGCGCGCCGGCCTGATTGTACCACGTCGCGGTGAAGCTGATGCCGAACTTGACCGGCGTCAGCGCGATGCCCTTGCGGATCGTCGGGTTCGAGGCGTTGTGGGCGATCACCGCCTTGCGCCGGGCCTGGTAGTCGGCCGAGGCTTCGAGTTCGTCGACGATGCGGCCGACGATGTTGTCCTCGACATTCTGCCAGTAGGGCGTCACGTCGCGGCCCTCGCCGCCGTAGAAGTTGGCGCGGCGCACCTCGAGCGGGTCCTTGCCGAGCGCGTAGGCGATGTCCTCGATGAACCGCTCGGCCGCGACGAGGCCCTGCGGCCCGCCGAAGCCGCGATAGGCGGTGTTCGACACGGTGTTGGTTTTCAGCGGTTTGGAGACGAGTCTTACCGCCGGGTAGAAATAGGCGTTGTCGGCGTGGAACAGGGCGCGGTCGGTGACGGGGCCCGAGAGGTCGGCCGAGAAGCCGCAGCGCGCGGCGAAGCTGCCCTCGACCGCATGGATGCGGCCGCTGGCGTCGAAGCCGAGCTCGTAGTCGATCACGAAGTCGTGGCGCTTGCCGGTCGCCACCATGTCGTCGTCGCGGTCGGGGCGGAACTTGACCGCGCGCCGCCACTTCTTCGCCGCCACAGCGGCGATGACGGCGAAGAGGTTGGCCTGGGTCTCCTTGCCGCCGAAGGCGCCGCCCATGCGTCGGACGTTGACGGTGACGTTGTGGCTGGCGACGCCGAGGACGTGCGCGACCATGTGCTGCACCTCGGAGGGGTGCTGGGTGGAGGAGAACACGGTGACGTCGCCGTCCTCGCCGGGGATGGCGAGCGCGATCTGGCCTTCGAGGTAGAAGTGTTCTTGCCCGCCGACGCGGAAACGTCCCGAGAGGCGGCGCGGGCTTCCGGCCATGCCGCGGGCGACGTCGCCGCGCTCCAGCTTCAGCGGGTCGACGACGAAGGGGTAGTCCGCGGCCAGCGCGTCGATGACGTCGATGGCGTGGGGCAGGTCCTCGTACTCGATCCTGGCGAGGGTGGCGGCGCGGCGGGCCGCGTCGCGGGTCTCGGCGACGACGGCGAAGACCGGCTGGCCGTGGAACTCGACGACAGCCTCGGCAAAGACCGGATCGTCGTGACGGCTGACCGGCGAGATGTCGTTGTGCCCGGGAATGTCGCGGGCCGTGAGCGCGCCGACGACGCCCGGGAACGCGACGACTGCGGAGAGGTCGATCGCGAGGATGCGGGCATGGGCGCGGTCGGACATGCCGAGGGCGGCGTGGAGCGTGCCGGCGGGTTCGGGGATGTCGTCGATGTACTCCGCCCGGCCGGTGACGTGGTTGGCGGCGCTCTCGTGCGGGAGCGCGGTGTGGACGCCGCCGCGGATGGCGTGGTCGACGGGCTTGTCGGCGGTGGCGGTTTCGGGTTTGCGCATGTTCATGGGCGTTGCCTCAGACCGCTTCGGCGAGGGGCCGGTCGAGCCGCACGGATGCGCCGCCCGTCTCCAGCCAGAAGCGGCGGATCAGGTTTCCTGCGACCAGCCGGCGATACTCCGCCGTGGCGCGCCAGTCGGTGAGGGGGGCGAAGTCGTCGGCGAGCGCGGCCATGGCGGCCTCGGCTGCGGCCTCGTCCCACGCCCGGCCCTTGAGCGCCGCCTCGGCGTTGGTCGCGCGTTTCGGCGTGCCGGCCATGCCGCCGTAGCAGAGGCGGGCGTCGCTGATCCGGTCGCCGTCGAAGGTGAGGCGGAAGGCAGCGAGAACGGCGGTGATGTCCTCGTCGAGCCGCTTGGTGACCTTGTAGCAGGCGAAGGCCGCGCCGGCGGGCGGGGCCGGGACGAACACGCTCTCGACGATCTCGTCGGCGCGGCGGTCCTGCTTGCCGTAGGCGATGAAAAAGTCCTCGAGCGGCAGGTCGCGGGGGCCCGCGGCGCTGAGAAGGCGCAGGCTCGCGTCCAGCGCGATGAAGGGCGGGGGCGTGTCGCCGATCGGCGAGCCGTTGGCGATGTTGCCGCCGACGGTGCCCATGTTGCGCACCTGCTCGCCGCCGATGCGGTCCCAGAGCTCGACCAGCGCCGGCCAGCGCCGGGCGATGGCGGCGCGGGCCTCGGCATAGCTGACGCCGGCGCCGAAGCGGACGCCCTCGGCGGTTTCCTCGATGCGGCGCAGGCCGTCGAGATGGCCGATGAAGATCAGCGGGCCGATGGGCCGCATCTGCTTGGTGACCCAGAGCCCGACGTCGGTCGCGCCGGCGACGACCGTCGCGCCGGGCAGTTCCGCCCGCAGGGCGGCCAGGTCGGCGACGTCGGCGGGCAGGATCAGCCGGTCGGTCCCTTCGCCCATGTCGACGCGGGCGCCGTCGCGGATCGCCTTCAGCGCCTCGGTGACGCGCGCGCGCTCGACGACCAGCGGATCGCCGTCGGGCGAGGCGGCGGCCGCGGCCTGCGCGGCGCGGATGATCGGCGCATAGCCGGTGCAGCGGCAGAGGTTGCCCTGGAGCGCCTTCTCGATCTGCGCGACCGAGGCGTCGGGCCTGCGCATCCACAGGCCGTAGAGCGACATCACGATTCCGGGCGTGCAGAAGCCGCACTGGGATCCGTGGTGCTCGACCATGGCCTGTTGCACCGGATGCAGCGAGCCGCCTTCGGACAGGGCCTCGACGGTGACGACGTGGGCGCCGTCGAGCGAGCCCATGAAGCGGATGCAGGCGTTGACGCTCTCGTAGACGAGCCCGGCCTCGGTCAGCTTGCCGACCAGCACGGTGCAGGCGCCGCAATCGCCCTCGGCGCAGCCTTCCTTGGTTCCGGTCAGGCGCCGTTCGATCCGCAGCCAGTCGAGCAGCGTGCGCGTGGGTGGACACTCCGCCAGCCGCACCTCCGGTCCGTTCAGGAGGAAGCGCAGCTCCTTCCGTGTCGTCGCGCTGGCTGTCATTGCTCGCTCCCCGCCCGGCTTCCTGTTCCTGCGATCCTGCGCGAAGAGAGGCGACCGGGGAACCGGCTCCGATCGGAACTCACTTTCAACGTGGAGAGAGGTAATCGGCGGGTTTCCGGCCGCGAGAGCGCGCGGCCGGCAGTCCGGTTCTCGCCATGCGCCCCGTACCCCATGCCGTGACGAGACTGGCGCGCGACCGGCCGCGGATGCAAGCCGGAATGGCGCCTCCCGTCCGCCGGGCGCCTGCTGCTTGCCCAATCGCCCTTGGCCGGTCCGACTGCACAGGAATTGATCATATGTGCGCCCGCTCTGTTGGCGCCGGATGCGATCAAGGCGCTCATCCTGCGGGAAACGGCTGGTTTCACAAGCAAGTCTGGTCGATGCCGAAATCTGGCATGATCCTTGCTTGTATTCGGGTGTGCCGGCGTGCTCGGACGATACCCATGAGGACTTCGATGAAAATGATCGTAGCGGTCATCAAGCCCTTCAAGCTCGAGGAGGTCCGCGAGGCGCTGACCGACATCGGCGTGCAGGGCCTGATGGTCTCCGAGGTGAAGGGCTACGGCCGACAGTCCGGCCATACCGAAATCTATCGCGGCGCCGAGTACGTGGTGAACTTCGTGCCCAAGCTCAAGCTCGAGCTCGTCGTCGCCGAGAGGGTCGTCCCCCAGGTGGTCGAAGCGCTCGCCGGGGCGGCGCGCACGGGAAAGATCGGCGACGGCAAGGTCTTCGTGCTCGGCGTCGAGCAGGCTCTGCGCGTCCGCACGGGCGAGACCGGGGAGGAGGCGCTGTGAGCAGGGGAAAGGAACTCGAATTGAAGAGGCGCAAGTACATGCGAGACCTGTTGAAACCGTTCGGCCTCGGGGCCGTGCTCGCGGCCGCGCTGCCGGCCGCGCTCGCGTTCGGCCAGGAGGCGACGACGGAGACGGCGCCGGCGCTCGACCCGGTCGTCGAGGAGACGGTCTCGGCGCTGAACAGCGGCGACACGGCCTGGATGCTGACCTCGACGCTGCTCGTGCTGTTCATGATCCTGCCGGGCCTCGCGCTGTTCTATGGCGGCCTCGTGCGCGTGAAGAACATGCTCTCCGTGCTGATGCAGTGCACGCTGATCACCGCGATCGTCATGGTGATCTATGTCCTCTACGGCTACTCCTTCGCCTTCGGCGGCTCGGAGAGCGCGTTCTTCGGCGGCTTCGCCAAGATATTCCTCGCCGGCGTCACGCCGGCTTCGGAGTCCGGCACGATCCCGGAATTCGTCTTCATCGCCTTCCAGATGACCTTCGCCTGCATCACGCCGGCGCTGATCGTCGGCGGCTTCGCCGAGCGGATGAAGTTCTCCGCCGTCGTCCTGTTCATGATAATGTGGGTCACGATCGTCTACTTCCCTGTCGCCCACATGGCCTGGGACGCCGCCGGCCTCTATTTCGGCTGGGGCGCGATGGACTTCGCGGGCGGGACGGTCGTCCACATCAACGCCGGCATCGCCGCCCTGGTCGGGGCGCTCGTGATCGGGCCGCGCATCGGTTACAGGAGGGAGGTCATGGCTCCCCACTCGATGACGCTGACCATGGTCGGCGCCTCGATCCTGTGGGTCGGCTGGTTCGGCTTCAACGCCGGCTCGGCGCTGTCGGCCGGCGGCGGCGCGGGCCTCGCCATGCTCAACACCTTCACCGCGACGGCGGGCGCGATCGTCGGCTGGTCGGTGATCGAGGCCATGGCCCGCGGCAAGGCCTCGATGCTCGGCGCAGCCTCCGGCATGATCGCGGGCCTCGTCGCCGTCACCCCGGCCGCCGGCTTCGTCGGCCCGGTCGGCGCCATCCTCCTCGGGCTCCTCGCCTCGGCCGCCTGCTACTTCTTCGTGCAGGTGGTGAAGGAGAAGGTGGGCTATGACGACAGCCTCGACGTGTTCGGCATCCACGGCATCGGCGGCATCGTCGGCGCGGTGCTGACCGGCGTCTTCGCCTCGGAGGGGCTCGGCGGCGTCGGTTATGCCGAAGGCCAGAACATGGTCGGGCAGGTCGTCGTGCAGATCCAGGCCGTGGCGATCACCATCCTCTGGTGCGGCGTGGTCTCCTTCGTCCTCTACAAGATCGTCGACATGATCGTCGGCCTGCGCGTCGCGCCGGAGACCGAGCGCGAGGGCCTCGACCTCGCCGAGCACGGCGAGCGCGCCTACGTGATGTAGCGGACGCCTTCCCCGGGCCGGGACCCCTCGGGGCTCCGGGTCCCACCTTGCCCGGCGGCCTGTCACCGCCGGGCTTTTCTTTTCGTCCGGGCGGCGCGAGGATCGCCGCCATGGACCGGCCCTATCCCGAGGTTTCCGCGCGGATCGCCGCTCTCGTCGAGGGCGAGGACGATCCCGTCGCGCTGATGGCCACCGTCGCCTGCGAGCTTTACCACGGTCTCGACGGCTTCGACTGGGTCGGGTTCTACCGCGTCGTCGCGCCCGGGCTCCTGAAGATCGGGCCCTACCAGGGCGGGCACGGTTGCCTGGCCATCCCGTTCGAACGCGGCGTCTGCGGCGCGGCCGCGCGCGAGGAGCGCACGCAGGTCGTGCCGGACGTCGACGCCTTCCCCGGCCATATCGCCTGCGCCGCCTCGACCCGTTCCGAGATCGTCGTTCCCGTCCGCGACGCGGGCGGCCGCCTCATCGGCGTCCTCGACATCGACAGCGACGCCCCGGCCGCCTTCGACGCCGCCGACGCCCTGGCGCTGGAAGCGATCGTCGAAGCGGTGTTCGGCCGCGACGACCCGGGGGCCGCGCCGGGCCGCGGCTAGGCAGGCGTCAGCCGTTTCTCGAAATGGACGCGGCGGAAGCCGTCCTCGACCCGCCGTCCGGTCTCCGCGTAGCCGAGCCGGGGATAGAGCGCCAGGTTCTCCACCATCTTCTCGTTGGCGTAGAGCCGGACCGCGCCGGCGCCGCCGCGTCGCGCGGCGTCCTCGCAGAAGAGGATGAGCGCCCTGCCCACGCCGCGCCCGGCGGCGCCGGGCAGGACGGCGACGCTCTCCAGCAGGACGTAGCCGGCCTCCATCGCCCGGAACACGACGAAGCCCTGGAGCCGGCCGTCGGCGTCGGTCGCGACGTGGACCTCGCCCGCGTCGATCAGCGCCGCGAAGTCGGCGCGCATCGGGGCGGGCTCCCGCCCGATCCGGGGCGCGTAGCGGGCATAGGCCAGCGCGGCGCATTCCCGGAGCGCGGCCTCGTCGCGGCGCCCGGCCTGTCGGATCACCGTGGCGCTATCGGGCGTCATCGAGGATCATCCGCGCCGCCTTCTCGGCGATCATCAGCGTCGGCGAGTTGGTGTTGCCGCTGGTGATCGTCGGCATCACCGAGGCGTCGGCGATCCGCAGCCGTCCAAGCCGCCGCAGCCGCAGGCGCGGGTCCACCACCGAGGCTTCGTCCACGCCCATCCGGCAGGTGCCGACGGGGTGGAAGATCGTCGTGCCGAGATCCCCGGCAGCGCGGCGCAGCTCGGCCTCGCTCCGGAGCGCGGACCCGGGCCGGTGCTCCTCGGGTTTCAGCCGGGCGAACGCGGGTTGCGCGACGATGTTGCGCGTCAGCCGGATCGACTGCGCGGCGACGGCGAGGTCCGCTTCGGTCGAGAGGTAGTTCGGCCGGATCGACGGCGGCGTGCGGAAGTCCGGTCCCGCCGCATGG
>NZ_JAGOID010000205.1 GCF_017995835.1 Amaricoccus sp.
CCTTGGCGAGCAGCGTCTTGCCGGTGCCGGGCGAGCCGACCATGAGGATGCCGCGCGGAATGCGTCCGCCCAGCTTCTGGAACTTCGACGGGTCGCGCAGGAACTCGACCAGTTCGGCCACCTCTTCCTTCGCCTCGTCGCAGCCCGCGACGTCGGCGAAGGTCACCGTGTTGTTCGCCTCGTCGAGCATGCGCGCCTTGCTCTTGCCGAACGAGAACGCGCCGCCGCGCCCCCCGCCCTGCATCTGGCGCATGAAGAAGATCCAGACGCCGATCAGGAGCAGCATCGGGAACCACGAGATGAAGATCTGCGCGAGGAAGCTCTGCTCCTCCTCGGCCTTCGCGTCGACGCGCACGCCGAACTTGAGCAGATCGGACACCATCCAGATGTCGCCCGGCGTCGTCGTGAGGAAGCGCTTCTTGTCCGTCGACGTCCACTTGATCGTCCGGCCCTCGATCACCGCGGACTCGACCTTGCCCGCCTTCGCCGAGTCCATGAACTCGGAGTACGGGATCGTGTCCTTGGTCGTCTGGCGCGCGTCGAACTGCTTGACCACGGTGAGGACCACCAGGCCGATCACGAGCCAGATGCCGATGTTCTTGAGCAGGTTGTTCACGTATCGCTCCTAGACGCGGCGCCCGGGGGCGCCCCGTTCCGCCCGGAAATCCGGGCGTTTGCCCCGAGACGGTTCGCCTCGAGGGAAAAAATCATTCTACCCCAGCCCCTGCAGGCGCCCCTGGACAGACAGGCCGCCCGTCCGGTCACGCGTCCCGCCCGTGCCGGTCATCCGCCCGAGAACCCCTTGCCGACCAGGAAGACCTCCCGGCTCCTGTCGCGGCTCGCCTTGGGCTTGCGCAGGTAGACCTTGTCGAACCGCTCGCGCATCGACTTCTCGAACTCGGCCAATCCCGCCCCCTGGAAGACCTTGACAGCGAAATCGCCTCCGGGTTGCAGATGCTCGCCCGCGAACGCGAGGGCGAGGTCCGCCAGGCCGACGCTGCGCGCCTGGTCGACGGGGTCGATGCCCGAGAGGTTGGGGGCCATGTCGGAAACCACAAGGTCGACAGGCCTCCCCGCGAGCACGGCCTCGACGGCCGCGAGCCCCTCGTCGGTCGCGAAGTCGGCCTGCACGAACGCGACGCCGGCGACCGGATGCATCGGCAGCACGTCGACCGCGACGATCGTCGACTTCGGTCCGAGCCGCTCGCGCAGCACCTGGCACCAGCTTCCCGGCGCCGAGCCCAGGTCGACCGCGACGATGCCGGGACGCAGGAGCTTGTCCCGCTCGTCGAGCTCGAGCAGCTTGAACGCCGCCCGCGACCGGTAGCCGCGCCGCTGCGCCTCCTGCACGTACGGGTCGTTGACGTGGTCGTGCATCCACGCCTTGCCGAAGCGGTGCTTCTTGCGCGTGGGGTTGAGGGGGCCGGGCATGGGAAAGCGAACGGCGAAGCGGACGGGGAGGAACGCTTGAGGTCCCTATGCCGCCAGGCCACGCACTGCATTGTATAGATCGCCGTGGAACCGGCGGCACGCGCGCCCGTCCCGCCGCCGGTCGCCGGCCGCCAACCGCTGCTGCGGGACGTTCGGCTACACTCGCCGCATGATCACGCTCACTCCGTCGCAGCGCCGCGAACTCCGGGCGCGCGCGCACCCACTCCATCCGGTCGTCGCGATCGGCCATGCCGGGCTTTCCCCCACGGTGCTGCACGAGATCGACGTCGCGCTCGGCGCGCACGAACTGGTCAAGGTGCGCGTGCATTCGGACGACCGCGACGAGCGCGAGGCGCACCTCGCGGGAATCTGCGAGAGCCTCGACGCCGCACCGGTACAGCATCTGGGCAAGATCCTGATCCTCTGGCGGCCGGCCCCGAAGCCCGAGCCCGAGCCGCGCCGACGCGAGAAACCCGCGAAATCGCCGGGACGCCGTCGCGAATCCCTGGGTGCGCCGTCAGGCGGCGCGGGGCGGCAACGCCCGCCGCAGGACGTCGGTGCACATACCTCGAAGCATCGGCGGGGCGCCGCGCGCCATGCCCCCGGTGAATCGGCATTCCGGGACGACGCGCCCCGGCCCCGCCGCGGCCCGTTGACCGACTCCCCTCCGCCCGCGGGTGCGCCGCGCCGACGCCTTGCCGGAGCCAAGCTGCCTGCGGCGTCCGGGGAGCGAAAGTCGGCGACGGGAAAGCGCCCGGCCTCGGGATCGAAACGCCCGCCGAGGGAGGCGAAGCGCCCGCCTTCCGGTACGGCGTACGCGCAGCGGGAGGGCAAGCGCCCGCCGTCAGGAGCCAAGCGTCCGCCGCGGGAGGCAAAGCTTCCGTCCTCCGGTGCGAAACGTCCGCCGCGGGAACCGAAGCTCCCATCCGCCGGAGCGAAGCGCTCGCCGAGGGACCCGAAGCTCCCGTCCTCCGGCGCCAAGCGTCCGCCCAGGGAGCCGAAGCTCCCCTCCTCCGGTGCGAAGCGGCCGCCCGCCGGGGCGAAGCGCCCGCCCTCCGGCGCCAGACGTCCTCCGGCGACCGCGGGCCGCGGTCCGGCCGGCGGAGCGCCGACGGCCGTGCGTCGTCGTCGCCGGCCCACGGGCGGACGATAGCGCGCGGCCTGCAGCGCCAAAGGATCCGGCGCGCTGGCGCGGGTCCCGCCGACAGCCATGCCCGAGACGCCGCCGCCCTCCCCCGTGC
>NZ_JAGOID010000206.1 GCF_017995835.1 Amaricoccus sp.
GGCCCAGGCTGTCCATCGCGCGCGCCTAGGCCGGCAGCGCGACGCGGCGGGGGCGGGCCGCCGCGTTCACAGGCCGAGCGCCGTGCGGACCGCGGCCATGCCGTCGCCGCCGTCGCGGCTGGTGACGCCCGCGAGCCATGGGTCGAGCGCGGCGGGGTTCGCCTTCAGCCATTCGGCGGCGGCGTCCTCGGGCGCGTCGCCGTCGTCGAGGATCTTGCCCATGACCTCGTTCTCCATCGGCAGGGTGAACTCCATGTTCTGGAGCAGCTTGCCGAGGTTCGGGCATTCGCCGACGAGGCCGGCGCGGGTCAGGGTGCGCACCTCGGCGCCGCCGAAGTTCGCGCCGAAGACGTCGTCGCCGCCGGTGAGGTAGACCATCTCGAGGTTGGCGTTCATCGGGTGCGGCTCCCAGCCGAGGAAGACGATTCCCTCCTCCTGCCGCGCCGCGCGCTTGGCCTGGGCGAGCATCCCCTGCTCGGAGCTCTCGACCAGCTCGAAGCCGCCGAGGCCGAACTTGTCCTGGGCGATCATGTCGAGGATCAGCCGGTTGCCGTCGTTGCCGGGCTCGATGCCGTAGATCTTGCCGCCGAGCCGGTCCTTGAACTCGGCGATCCTGGCGAAGTCGGTCAGGCCCTCGTCGGCGAGGGGCTTCAGCGTGGCGAGCGTGTACTTCGCGCCCACGAGATTCGTGCGGACCGTGTCGATGGTCCCCTTTTCGCGATAGGGGGCGATGTCGCTCTCCATCGTCGGCATCCAGTTGCCGAGGAAGACGTCGATGTCGCCGCGCTCGAGGCTCTGGAAGGTCACCGGCAGGGCGAGCAGATCGACGCTGGTCGTGTAGCCGAGCCCGTCGAGCACCGTGCGCGCGAGCGCCGTGGTGGCGGTGATGTCGGTCCAGCCCACGTCGGCGAAGGCGATGTCGGAGCACGTGTCGGGGTCGGCGGCGGCCACGGGCGCGGCGAGGGCGAGCGCGACCGCGAGGGCGGAAAGGCTGGGCGTCAGGCGGAACACGGGGCGGGTTTCCTCTCGTTTGCGGGCGCGAAGGCCCCGGTCGCCGCGCATGGGCGGGCGGGCCGGGGACATTGGTCGCCCGTCTTTCTTGACCTGCGCAAGGGAAACCGACATTGACTGATCAGTCAATCAATGTTTGACGAGCGATCCATGCGAGCGAACGCCGGACGACCCGAGAGCCGCCGACGCGCCCTGATCGGCGCGGCCCTGCGCGAGATCGCCGACCGTGGCTCGCTCGACGTCACCATGGCGCAAATCGCCGCGCGGGCGGGCGTCTCGTCGGCGTTGGCGCATCACTACTTCGGCGCAAAGGAGGATCTGCTGATCGCGACGATGCGGCACCTGCTGGCGGATTTCGCCTCCGGGGCCGTGGGCGAGTTGCGCCGGGCCGAGGGGCCGCGGGCGCGGGTCTCGGCCGTGGTGCGGGCGAGTTTCGCCGCCGACCAGTTCCACCGCGCCACCATCGCCGCCTGGCTCGCCTTCTACGCCAAGGCGCTGTCGGCCCCCGAGGCGGCGCGGCTGCTGTCGGTCTACCAGCGGCGGCTGCGCTCGAACCTCGTGCACGACCTGCGCGCCTTCCTGCCGCGGGCCGGGGCGGAGGAGGCGGCGCGCGGCATAGGCGCGATGATCGACGGGCTCTATCTGCGCGAGGCGCTGGGGGGAGGGTCGGCGCGGCCGGCGGAGGCGATCGCGCTGGTCGAGAACTACGTCGACCTGCGGGTCGGAAGGGGGAAGGCATGACGCGCGCGCAACCGCCCGCCTCGCATCACGTCGGCGGGGACTATGTCGAGGGCGAGGGCGCGGCGTTCGACGTGCGCTATCCCGCCACGCTGGAGACGATCGCCCGGCTGCGCGAGGCGACGCCGTCCCTGGTCGAGCGCGCCGTCACGGCGGCGGCGGCGGCTTTCGCTGAGTGGCGGGCGACGGCGCCGGCGCTGCGCGGGCGGGTGCTGCGGCGGGCGGCGGACATCATTCGCGCGCGCAACCGCGAATTGTCGGAGCTCGAGACGCTCGACACCGGCAAGCCGATCTCCGAGACGCTGGTGGCGGACTGGGCCTCCGGCGCCGACTGCCTCGAGTTCTTCGGCGGGATCGCCATGGGGCTGCGGGGCGAGCACGTCGATCTCGGCGGCGACTTCGTCTACACGCGGCGCGAGCCGCTCGGGGTCTGCCTCGGCATCGGGGCCTGGAACTATCCGAGCCAGATCGCCTGCTGGAAGGCGGCGCCGGCGCTCGCCTGCGGCAACGCGATGATCTTCAAGCCCTCGGAGATGACGCCGCTCGGGGCGCTCAGGCTCGCCGAGATCCTGATCGAGGCGGGGGCGCCGGCGGGGCTCTTCAACGTCGTGCAGGGCGGCGGGGCCGTGGGCGCGATGCTGGCGACGCATCCGGGGATCGCCAAGGTGTCGCTGACCGGCTCGGTTCCGACCGGGCGGCGGGTCTACGCGGCGGCGGCCGAGGGGCTGAAGCCGGTGACGCTGGAGCTCGGCGGCAAGTCGCCGCTGATCGTCTTCGCGGACGCCGACGTCGAGAGCGCCGTGGGCGGCGCGATGCTCGGGAACTTCTACTCCGCCGGGCAGGTCTGCTCGAACGGGACGCGGGTCTTCGTCGAGCGGGGGGTGAAGGCGCGGTTCCG
>NZ_JAGOID010000021.1:0-5040 GCF_017995835.1 Amaricoccus sp.
CCGGGCCGCCGCGACGTCCATGCCGGCGAGCCGCGACGGGTCGGGCATCAGCTCGCGCAGCGTCGGGGCGAGATGGGCCGCGGCCTCGTGCGGCTCGACCCCGCGTGACGCCAGCACCCGCCCGACGATCTCCGGCAGGCCCGTCCCCTGGGCGATCGCCGCGCCGAGCCGCGCGACCTCCGGCGACGGCCCCTCCCAGCGGCGGCCCGTCGCGGAGCGTTCGACATGCAGGAAGGCGGGATGGAGGGCGTCCGACATTGCCGCCTCTCTAGCCCGCACCCGGGGCAGCCGCCAGAGTTCACGCTGGCCGACGGCGTCCGGTAGGCGTATGATTGGGCGCGGCGCCGCGGGGGCATTCGGGATCCGGCGGCTTGACGCGTGATCGGCCTTCCCGCGGCGCCGCCCGTCGCACGATAGGGAGGGTCTGATGCGCATCTCATTCCTGCCTGCGCTGCTCGCCGGTTCAACCTTCTGCGTTTTCGCGCCGGTCGCGGCCGTGGGCGCGGACGAGGCCGCGATCATCGCGAGCGCCGAAAGCGCCGCCCCCGCCGCCATCGCCAAGGAGGCGGCCGTGGTGACGGTGGACGCGGAGGGCCACATGACGACCCTGCGCGAAGGGCAGAACGGCTACACCTGCATACCGGACGTGCCCGAGACGCCCGGCCCGGATCCAATGTGCGCGGATCAGGGCTGGATGGGCTGGATGAAGGCCTGGATGGCGCACGAACCGCCGCCGCAGGGGCTCGTCGGGATGGGCTACATGCTGGCCGGGGGCAGCGACCCCGACAACCTCGATCCGTTCGCGCTCCAGCCGTCGTCCGGCCGCGACTGGGTGACGACGGGGCCTCATCTCATGGTGTTCAGCGTGGGAGCGGACCTCTCGGCCTATCCGGGCGGGGCGCAGCCGGACACGACGAAGCCGTACGTGATGTATCCGGACACACCCTACGCCCATCTGATGCTTCCACTGCAGTAAGCAGCCGCACGGACGCCCGGGCCGGATCTTCTCGCCACGGCGCACGGCCCGGCTGATCCGGGCCGCGCCGCGCCCATGTCGCAGAGCCGCGCGGGATCCGGCAGCGCCGCCGGTTTCGATGTCAGTCTTGCCCGCTCTGGGCTCGACCGTCCGGCGGCAGGTCGTCGCGCCAGACATGCCGGTCCGGCGTCGGCCGCGGCCCCGGCTCGGGAAGGATCCGCATGAGCCGCTGCAATCTCCGGACCCCGGCCCAGAGCCCGAGCCCGGCGACGCCGAGCCAGATCATCAGGAACGGCGCCAGCCCGAGGTCGCCCGACAGCAGCGCGCCGCCGAGCATCCAGAGCACGATCAGGATCGCCGCGGACCAGATCACCAGCCAGACCGCCATGAAGACGATCGGCCCGCGCCGGGACCGCGGCTCGGTCACTGGTTGCGCTGGCGGTAGATGATCCGCCGGAGCGACCCGGTCTTGGAGCGCATCAGGATCGTCTCGGTTTCGAGCCATTCCCCGTCGCGCCGTGCGCCCTGGACGATCGAGCCGTCGGTCACGCCGGTCGCGGCGAAGATGACGTCCTGCGTCACCATCTCGTCGCGGGTATAGATGCGGTCGAGATCCCCGATCCCGGCCTTGCGCGCCCGCTCCCGCTCGTCGTCGTTGCGGAACAGCAGCTTGCCCCACATCTGGCCGCCCATGCACTTGAGCGCCGCCGCGGCCAGCACGCCTTCCGGCGCGCCGCCCGAGCCCATGTACATGTCGATGCCGGTCTTTTCCGGCTCGGCCACGTGGATCACGCCGGCGACGTCGCCGTCGGTGATGAGCCGGATCCGCGCGCCGGTGGCCCGAATCTCGGCGACGAGCTTCTCGTGTCGCGGCCGCTCCAGCACGCAGACCATGATCCCGTTCGGCTCGACGCCCTTCGCCCTGGCCAGCGCGTGGATGCGCTCGGTCGCGGTCATGTTCAGGCTGACCACGTCCCTCGCGTAGCCCGGGCCGATGGCGAGCTTTTCCATGTAGACGTCCGGGGCGTGCAGCATCGAACCGCGCGGCCCCATGGCGATCACGGCCAGCGCGTTCGGCATGTCCTTGGCGGTCAGCGTCGTGCCCTCGAGCGGGTCGAGCGCGATGTCGACCGCCGGACCCTTGCCGGAGCCAACCTCCTCGCCGATGTAGAGCATCGGAGCCTCGTCCCGCTCGCCCTCGCCGATGACGACGACGCCCCGGATGTCGAGCAGGTTGAGCTGCTTGCGCATCGCGTCGACGGCGGCCTGATCGGCGGCCTTCTCGTCGCCCCGGCCGATGAGCTTGGCCGCGGCGATGGCCGCCTGCTCGGAGACCCGGGCGAGGCCGAGCGACAGCATGCGGTCGGCGAAGATCTGTTCCGTCTCACTCATCGACGCGGCGCCTTTCCACCCGGGATACGGCCCTGCTCATAGGCGATGGCTCGCGCCCGGCGCAAGGCCGATGGGCGAGCGCGCCGGATCGCCGGCGCCGGGGCGACAGAATGTCGCGCGGGCGCAGTACAGGAAATGGAGCGCAATTCGGGCGCGCGCATGAGTCGCTTTCAACCTGCGGTAGGGCTCTGCGGCCGTCGCCGGCCGTGGCGCGCGAGCGCGACATGCGCGGAGCGCCTCGGAGCCGGCTGCGCGGGCTCGCGGCGCCCCGCTGGAGGGCGTCCGCGGACCGCCGGGGTGGTTCATTTGCTGAACTGGCGACGATCCGGCCGTCCATGAGATTTCCGCCGATCTGTCCAACGGAGGTTCAGGATGCACGCCATTGCCCGCAAACTCGTTTCCATCGACCTGCCCGGCGTCGGCCTCGACGCGGGGGACGCGGCGGTCGCCACCGCCGCCGAAGCCGCCGGCGCCGGATTGGAGGGGCGGCGCCTCGACCTCGGCTTCGGCTACGGCCCCGGCGCGTCGGCCCGGCCGGTCGAGGCCGCGCCGCATCACCCCAGATGGCGCCCGACGCAGGGCGACGACGCCCGCCATGCGCCCGACGTTCCCGGCGACGACGAGCGGGGCACGCCGGGGATCGGCGTGACCTCCGTGCCGCGGAACTACGTCTCCTACGTGGACGGGCTCCTACAGGGCACGAAGTGGAACGCGACGACGATCACCTACAGCCTGCCCGACAGCGTCTTCGACTATCAGCCGGGCTATCCGGGCGACGACCTCAACGGATTCTCCGGGGTCGGGGCGCACCAGACCTACGCCATCCACGCCGCGCTCGGGATCGAGGCCTACGTGCCCGGCCTGCTCGGCGCCTACGGCTTCTCGATCGAGGGCTTCACCAACCTCAACGTCGACTTCGCCGGATACGGCAACGGCGCTGGCACGCTCCGCTTCGGCAACAACACCAACTCCAACACCGCCTATGGCTACTACCCGGCGGCGAACGACACCGGCGGCGACATCTGGTTCGGTCCTTCCGGCCAGGCGCCCGTCTCCGGGAACTACGACTACCACACGGTCCTGCACGAGATCGGCCACGCGCTCGGGCTCAAGCACGGCCACGAGGACTGGGGCTACGGCAAGCTGCCGCTCGACACCGACTCGATGGAGTATTCGGTGATGACCTACCGCTCCTACGAGGGCGGCGGGCTCGGGGGATACTCCAACGAGGACTGGGGCTATGCGCAGTCCTACATGATGTACGACATCGCCGCGCTCCAGCACATGTACGGCGCAGATTTCGGCATCAACTCGGGCGACACCCGGTATTCCTGGGATCCGACCAACGGCCGGACCTACGTCAACGGCCAGCTCGCGATCAACCCGGGGGGCAACCGCATCTTCCAGACCATCTGGGACGGCGGCGGCAACGACACCTACGACCTGTCGAACTACGCCACGGACCTCGAGATCAACCTCACGCCGGGGTATCACAACGTGTTCGACCGCGCCCAGCTCGCGTATCTCGGCGGCGGGCCGAACGGCGGCTACGCGCGCGGCAACGTCTTCAACGCGCTGCAATACAAGGGCGACGACCGCTCGCTGATCGAGAACGCCTTCGGCGGCTCGGGCGACGACGACATCATCGGCAACGCGACGGCGAACTGGCTCGTCGGCAACGCGGGCGACGACGACCTCGTCGGCTTCGGCGGCGACGACTGGCTCGAGGGCGGAGACGGGAACGACTGGATCGACGGCGGACAAGGCGCGGACGTCATGATCGGCGGCGCCGGCGACGACTTCTACTACGTCGACAACGTCGGCGACGTGACGCTCGAGCCCTTCGACGCCGGCGGGGTCGACACCGTTGCGGCCTACGTCTCGCACGAACTGGGCCAGGGGCTCGACAACCTGACGATCATCGGCGCGGGAAGCCTCTCGGGGACCGGCAACGAGCTCGCCAACCGCATCACCGGCAACTCGTCCGCGAATGCGCTCTACGGCCTCGGCGGCGCCGACAGACTGGACGGGGGCGACGGCGGCGACCTGCTCTACGGCGCGCTGGGGTCCGACACGCTGGTCGGCGGCCTCGGCGACGATCTCCTGATGGGCGGCACGGGCGCGGACGTCCTGCGCGGCGGGGCCGGGGTCGACACCCTGGTCGGCGGGGTCGGCGACGACGTCTTCGACTTCGACCTGGCGACGGAGTCGCGGCCCGGCGCCCGCGACGTGCTGGTCGAGGAGATCGGCGTCGCCGTCGCCTTCCAGGGCGCCGGCGTCGCCGGGGGCGACCGGATCGACCTCGCGGGCATCGACGCCGACACGACGCGGGGGGGCAACCAGGCCTTCCACCTCGGCGGCGGCGCGGCGGTCGGGCGGCTGACCGCCGTCAACGTCAACGGCGACACGATCATCCGCGGCAACACCGACGGCGACGCGGCGTTCGAGTTCGAACTGCGCATCGCCGGCGGCGGCGTCCTCGCGGCCGATTACCGGGCGTTCGACTTCGTGTTGTGACGCCCCCGCGCGGGGGCGGCCCACGGGCCGCCCCCGCGCACGCCTGACCTCGATCGAGCAGGTTGAGCAATACCCGGGCGAGGCCCCGCGACGGCATGCGGTCGGCGAAGATCCTGTCCATCTCGCACCAACGCGACGCCTTTTCCACCCGGAGT
>NZ_JAGOID010000021.1:5140-36217 GCF_017995835.1 Amaricoccus sp.
CGCCCCCGCGCACGCCTGACCTCGATCGAGCAGGTTGAGCAATACCCGGGCGAGGCCCCGCGACGGCATGCGGTCGGCGAAGATCCTGTCCATCTCGCACCAACGCGACGCCTTTTCCACCCGGAGTGCTGGCGCTCGCCTCGGGCGAAAGGCCGATGCCGCTCACAAGCTATGAACGGTCGCGCCGCCGTGGTATGATCAAGTATTCGAAGGGGGAAAGCATGCCCCGAAACCTGATTGCGCTTCTGCTGCTCGTCTTCTGCTGCCTTTCGTCCCGCGCCAGCGCGAGCTGCGAGGCGATCTCGCCTGGACTCTTCGACAAGCTGCGCGCCACGGCGACCACCATCCAGGCGGCCGCCGACCTTCCACCGATGACCCCCTTCGATCTGCCGGTCACGGTCTCGCTGGTCGGTCGCCACGGGTCCGAGGTCGGCTACTACGCCTTCGCGCGGCGGACGGACCTGGCCGACGCCCCGATCGAACCCGCTACGATCGGCAGCGTGGTCGCGTCCTCGGACGGCGCCCGGACCGAGGTGACGCTGCGCGTCAGTCCGCCCGCGGGGCAGTCCTTTCTCCGGCAGGCGACCTACCAGATCCTCGTTCTCGCCTGCCGCGCCTCGCCGGGCGGTCGAACCGGCCCGCTCACGCTCGACGCAGGCGGCGCGCCGCCGCCAGAACTCGTGGCCTTCGTCGGCGCCGAGCGCACCTTCTCGACCTGGTTCAGCGGCATCGTGTGGGCGCTCGCCATCCTGGCGCTCGGCGCCCTGCTCATGATCCTGTGGGCGCGCCACCTCGGTCAAAGCAGCGGCGGGTTCGGCCGCGGCCTCAAGCTTCTCTTCGCCGACTTCAGCGGGCGCGTCAGCCTCGCCCGGTTCCAGCTCTTCGTGTTCTTCGCCGCCGTTCTCGGGACCGTCGCCTACGTCTTCGGGCGCACGCGTGAACTCAGCGACCTGTCGCAGGATGTCCTGCTCCTGCTCGGCATCACCGCGGTGAGCACGACGGCGGCGACGATCGGCGACGTCAACAAGAACCGGCTGACCTGGAGCAACTGGGTCTGGCTGACGAAACAGGGCGCGTTCCCGGACGCCAGGACCTCCAAGCTCAGCTGGTTCCAGCTCGTGAGCACCAGCGGCGGCTTCGACATGTACCGCTTCCAGGCGCTCATGTTCACCCTGCTGGTCGCGCCGACCTTCGTCATCATGTCGGTCTACGCGCTCGGCGAGGCGCGCATCCCCCAGGGGATCCTCGCCGTGCTCGGCCTCAGCCAGGCGACCTACATCGTCGGAAAGGTGTTCGGCCCGCCCACGATCGCCGAGTTCGACAAGCAGATCACCGACTACCGCAAGAAGCTGGAGGACGGGACGGCGAAGGCGGCGGACCGCGAGGAGCTCATGGCCGCGTTCGCCACCGCCCTCGACGAGGCATGGGACAATCCCGCGCTCCTCGCGACCCCGCCGCCGCCGTCGACCTAGGCGCTCAGTTCACCGCCGGCACCATGCCGCGCTCGGCGGCGAGTTCGCGCATCTTCTTCTGGAGCTTCTCGAAGGCGCGGACCTCGATCTGGCGGATGCGCTCGCGGCTGACGTCGTATTCCCTGGACAGATCCTCGAGCGTCACCGGCTCGTCCTTGAGCCGCCGCTCGGTCAGGATGTGCCGCTCGCGCTCGTTGAGGCTGCCCATCGCCTCGAGCAGCAGCGCCTGCCGGTTCTCCAGCTCGTCGCGCTCGGCATAGGCCATCGCCTGGTCGGCGTCCTCGTCCTCCAGCCAGTCCTGCCATTCCGCCGTGCCCTCGCCGTCGCCCTTGATCTGGGCGTTGAGCGAGGCGTCGCCGCCGGCCATGCGGCGGTTCATCGAGATCACGTCGCCCTCGGAAACGTTGAGGTCGTGCGCGATCCGGGCGACGTTCTCCGGGCGCAGCTCACCCTCCTCGATGGCGCCGATCTTGTTCTTCGCCTTGCGCAGGTTGAAGAACAGCTTCTTCTGCGCCGCGGTGGTGCCCATCTTCACGAGGCTCCACGAGCGCAGGATGTATTCCTGGATCGAGGCGCGGATCCACCACATGGCGTAGGTGGCGAGGCGGAAGCCCTTTTCCGGGTCGAAGCGCTTGACCGCCTGCATCAGGCCGACGTTCGCCTCGGAGATCACCTCGGCGGTCGGCAGGCCGTAGCCGCGGTAGCCCATGGCGATCTTGGCGGCGAGGCGCAGGTGGCTGGTGACGAGCTGGTGCGCCGCGTCCTTGTCGCCGTGATCCACCCAGGCCTTGGCCAGCATGTATTCCTGCTCGGGCTCGAGCATGGGAAACTTGCGGATCTCGGACATGTAGCGCGACAGCCCCTGCTCGGGGGACGGCGCCGGCAATCTGGTGTAGCTCACGAAACTCCCTCCGGGCGCGCTCGGATCGCGCCGCCTCTTAACGCATAGTATAGGTCAGTCTACGGAACCTTAAACGCTCAGGCGCCCCGGATCCGTCGCAAGTGAGTTAACAGTTCCGCGAGGTCGGGCGGCAGATCGGCCTCGAAGCGCATATCTGTCCCGGTCCGCGGGTGGCGGAACCCGAGCGAGGCGGCGTGCAGCGCCTGGCGCGGGAACCCGGCGAGAACGGGATCGCCGGAGCCGCGCCGCCGGGCATAGACCCCGTCGCCGACGAGCGGATGCCCCGCATAGGCGAGATGCGCCCGGATCTGGTGGGTGCGCCCGGTCTCCAGCCGGCATTCCACCAGCGCCGCCTCCGCCCCACCGGTGGGCCCGAAGCGTTCGAGCACCCGCGCCCGCGTCACCGCGTGCTTGCCCCCCTCGGCGAGCACCGCCATGCGCTTGCGGTCGGCCGGATTGCGGCCGATCCGGGTCGCGAGCTTCAGGACGCCGCCCGGCTCCCAGCTCACGCCGGGCAGCCCGGCGAGGCGCGGGTCGGACGGCTCCGGCGCGCCCCGGGTCACCGCGAGGTAGCGCCGCTCCAGCGTGTGCGCGGCGAACTGCGCGGCGAGGCCCTGATGGGCGGCGTCGTTCTTGGCCACGACGAGCAGGCCCGAGGTGTCCTTGTCGATCCGGTGCACGATGCCCGGCCGGATGCGGCCGCCGACGCCCGACAGGCTCTCGCCGCAATGGTGCAGCAGCGCGTTGACCAGCGTGCCGGCCTGCGCCCCCGGCGCCGGATGCACGACGAGCCCCGCCGGCTTGTCGATGACGATCAGGTCGTCGTCCTCCCAGGCGATGACGAGCGGGATATCCTCGGCCTCGGCCAGCGTCGGGGCCGGCGGTGGCAATGCGACCTCGACCTCCTCGCCGCCCGACACCCGCAGCCGCGGATCGCGCAACGTGGCGCCGGTCGCGGCCATGCGCACCGCGCCCTCCTCGATCAGCCGTTGCAGGCGCGTGCGGCTCAGGCCCGCGCCGTCTGGCGCGGCGACCGCCAAGGCCCTATCAAGACGCTCGCCGGGCAGATCCGGCACGACGATGCGCAGCGTTCGGGAAGGCAGCGACATGTCGGCTTCGACCTCCGGCGGCGACAGCGGCGCCGAGCCCCCGGGACTGCGCCGGCTCCGCCGCCTGGTGACGGCGCTGACGCTCACCCTGATCGTGGGCGTCATAACCGTGGTCGCGCTCCTTGTCATCCGCCTGTCCGACCTGGCGCCGGCACAGCCGCTGCTGCCGCCGGCGCTGGCGCTGCCGGAAGGCGAAACCGCCGCGGCCGTCACCTTCGGCGCCGGCTGGGTCGCCGTGGTCACCGTGGACGGCGAGCGCCGCGAGCGCATCCGCGTCTTCGACGCCGACGGCGGCGCGGTCGCCGAAATGGAGATCGACGCCGCCGAATAGCGCCCCGTCCGCCCGTCGCTTCCGGACCCCGGACCTCGACCCGCCCGGCGCTTCGGCGGGGACGATGCTCGCCCGGTGTCTGGGTATCCTCGACCCCGAGATGGCGTTCCAGCGCGAGGAGTACGACCCCTACGCCCCGCGCCCGACCGACCCCGAGGGCCTGCGCCGCCTCGCCGAGCTCCAGTCCTGCCTGCGCCTGATGACGATGAACGAGCTGATGCGCCGGCTCTGGCGCGACGGCCAGCTCGACGCCGCGCAGTCGGAGGCCGCCGTGAACTGCCTGCGCGCCATCATGGTCCAGCCGGCCGTCGCCATGCGCCTTCTCGCCGACCTCGCGACGCGCGTCCTCGGCCTCGCCTATCCCGAGCGGCCGCCGCGCCGCCGCCGGGGCGATTCCCCGCCGCGTCCCCGCGCCGGGAGCCGCGCGGCCAAGCCCTCCCGCGCCCGTCCGCCCGCCGCCCCCGGGGAGCCGGACGCGCTGGCCGGGGAATAGTCGGATGCGCACGATCATGCATACGGTTTGTGCATGGATTGTGCATGGGTCGTGCATGCCCGCCCGGGCGCCCTTGCCAAGGGCCGGCGTCGACCCGATATTGCGGCGATGTCCCTCCCGCCCGGCTTCCTCGACGAACTCCGAGGTCGCGTCTCGCTGGCGCGCGTGGTGGGGCGGAAGGTCTCGTGGGATCCGCGCAAGACCAACGCCGCCAGGGGCGACTACTGGGCCGCCTGCCCCTTTCATCAGGAAAAGTCGGCCTCGTTCCACGTCGATGACGCCAAGGGCTTTTACTACTGCTTCGGCTGCAACGCCAAGGGCGACGCCCTCACCTTTCTGCGAGAGACCGAGAACCTCGACTTCATGCCGGCGGTGGAGCTTCTCGCCGCTGAGGCGGGAATGCCGATGCCCGCCCGCGACCCGGGCGCCGCCGCCCGCGAGACCCTCCGCGCCGGCCTAGCCGAGGCGATGGAGGCCGCCGTCCGCTTCTACCGGCTGCAACTCGCCACCACCCCCGCCGCCGAAGCCCGCGCCTACCTCCAGCGCCGCGGCGTGACGCCGGAGACGCAGGCCCGTTTCGAGCTCGGCTATGCCGGCCGCGACGGCAAGGCGCTGTTTCGCGCCCTGACCGAGAAGGGCTTCGCGCCGGCCATCCTTGTCGAGGCGGGCCTCTGCCGCAAGCCGGACGACGGCGGCGCGCCCTACGACCTGTTCCGCGACCGCATCCTCTTCCCGATCCGCGACGCCCGTGGGCGCGCCATCGCCTTCGGCGGCCGGGCGATGGATCCGGGCGCCAGGGCCAAGTACCTCAACAGCCCGGAGACCCCGCTCTTCGACAAGGGCCGCAGCCTCTACAATGTCGGGCCCGCCCGCGCCGCCGCCGGCAAGGCCGGCGGGCTCGTCGTCGTCGAGGGCTACATGGACGCGATCGGGCTGACCCAGGTCGGGATCGCCCATGTCGTCGCGCCGCTCGGCACCGCGATCACCGCCGACCAGCTCCAGCTGATGTGGCGCATCACCGACGAGCCGGTGGTGGCGCTCGACGGCGACGCGGCCGGCCAGGGGGCGGCGCAGCGGCTCGTCGACCTCGCCCTGCCGCACCTCGCCGCCGGCAAGGGCCTGCGCTTCGCCATGATGCCGCCGGGACAGGATCCCGACGACGTGGCGCGCGCCGGCGGCCGCGCAGCAGCGGAGGCGCTCCTGGCCGCCTCCCGGCCGATGATCGACCTGCTCTGGGAACGCGAGACGGCCGAGGCCGGCATGCTCGACAGCCCCGAGCGACGCGCGGCGTTCGATGCGCGCCTGCGCGCCCACCTCGCCCGCATCGCCGACCCTTCGATCCGCGCCCACTGGCAGGCGGAGATCCGCGAGCGCCGCGCGGCCCTCTTCGCCCCGGTCCGCAAGCCGGCCGCCGGAGCGCGCCCCGCCCGCGGCGCGGGTCCTCGCCGCGGCTTCGCCGCCGCGCCGCCGGTCGGGGCCGAACCCACGACCCGCGCCTCGCTCCTCGCGCGGCCGGAGGCGGCGGCCGAGGCGGAAGCGCGCATCCACGAGACGGTGATCCTCGCCGGCTGCCTCGCTCACCCCGAAATCGCCGCCCGGTTCGAGCATGCGCTCGACCGCCTCGAGTTCCGCTGCGCCGACCTCGCCGCCATACGGGACGCCCTCCTTGCCGCGATCGTCCGCGCGCCGGACGATCCTTCCCCCGCGGTGGCGGCGCGGCTCGGCTTCGACCCCGCCCCCCGCCTGCGCGCCACCGGCACGCTCCCCGCCGCGCGCCGCCTCCTCGCCGACCCGGCGCAGGCCGAGCGCGCCGTGGCCGAAGCGATCGACCGCCACGCAGCCTCGGGCGGACGCGCGGTCGAGGTGCGCGAGGCCGAGCGCGCGGTCGCCGGGGCCGCCGACGAGGGCCTGACCTGGCGCCTGCGCGAGGCGGCCGACGCCGCCCACGCCGCCGTAACCCGACCCCTCGCCGAGGTCGCTTCCGAATCGGAGGACGAATCTGCCCTGAGCAGGGGGTTGCAAAACCTCATCGATCAACAAATCTGGAAGAAGCGTCACCCCTGAACCGCATTGCGAATCGCCGATTCGTGAACCAAAACGAAAGCCGCCAGGCTAGCGCAACCTAGGCGTGCATCAGGAGCACCTCGATGGCCGGAAAAGACGAAGCCGGAAAGAAGCCCGAGGAGGGAGCCGAGCATCCGGGCGCCATGCTCGACATGAGCCAGGCCGCGGTCAAGAAGATGATCGCGACGGCGAAGGCGCGCGGCTACATCACGCTCGACGAGTTCAACGAGGTCATGCCCCAGGACCAGGTGAACTCGGAACAGATCGAGGACGTGATGGCCATGCTCAACGAGATGGGCATCAACGTCATCGACGCCGAGGAAGGCGAGGAGGAGGAACGCGCCGCCCCGGAGGCCGAGGCCGAATCGGGCTCGCGCGAACTCGCCATGCCCACCGTGTCCGGCGAGGCGCTCGACCGCACCGACGACCCGGTGCGCATGTACCTGCGCGAGATGGGCACGGTCGAGCTTCTCAGCCGCGAGGGCGAGATCGCCATCGCCAAGCGCATCGAGGCGGGGCGCAACACCATGATCGCCGGGCTCTGCGAGAGCCCGCTGACCTTCCAGGCGATCACGGTGTGGCGCGACGAGCTCCTCGACGAGGCGATCATGCTGCGCGACGTGATCGATCTCGAGACCACGTTCGGCCAGTCGATGGAGACCGACGACGTCGAGGGCGTGCTGCCGACGGGCCGGCAGGAGCCGGCCGAGCCAAGCGACGAGACGCCGCGCCCGCAGGCGTCGGCTCGCCCGGAGCCGGCCCGCGCGACGCAGGCTCGCGACGACGACGATCCCGACCTCGACATCACCGACGTCGGCGGCGGCGGCACGGTGCGCGAGGAGGAGCCCGACGAGGACGAGGAGGCCGGCGCCCTGTCGCTCGCCGCAATGGAGGCGGCGCTGAAGCCGCAGGTTCTCGAGACCCTCGACCGCATCGCGTCCGACTACGTCCGCCTCGCCGAGATGCAGGACAGCCGCATGTCGGCGACCCTGAACCAGGACGAGAGCTTCACCTCGACCCAGGAGCGCGAGTACCAGCGCCTGCGCGGCGAGATCGTCGAACTCGTCAACTCGATGCACCTGCACAACAACCGCATCGACCAGCTCGTCGACCAGATCTACGGCATAAACCGCCGGATCATGACGCTCGACGGCCAGATGGTGAAGCTCGCCGACCAGGCCCGTGTCAGCCGGCAGGAGTTCCTGCACGAATACCGCGGCGCCGAACTCGAGCCCGGCTGGCTCGATCGCGTCGGCCGGCTGAAGTCGCGCGGCTGGGACCAGCTCGCCAACCGCTATCGCGACAAGGTCGAGGAGACCCGCCACGAGATGGCCGAGGTCGGCCAGTATGTCGGCCTCGACATCTCCGAGTTCCGCCGCATCGTCAACCAGGTGCAGAAGGGCGAGAAGGAGGCCCGCCAGGCCAAGAAGGAGATGGTCGAGGCCAACCTGCGCCTCGTGATCTCCATCGCCAAGAAATACACCAACCGCGGACTCCAATTCCTTGATCTCATTCAGGAAGGCAATATCGGCCTGATGAAGGCGGTCGACAAGTTCGAGTACCGCCGCGGCTACAAGTTCTCGACCTACGCGACGTGGTGGATCCGCCAGGCGATTACACGCTCGATCGCCGACCAGGCGCGGACGATCCGCATCCCCGTCCACATGATCGAGACGATCAACAAGCTGGTGCGGACGGGGCGACAGATGCTCCACGAGATCGGCCGCGAGCCGACGCCTGAGGAGCTGGCCGAGAAGCTGCAAATGCCGCTCGAGAAGGTCCGCAAGGTGATGAAGATCGCCAAGGAACCGATCTCTCTGGAGACGCCGATCGGCGACGAGGAGGACAGCCAGCTCGGCGACTTCATCGAGGACAAGAACGCGATCCTGCCGCTGGAGAGCGCCATTCAGGGCAACCTGAAGGAAACGACGACGCGGGTGCTGGCGTCGCTGACCCCGCGCGAGGAGCGGGTGCTGCGCATGCGTTTCGGGATCGGCATGAACACCGATCACACGCTTGAGGAGGTGGGTCAGCAGTTCTCGGTGACGCGCGAGCGGATCCGACAGATCGAGGCAAAGGCGCTGCGTAAGCTGAAGCACCCGAGCCGGTCGCGAAAGCTGCGGAGTTTTCTGGATCAATGAGCTAAAATACTGACTGGGCCAAAATGCAGGTCTTCCTGACTGTACTATCTGGAACGCTTGTTTTCGTTTTAGGACAGATTTTTCTGAAGCTTTTCATTGAACCTTGGCAGAGCCAACGGGAGGTTATTTCGCGCGCGGCCGTTGCATTGGACAGATATAGTGCCGAGATCGGGACTCCCGGCGTAGGACAGAGGTCCTCGATGGATGAGGCCGCCACGGAACTGCGACGCTGCATGGCTGACTTGTCCACAGGACCAAACAGCATTCCGTTCTACGACAAGCTGCACCGCATCCTGAACTTGCCCAGCAAGGAGGATTTGCGCGTAGCGCAGCGGAATCTCTGGGGGCTGTCGAATTCTGTCTATGACTCGGGCAACGCTGGCTCGGCCGCCGGGAGGCGTCAGAAGATTGAGAGTGCACTGAAGGTGAAGACTTGGGGCTCCGAGGGGTGAAGTCCGCAGCACGTAGGGTGGGTGATTTCACCCACCTCTTGCAACCTTGACAATACGTACGCAATCCCGTACATCTGAGAGTCATGAAAACCCTCTCCTCCACCGAACTCCGCGCAACCCTTTCCACCGTCATGGACCAGGTAAATGACGACCACGAGCCGGTCATCGTCACCCGCGCCAAGGGCAAGTCCGTGGTCATGGTCTCGCTCGAGGACTGGGCCTCGATGGACGAGACGACCTATCTGCTGTCCAGCCCGGAGAATGCGCGAAGGCTCCGGGAATCCATCCGCCAGTTGAACGAGGGCAAGGGCGTCGTCCGCGATCTGATCGAGGAATGAATCTCGCCTTCGACCCGCACGGCTGGGATGACTATCTTCACTGGCAGGCGACCGACAAGGCGACGCTGCGCAAGCTGAACGGGCTCATCCGCGAATGCCTGCGCCATCCCTTTGAAGGGACGGGCAAGCCCGAGCCGCTCAGGGGCGACCTCGCCGGCTTCTGGTCGCGCCGCATCGACCGCGAGCACCGCCTCGTCTACCGCGTCACCCCGACGGCCATCGAGATCGTCCAGTGTCGCTATCACTACTAACGCGCAAGATAATGTATAAAAATCCGCGCATTAGACTCTGATGCGCGTAGCCGCGCAACCGCCGTGCAACGCCTTCGTCGACCCGGCCGCGGGGCGGCCGGACCGTCGAGCCCCGAAGCCTCAGTTGCGGGCCTTGTCGACCATCTTGCCCTTGGAGATCCAGGGCATCATCCCGCGCAGTTTCTCGCCGACCTGCTCGATCTGGTGATCGTCGTTGCGGCGGCGAGTGGCCTTGAAGAACGGCTGGCCGACCGCGTTCTCCGCCATGAAGTTCGAGACGAACCGGCCGGTCTGGATGTCCTCCAGCACCGCCTTCATCCGCGCCTTGGTCTCCTCGCGCGGCAGGATGCGCGGACCCGAGACGTACTCGCCGTACTCGGCGGTGTTCGAGATCGAGTAGTTCATGTTGGCGATGCCGCCCTCGTAGATGAGGTCGACGATCAGCTTCACCTCGTGCAGGCACTCGAAATAGGCCATCTCGGGCTCGTAGCCGGCCTCGACCAGCGTCTCGAAGCCCATGCGGATCAGCTCGACGAGCCCGCCGCAAAGCACCGCCTGCTCGCCGAAGAGATCGGTCTCGCACTCTTCCTTGAAATCGGTCTCGATGATGCCCGACCGGCCGCCGCCGATGCCCGAGCAGTAGGACTTGCCGATCTCGAGCGCGTTCCCGGACGCGTCGTTGTGGACCGCGACGAGGCACGGCACGCCGCCGCCCTTGACGAACTCTCCGCGGACGGTGTGGCCGGGGCCCTTCGGCGCCATCATGATGACGTCGACGGTCTGCTTCGGCTCGATCAGGCCGAAATGCACGTTGAGGCCATGGGCGAAGGCGATCGCCGCGCCGTCGCGGAGGTTGTCGTGGATCCAGCGGCGATAGGCGTCGGCCTGCAGTTCGTCGGGCATCGTCATCATCACGAGATCGGCCCACTTCGCGGCTTCGGCGATCTCCATGACCCGGAGCCCCTCGGCCTCGGCCTTGCTCGCCGAGGGCGAGCCGGCGCGCAGCGCCACGACGACGTTCTTCACCCCGCTGTCGCGGAGGTTGAGGGCGTGGGCGTGACCCTGGCTCCCGTAGCCGACGATCGCGACCTTGCGGTCCTTGATCAGATTGATGTCGCAGTCGCGATCATAATAGACCCGCATGGCGTCCTCTTCCCCCGTTTCTCAGGCCGGAGCCCGTCTAGGTGAGGCACGGGGCGAAGTCTAGATCGGTTTTGCCGCCGCTCCGGGTCGCGTGCGACGCAAGGGGACCGATCCCCTTCAGGCATTCATACTGGCGGAAACCCTATCGAGCAGGCGCCTCCCCGCCAAAGGGTGGGGAGAGAGAATAGGACTCGCGGCCGCCTGCGGCCGCTCCGTCAGGTCGGCCGCAAAGGCGGCCGACCGTCAGCGCCGTCCGAGCGGGGGGCGCGCTCGCGCGCCTCCCCGAGGACGGCGCTCCCCCCGGGCCCGCGGCAGCGATCCACACGGCGCGGACACGACCCCGATCGGCTCATACCGGCGGGCGCATGAAACGACTCGTGGACCTTTTTTGACCTAACACTTTTATCGTTCGTACTCAGGTAGTTAGCCTATCTATCACGCGTGTTAGCCCGTGTTGCGCCGGGTGGCCTGGTAGACTCGCCGGTATCACAGCCAGGCGGCGCCGCGCACCCCGGAGCTGTCGCCGTGCCGGTTCGGCACGAGCCGGGTGGCGAAGCGCGGACCGAAGACATGGGCGGCGATCCTGCCCGGCACCGACTCGTAGAAGCGCGCGACGTTGGAGAGGCCGCCGCCGAGAACGATCACGTCGGGGTCGAGCACGTTGACGATCAGCGCCAGCGAACGTCCGAGGCGGTCCTCGAAGCGCAGGATGGTCTCCTCGGCCGCCGCCTCGCCCCCCTCGGCGCGGGCGACCACCTCCTGGGCCGGCGGCGCGTCCTCGGGATCGATCCCGACGCGGCGGGCGTAGTCGGCGGCCAGGCTGCGCCCGGACAGCCAGGCCTCGGTGTGGCCGGGTGTCCCGCAGGAGCAGATCGGTCCGGGGCGCTCGTCGGCGAGCGGCGTCGGCAGCGGAATATGGCCCCATTCGCCACCGATGGCGTTCACACCCTCGACGAGCTGGCCGCGTACCACGACCCCGCCGCCGACGCCGGAGCCGAGGATCACGCCGAACACCACCTGCGCGCCGACGCCGGCGCCGTCCACCGCCTCGGAGAGCGCGAAGCAGTTCGCGTCGTTGGCGATCTTCACCGGCCGTCCGAGCGCGTTGGCGAGGTCCTGCTGCAACGGCCTGCCGTGCAGCCAGGTCGAGTTGCCGCCATGGACGACGCCGCTGTCGCGGTCGACGGCGCCGGGGACGCCGATGCCGACGCGCTCGATCGTGCCGCCTGCCTCCTGCTCCAGCCGGCGCATCAGATCCTCGATGGCGACGAGGCAGCCCGCATAGTCGTGACGCGGAGTCGGCACGCGGGCGCGGGCGCGTTCCGCGCCGTCTGGCGCCAGCACGATCCCCTCGATCTTGGTGCCGCCGAAATCCAGTCCAAGCCGCATGGCGCTCCCCCGAGCCGGGTCCGGTCCTCTGTAGCGGGCCGGGCGGCCCCCGCGCAACGCCCCGCGCTTTGCCAAGCCGCCAATGCGGTGCTATTCGGGCGGCCGCTTGGGGGAGGCGCCGCAATGCTCCGGTCGACGATCGGCCGCCTGTGGAAGATCGGCCGGATCGGGATGGTCCCGCCTGCGCCCGAGCCCGGCCGCGCCGGGCTCGCCGTCGCGCTCGTGGTCCGCAACGAGGCCGCGCATGTGCGGGAATGGGCCGAGTTCCACGCCGCCGCCGGGGTCCGGGCGTTCCTCGTCTACGACGACCGCTGCACCGACGCGACGATCCCGGTCCTGCGCGAGACGCTCGGCGACCGGCTGGTGGTGACGCCGTGGCGTCAGCGGCTGTCCGACGCGGGGCTCGAGCGCGAGATCCACAACCAGGCGCTCGCCTACGCCCATGCCGCCTCGAACTTCGGCGGCGCCTTCCGCTGGATGGCGTTCATCGACGTCGACGAGTTCCTCGTCCCCAGGCAGGCCCTGGACCTCGATGCGGCGCTGGCCCATCTCGGCGAGGAGGTGGCCAACGTCTCGCTGCCCTGGCACATGTTCGGCCATTCCGGGCACGCCACGCCGCCCGAGGGGGGCGTGCTGCGCAGCTACCTGCGGCGCGCGGCCGATCCGATGACCGACCTGCGTGGCGTGCGGGCCTTCAAGTGCCTCGTCGATCCCTGCCGGCTCGTGGGCGTCGGGGTGCACACGATGGAGACGGGCGGCGGCCTTACCTGGAACGATCGCGGCGAGCGGTTCCGGCAGAGGGACCGCGAGGCGCGCGGCTTCTATTCCACCGACCACGTCCAGCTAAACCACTACTACGCCCGCTCGAAGTCCGAGCTGGAGGCGAAGATCGGCCGGGGGCCGAACCTGGCGTCCAAGGCGCCGGAATACCGGCGCAAGGTGCTGCGCACGGTGGCGAACATCGAGAAGGACGAGGTCGAGGACCGCGCGGCGCTGGATTATCTCGCCCGCAGCGGCCAGATTTAGGCGATGAGATCAGAGCTGATCGTCTCGACCTACGAGAACCCGCGGGCGCTGGCGCTCTGCCTCGCCTCGGTGGCGCGGCAGCGGGTCATGCCGGACGGGATCGCCATTGCCGACGACGGCTCGGGCCCGGCGACCAAGGCGGCGATCGACGCCTTCGCGGCCACGAGCCCCGTGCCGGTGCGTCACGTCTGGCAGGAGGACGCGGGCTTTCGCAAGGCGGCGATCCTCAACCGCGCCATTGCGACCTCGGAGGCGGATGTCCTGATCTTCATCGACGGCGACATGATGATCCACCCGGACTTCGTCGCCCGCCACCTGGAGCTCGCCCGCCCGGATCGCTGGTCCTCGGGCAGCCTGATCCGGCTCGACGCCGAGGCGACGGCGGCGGTGACCGAGGCGGACGTGGCCTCGGGCCGGGTGTTCGAGATCGGCTGGCTCAGGGCCAACCGGGCGATCGACCGGCCGGGGACGTGGCTCAAGGCGATGCCGTTCCCCCGTCCCGCGATGGCCGCGCTCGACGTCCTCAGCCCGGTGCAGCGCGCCTGGGGCGGCGGCAACGCCTCCGCCTTCCGCGCCGCGATCCTGAAGGTGAACGGCTTCGACGAGACGATGCGCTGGGGCGGCGGCGACAAGGAGATGGGCGTGCGCCTGACCAATGCCGGGGTGAAGGGACGGCACCTGCGCTTCACCGCGCCCCTCGTCCATCTCGACCATCCGCGCGGCTACGCCGATCCGGCGCACAAGGCGGCGAACAAGGCGCGCATCCGGCGCATCCGCCGCGAAGGCGTGGCCTGGACGCCGGACGGGATCGTCAAGGCCCCTGCCCCGTCGCAGCCCGCGCCATGACCGACGCGCGCATTGACGCGTTCTCGCCCATCGTGCTGCCGGAAGCCCTCGGACTGCGGCGGGCGCCGGTGATCCCGCTCGCCGACCGTCCCGAGAACCACGACGCCCGCTATGACGCGCTCGGGCTCACGCACGACGTGGTGCACGTCGCCGAAGCGGGCGTGGTGCGGCTCTACGGGCCGCCGCCCCTCGACCTCGCGCCGGCCTATCGGGAGGGCGCGTTCCGCCTCGACGGCCGGCCGGCGCGGCTTCGCCGCCTGCGCCGGCGCCGGCGGTATTCGGTCGCGGAGTTCGCCGCGCCGACGCGCCCGGAGCGCCTGTCGCTCGCCGTCCGCGGCTGGGAGACCGAGGTTCCCGTCCGCTCCGACGCCGACTGCGCGCCCTTCGCCGGGCGCAACGTGCTCCTGACGCTCTCCAAGGACAACGCGCTCGACTGGGTGCGCGACTGGGCCCGGTTCCACGCCGGCGAGCACGGCGCGGACGCCGTGCTCTTCCTCGACAACGGCTCGGACGCCTATCCGCCCGAGGCCATCGCCGAGACGCTCGCCGGCGTCGCCGGGATCGAGGTCGTCCGGGTGGCGCGGATCGACCGGCCCTACGGGCCGATGCCGCTGCGCGGCTCCAGGAGCCGGGCGATGTTCCTGCAAACCGCGCTCCTCAACCTCGCGCGGGTGCGCTGGCTGTGGCGGGCCCGCGCCGTCCTGCAGATCGACGTCGACGAGCTGGTCGTCGGCCGCGACGGGCGCAGCGTCTTCGACGTGACCGCGAATTCGCGCGCGGGCTGGGTGAAGTTCCGCGGCCTGTGGCGCACGCCGATGGGCGAGCACGAGCCGCCGCGCCATGCCGACCACTGGGGCGTGCTCGACGACGGCAAGCCCTGCCCGGCGAAGTACTGCATCGTGCCGTCCGGGCGGATGCGGCGACACTCGTGGAACGTCCACAATCTCGACCTGGTGCCGTTCTCGCGCCGGTTCGAAAGCGACGCGTTCCACTACCTGCACTGCCGCGGGATCACGACCCGCTGGAAGCGCGAGCATTCCCGGCAGGATGTCGGGTCACGCCCCGCCGACGCCGCGACCCGGGCGCTGCTCGGGCACGCGCTCGGCTGACGCCGCGCTACCGCCCGCGGGCGCGAGCGAGCCAGCCGAGGCTGGCGTCGGTGTCGCCGCCGGGGCGGTATTCGGCGCCCACGGGCGCGGTCCAGCCGAGGCGGTCGATCTCGGGCAGAAGCCAGGCATGGTCGAGTTCGCCATGGTCGGGCGGCCCGCGGTCGGGGACGGCGGCGATCTGGATGTGGCCGGTGAGAGGCAGCAACGCCGCGAGGCGGCGCGTCAGGTCGCCCTCCATGATCTGGAGGTGGTAGCAATCGAACATGAGCTTGAGGTTCGCGAGCCCCAACTCGCGGATCAGCGCGGCCGCCTGCGCCGAGTTGGCGAGGAAGTAGCCCGGCGCGTCGTAGTGGTTGAGCGGCTCGATCAGGATGGCGATCCCGTGCGGCGCGGCGGCGGCGCAGGCATGGCGCAGGTTCCCGGCAAAGGTCTCGCGGGCGCGCGGACCACTGGTGTTCCCCGCCATGACGTGAACCGCCCTCGCCCCGATCTCGGCGGCATAGGCGACCGCCTGGTCGATCGAGGCGCGCGCCTCGGCCTCGCGGCCCGGCAGCGCGGCAAGGCCGTTCTCGCCCCGCCCGACGTCGCCGCGCACCGTGTTGAGCCCGAGCATCGGCAGGCCGGTCTCCGCGAGCGCGGCGCGGACCTCCGCGGCCGGCGTATCAAAGGGCCAGTGGCACTCCACCGCGTCGAAACCCGCGGCCTTCGCGGCGCGGATGGCGGCCGGGAGCGGCCGGTCGGTCCAGAGAAAGCCGAGATTGGCGGAGAACTTCATGCGTCCCATTCCACGTCGAAGCGGTCCACCACCGCGCGGACCTGATCCGGGGTGAGGGCGCGGGGCTTCATGCCTCGGGTGAGGAGCGCGAGGCGCGCCGTGTCCTCGAGCTCCTCGATGGCGTTGCAGGCGGCCTCCACGTCCCGCCCCGCCACGACCGGGCCGTGGTTGGCGAGCATCACCGCGGCGCGCCGGCCGGCGAGGCCGCGCACGGCCGCGCCCATCGACGGGTCGCCGGGCAGGAAGAACGGCAGCAGCTTCACCCGGCCGAGCTTCATGATCGCGTAGGGCGTCAGCGGCGGCAGGAAGTCGTCCGGGTTGACCTCCGCCAGCAGCGAGAGCGCGACGGCATGGCAGGAATGCAGGTGCACCACCGCGCCCGCGCTGGAGCGGGTGTCATAGAAGGCGCTGTGGAGCGGCATCTCCTTGGTCGGCGGGTCGCCCCCGATCAGTCGCCCGCCCTCGTCGAAGCGGCTCAGCCGGGCGGGGTCGAGCCGCCCGAAGCTCGCGCCGGTCGGCGAGACGAGCAGCCCGCCGTCGGGCGTGCGCGCGGAGATGTTCCCGGTCGATCCGCCGGTGAGCCCCCGGTCGAACAGGGACCGCGCCAGCGTGCAGACGAGCTCGCGCAGGGCGGCTTCGGCGCTCATGCCCGCGCCGCCCGACCGGCCCCGGATCGGGAGACCGGGACGCAGGGCGCATCGGTCGCCCTCATCGGTCGAGCGCGGCCAGCGCGTCGGCGAAGAAGGTCTCCGCGCCGAAGTTGCCGGACTTGAGCGCGATCGCGATGGGCCGCCCGGCGCTCGTGGCGAAGCACCAGGGAACCCCCGGCGCGATCTCCGGGCCGACCGCGAGGCGGTCGACGCCGAGCGCCCTCGCTACCGCGCCGGACGTCTCGCCGCCCGCGACGACGATCCGGCGTGCGCCGCGGTCGCGGGCGGCGACGGCAAGCGCCCCGAGCGCCTCCTCGACGATCTCGCCCGCCCGCGCCACGCCGAGCGCGGCCTGGGCGTCGCGGACCTCGCCGGGCTCCGCCGTGGCGTAGACGAGCGGCGCCGGGTCGGGCGCCTGCGCCGCCAGCCACGCCAGCGCGGCCCCGGGCCCCTCGGCGGCGAGCGAGCGGGGGTCGAGCCGATACGCCGGCGCGCCGGTCGCCCGCCAGGCGGCCACCTGGCGGTTGGTCATCGCCGAGCAGCTTCCCGACAGGATCACCGCCCCCGGCCCCGGCGCCGGCGGACGCGCCTCGGTCGCGGCGCGGACGAGCAGCCCCGCGCGCAACCACGCCTCCGCCAGCGGCAGGGCCACGGCGCTGCCGCCGGTCAGCAGCGGCATGTCGGCGCAGGCCGTGGCGATGGCGCGCAGATCGTCGTCCGCCACCGCGTCGACGACCACGTGCGCCACCCCGTCCGCCGCCAGCGCCGCGAGGCGGGCGCGCAGCGCCGCCGGCCCGCGGGCGACCACGCGGCGCTCGGCGAGCCCGACGGGCCGCGTCACCTGCGGCGCGAGAAGGCGCACGAGGTTCGAATCCCGCATCGGCGTGAGGGGATGGTCCTTCATCGGGCTCTCGGCCAGCGGCTGCTCGCCGACGAAGAGCACGCCCATGTAGACCGACCGGCCGTTCTCGGGGAATGCCGGGCAGTAGATCGTCTGTGTCGCGCCGAGATCGGCCATCAGCGCCTCGGCCACCGGGCCGATGTTGCCCTGCGGCGTCGAGTCGAAGGTCGAGCAGTATTTCCAGTAGAACCGCGTCGCCCCGGCCGCCCGCAGCCAGGCGAGCGCGGCGCGGGTCTCCGCCACCGCCTCGGCGACCGGCGCCGTCCGGCACTTGAGCGCGATCACCTCGACCGGCGCCGCCCCCTCCGGCGACCCCTCGGGCACGCCCATGCGCAGCGAGACCGGCGCGCCGGATCGGGCGAGCAGGCCCGCGAGGTCGGTGGAGCCGGTCAGGTCGTCGCCGATGCAGCCGAGGAAGGTCATGGGTCGCCGGGAAGCGTCAGCCCGGCGTTGCGGGCGTAGACCTTCGCCACCGCCGCGTCGTCCTCGCGCCCGAGCCCGGATCCGGAGGCGGCGAGGAACTGTTGCAGGGCGGCGGCGGTCAGCGGCGCGGAGAACTTCGCCGCGCGTGCGATGTCGAGCACGATGCCGAGATCCTTCGGCCAGATATCGACGGCGGAATGCGGCGTGTAGTCGCCCGACGCCACATGCGGCGCGCGGTTCTCCAGCATCCAGCTGGCGCCGGCGCATTGCGGGATCACCGCGAGGAAGGCTTCGGGCGTGACGCCTTGCGAGATGCCGAAGGTGATCGCCTCGGCCATCGCGGCGATGTGCACCCCGGCGAGGAGCTGGTTGACCGCCTTCATCGCCGAGCCGGCGCCGGCCGCGTCGCCGAGCTCGAACACCTTCGCGGCCGTGGCGTCGAGGACGGGCCGGGCCGCGGCGAAGGCCTGCGGCGTGCCCGAGGCCATGACCGAGAGCGCGCCGGAGGCGGCCTTGACCGAGCCGCCGGAGATCGGGGCGTCGAGGTAGAGCAGGCCGCGCTCGGCGCAACGGGCCTCCATGGCGCGGGCGAAATCCGGGGCCACGGTGGCGCAGCCGATGACGACCGCCCCCGTCCGCAATCGCGGCGCTATCCCGTCCGCGCCGAAGAGCGCGGCCTCGGTCTGGGCGGCGTTGAGGACGACGACGACCACGGCGTCGAGGTCGGCGGCCGGAACGGGACCGGGCTGGCCGCCCTCGGCGCGGAGACGCTCGACCTGAGCGGGGACGACGTCGGCGCCCCAGACCCGACAGCCCGCGCGCAGCAGCGACGCCGCCATTCCGTATCCCATCGAGCCGAGCCCGATCACCGCGACGTCGGTCATTCCCGTTCCTCCCGTTGCGCGGGAGCCTATCGGGGCCGGCGGCGCTGATGCAAGCGGATCAGCGGCGAACGGCGGCGCGGATGATCTCCTCGATGCGGCGGTGCAGGACGCGGGTGTCGAACTGCGCGATCGCCCGGGCGCGTGCGGCCTCGGCGAGGCGGAGGCGCAAGCCGTCGTCGGCGAGGACGGAGCGGAGCGCGTCGGTGTAGCCGTCGAGGTCGCCCTCGGGGACGAGGAGGCCGTCGGCCCCGCTCGTCACCGCATCGGGGATGCCGGCGTGGATGGTGGAGATCACCACCGCGCCCGAGGCCATCGCCTCCTGGATCGCGATCGGCAGGCCCTCCTCGTTGCCCTCGGCGTCGGTGACGGAGTGCTGGAGGAACACCGACGCGCGCGCCATCCTCTCGCGCACGACAGTGTGGGGCTGGAGGCCGAGGAAATGCACGTGGCCGGCGAGGCCGAGGCGGTTGGCCTCGGCGCGGGCGGGCTCGATGAGCGGGCCGTCGCCGATCATCTCCAGCCGCCGGGTCGGGAAGTCGGAAGCCGAGCGCGCGAAGGCGGCGATGGTGGTGAGCGGAGCCTTCTTCGGGATCATCCGCCCGACCGCCAGCAGCAGGTCGGGATCCTTCTCCGCCGGCGAGAACAGGTCGGTGTCGACGCCGGAGGGGATGACGTGGCTGTTCGGATGCCTCAGCCCTTTGGCCGCGAGGTTGTCAAGGAGCGACTGCGAGACCGAGAACCACCCGGCGAGGCGCGGGATCGCGGCGCGATACGAGGCGACGCGCAGCGGCGAGGAGAGCCGCTTCGAGGCGTCGAAGCCGCGGAAATAGACGAAGACCGGGATGCCGAGCGCCTGGCCGATCGGCGCGAAGCTCGACCCGAGATGGCCGAACTCGGCGAGGATGGCGAAGCAGCGGTTCGCGCGCAGGAAGTCCTCCACGCGCGCGCGAACCCGGCCGAAGGGCACCCCCGACGCCCGCCAGCGCAGGGTGTTCCAGGCCTTACCGAGCTCGAGCTCCGCCCGCGGCGCGAGGCCGGGCGGGCGGCGGGTAACGTGGAGCATCGGCTTCTCGGTGGTGAAGCCGGGCTCGACGGAATAGCAGACGATGGCGGTCTCACCGCCGAAAAGCTCGTTGATGTGGCGACGCTGCGAGATCTCGGTCGACTTGCCGACCACGCTCGTCACGATCGCCAGCCTGCCTGCGGGCGCCGTCGTCATGGCGCGGCCTCCACGGCGGCGAGCGAGGCGAGGAGCGCGTAGTCCTCGGCGTAGGTCTCGCGGATCAACTCGTCGGTCTCGGGCGCGCAGGCGACCGGGATCGGCGAGGAGCGGCGCTCGTGAAACAGGCCGGGGGTGGGCGGCGTGCCGGTCGTGGCGTCGATCCAGCGGAAGACGGCGTCGAGGCCGTCCTCCAGCCGGAACAGGCGATGGCGCGGATCGACGAACGCCGCCTGCGGTCGGATGTGGTTCGAGAGCGTCCACGGGTCGCGGGCGTACTCGGCGAGGATGCGCGTCGCCCAGAGGTCGAAGTCGAGATACTCCGCCCGGCCGCCGAGGCGGGCGAGATAGGTCGGCCGGCCCGCCGCGCGGTTGCGCGCCAGCCGCGCCAGCCCGAGCGGGCGCAGCTTCGGCCGCAGCGGCTCGGCCCGCATCCGGAACTCGGAGATCAGCCGCTGCTTGGGGTCGCGCAGCACGGCAAAACCGGCGTCATATGCCCCCGGCGGCACGATCTCGGCCCAGGCCTCGCGGTGGAGGTGCTGGACCGGCACGCGCGCCCAGCCCTTGCCCTGCCCGTGCAGCGCCAGATCGGCGCCCTTGGCGCGGAGATAGGCCTCGACGCTGGTCCCGCCGGTCTTGGGGACGTGGACGAAGAACAGCGTGGTCGCGCCGATGCGGGCGAGCGGCATCGTCTCAGACCTCGAAGCCGTGGGCGGCGGCGATGTCGCGGGCGCGGGCGACCGTCCCCGGCGCAAGCTCGTCGGCGTAGCCGCCGACCTTGCCACGGCGGGCCTTGAAGGCGCCCTCGTCGCGGGTGCGGTCGGGCTTGAGGAAGCTCGTAGCTTCCTCGGCGCGGGCGGCCTCGCGGGCGCGCATGTTCTCGAAGCTCTTGTCCTCGACCGCCTCGGCGAGGCCGGAGGCGTCGCGGCCGAGCCAGGAAAGGATGCGGCCGAAGCCGGCCATCGGGTCGGCGCGCAGCTCCTCATAGCTGACCACGAGACTGTCGTCGCGCCCCGCGAGGTGGTCGAGCCAGGCCCGGTTGAAGCGGCAGATCTTCTCGACGCCGTAGTTCGGGTGCAGCACGAAGGCGTCGATCGACCGGGGCGGCAGACGGCCCTCGAGCCACAGCGGCACCAGACGCTGCCAGTACTTCAGCGTCCCCGGCGCGAAGTCCTTGCTGTTGACCTGGTGAAAGAACGACACCGCCGTGTCGATCGGGTTGCGATGCAGAAAGAGCGTCGGCCGGTCGGCGTGCCCGGCCGCGACCGCCTCGAACGGCCGGCCAAGCTCCTGCTTGCGGCTCCCATGCCCTGCATGGGTGAAGCGCGTCGGCGCGCCGACGCGCTTCAGCACCGCCTTGACCCAGGTCCGTCCCGACTTCGGGAAGGAGATGCCGATCGGCTCGCGGCTCGTGTCGCTCAAGCGTTCCCCCAATCGCCCGGCCTTGCGCGCGGCCGGTTCCGTCGGCGGGACAGTCGCAGAGGCGGGAGGCAGATTCAACGCCGCGAGGCGACCGGCGCCGGCGGAAGAGCCCGGTCCGCGCCGAATCCCTGTGGCGAGGCTCCGCCGCCGCGAGGATCGCGCGATCGAAGCATCTCACGAAAGCGAGGAGCAACGACCGGAACGAAAAGCGGCCCGCTTTGGGCGGGCCGCTCCTGTCGTGATCGGGATGTACGCCCCGCGTCAGGCGTCTTCCCTGATCTCCTGGCCGGTGGCCTGGTCGACGGCCTTCATCGACAGGCGCACCTTGCCGCGGTCGTCGAAGCCCATCAGCTTCACCTTCACGTCCTGGCCCTCGGTCAGGATGTCCTTCGGGTGAGTCACCCGGTCGGCCGAGAGCTGGCTGACGTGGACGAGGCCGTCGCGCTTGCCGAAGAAGTTAACGAACGCGCCGAAGTCCATGATCTTGACCACCTTGCCGGTGTAGATCCGGCCGACCTCGGGCTCGTCGACGATGGCGGAGATCAGCTCGCGCGCCTTCTCGATCGCGGCGCCGTTCGGCGAGGCGATCTTGATGGTGCCGTCGTCGTTGATGTCGACCTTGGCGCCCGATTCCTCGACGATCGAACGGATCACCTTGCCGCCCGACCCGATCACCTCGCGGATCTTGTCCACCGCGATCTGCATCGTCTCGATGCGCGGCGCGTGGGCGGAGAACTCGGTCCGCCCGGAGGTCAGCGCCTTGGCCATCTCGCCGAGGATGTGCATCCGGCCGTCGCGGGCCTGGGCCAGCGCGGTCTCCATGATCTCGGGCGTGATGCCCGCGACCTTGATGTCCATCTGGAGCGAGGTGATGCCCTTCTCGGTGCCCGCGACCTTGAAGTCCATGTCGCCGAGATGGTCCTCGTCGCCGAGGATGTCGGTGATGACCGCGTGGCGATCGCCCTCGAGGATCAGGCCCATGGCGACGCCCGCCACCGGCGCCTTCAGCGGCACGGCGGCGTCCATCATCGAGAGCGACGAGCCGCAGACGGTGGCCATGGAGGACGAGCCGTTCGACTCGGTGATCTCCGAGACGACGCGAATCGTGTAGGGGAAGTCGGTCGCCGCCGGCAGCACCGCCTGGAGCGCGCGCCAGGCGAGCTTGCCGTGGCCGATCTCGCGCCGGCCCGGGGAGCCCATGCGGCCGGTCTCGCCGACGGAATACGGCGGGAAGTTGTAGTGGAGCAGGAAGTTCGCCCGGCCGGAGCCGTGCAGCGCGTCGATGATCTGCTCGTCGTCGCCGGTGCCGAGCGTGGTGACGACCAGCGCCTGCGTCTCGCCGCGGGTGAAGAGGCTCGACCCGTGGGTGCGCGGCAGCACGCCGACCTCGGCGAGGATCGGGCGCACGGTGACGAGATCGCGCCCGTCGATGCGGCGGCCGTGGTCGAGGATGTCCCAGCGCACGACGTCGGACTCAAGCTTTTTGATGACCGTGTCGAGCGAGGGGTCGGCCTGCTCTTCCTCGGTCAGGCCGGCGCGGATCGTCGCCTTGGCGGCCGCGACCGCGTCCTGGCGCTCGAGCTTGTTGCGCACGCCGAAGGCCGCGCGCATCGCCTCGCCGCCGATCGCCTTCGCCCGCTCGTAGAGCGCGGAATAGTCGGCCGCCTCGAAGGCGAAGGGCTCCTTGGCCGCCTCTTCGGCCATGTCGATGATCAGGTCGATCACCGGCTGCATCTGCTCGTGGCCGAACTTGACCGCGCCGAGCATCTCGGCCTCGGAGAGCTCGTAGGCCTCGGACTCTACCATCATGACCGCGTCCTTGGTGCCGGCGACGATCAGGTCGAGCCGCTGCTCGGGGTTGTCGCGCAGCTTCTCCATGTCGTCGACGGCCGGGTTCAGCACGTATTCGCCGTCGACGAAACCGACGCGGGCGCAGCCGATCGGCCCCATGAACGGCACGCCCGAGAGCGTCAGCGCGGCCGAGGCAGCGATCATGGCGACGATGTCGGGGTCGTTCTCCATGTCGTAGGAGAGGACGGTCGCGATGACCTGGACCTCGTTCTTGAACCCGTCGATGAAGAGCGGGCGGATCGGCCGGTCGATCAGGCGCGACGTCAGCACCTCCTTCTCCGACGGGCGCGCCTCGCGCTTGAAGAAGCCGCCCGGGATCTTGCCGGCGGCGTAGGTCTTTTCCTGATAGTGCACGGTCAGGGGGAAGAAGTCCTGGCCCGGCTTCGGCGCGCGGGCGTAGACCACGGTGGCCAGCACGCTGGTCTCGCCATAGGTGGCGAGCACGGCCGCGTCGGCCTGGCGCGCGATTCTCCCCGTTTCGAGCGTGAGCGTGTCGTGGCCCCACTCGATCGATTTCTTGACGATGTTGAACATGTTTCTTCCTTGCGTGCCGGCGTCGCCCCCTGGCGAACGCCGGTTGTGCGGGCCGTTGCCCGCGAAACCCCTGGATCACCTCATGGACTTGCCCTCGGGGTCGGGGAGGGGGTCCGGCGTGCATGCGGACGGGAAACGCGGGTCCAGCCCGGCGCGCCGTCCCGCGCCCGGACAAAGGCGAAGCGCGCCCCCTCGGGGGCGCGCTCGGGTCAGGCTCTAGCGGCGGATGCCGAGTCGCTGGATCAGCGACTGGTAGCGCGGCTCGTCCTTGCGCTTGACGTAGTCGAGGAGCTTGCGCCGCTGCGAGACCATCTTGAGGAGGCCGCGGCGCGAGTGATTGTCCTTGACGTGGGTCCGGAAGTGCTCGGTCAGCGTGTTGATGCGGCTGGTCAGGATCGCGACCTGCACCTCGGGCGAGCCGGTGTCGCCGGCCTTGGTCGCGTAGTCCTTGATCAGCTTCTCTTTCACGTCTGGCGTGATCGACATCGGGGGGGCTCCCTTTCGCTCGGGATTGCGTAAACCTCGCCTCCTGCGGCCGCGGCCGGGATGTCGTCCAGCAGGGTCGCGAAAACGAGGACCGCGGACCTCGCGGCCCGCGGCGCGGCTCACATAGCGTTTTCGGAGGCGGATGGGAAGGTGCGACGATTCGTGCGCCGTCGCGCCGCCAGCCCGAGGGCGCCGAGGCCGCCGAGCAGCAGCAGCGCCGGGGCCGGCAGCGGCACCGGCGCTGCGACGACCGGGGACGCCGACGCGGCGACGACGGGGGACGTCGGCCGGGCGCCGTCGAGCAGCGCCATGAGGGCGGGCGGCGGCGCGAGCAGGTCGATCACGTGATCGGCGAGGATCCGGTGCAGGGCCGCGCTCGGGTGGATGCGGTCGGCGAAGGCGGTCACCCGCGCCTGGGCTGTGGTGCAACGGTCTCGCCCGCTGCGGATGCAGGGCGTCGTCAGGTTCTCGATGCCGTAGCTCGACGGGTTGGCGAAGACGTCGCCGAAGAGCCCGAAGACGTCGACCTCGACCACCTCCATGCCGCGGCCCCGCAACTGGTCGATGCGGGTGGAAAGGCGGTCGTTGTAGGCGACGCTGCCGTTTCGCGCCGAGTTGCGGGTGGCCGCGCCGGCGCCGGCGTAGCGCGGCAAGTCGGCGAGGTTGGGCATGTTGAAGAGCATGACCGAATTGAAGCCGTTGCGCTGCAACACCTTGGCGGTGTCGAACACCCGGTCGGCGGCGCTATGGGCGACGTTGCGGATGTTGTCGCGACCCACCCGGGGGAGCAGGTCGTTGATGCCCATCCAGACGACCCCGAGGTCGGTCGGGCGGGCGGAGACCTGGTCCAACAGCATCCCGCGCTGGGCCAGCAGATCGGGTCTGAGGTCGCGGTCGCCGATCGCCTTGGCGTTGCCATAGGCGAAGGTGCGGGCGCGACCGCCGTCGGCGCGGACGGCCGCGGCGACATGGTCGTACCAGATATTGCCGTTCGAGAACCGCAGCGGGTTGTAGGGCGGGCTCACCGGGACGGCGCCTTGCGTCAGCGCACGGGTGTTGCCGACGTCGCTGAGGCTGTCGCCCATCACGTGGATTCTGCCGAACCGAACCGTCGACGCAGCGGCGGGCGCGGCCATGGCGAATGCGACGATAGAGGCCAGAACAAGGCCGTTGAGCATGCGTGTCATCACGCGGTCCCCTCTTAAGCAACGAATCTCCATCTTACGCAGAGTAACCCGCCCGACCGGCGAGCAACACCGCGAAATCGACTAACCATGCGAAATTGCGCGGAAATTCGGCCGCCGTCGCGCCGCCAGCCCAAGCGCGCCCAGGCCGGCGATGAGCAGGAGCGCCGGGGCCGGCAGCGGCACCGGCGCTGCGACGACCGGGGACGCCGACGCGGCGACGACGGGGGGCGTCGGCCGGGCGCCGTCGAGCAGCGCCATAAGGGCGGGCGGCGGCGCGAGCAGGTCGAGCACGTGATCGGCGAGGATCTTGTGCAGGGCCGCGCTCGGGTGGATGCGGTCGGCGAAGGCGGCCACCTGCGCCTGGGCCGCGCTGCAACGATCGCGCCCGCTGCGGATGCAGGGCGTCGTCAGGTTCTCGATGCCGTAGCTCGACGGGTTGGCGAAGACGTCGCCGAAAAGCCCGAAGACGTCGACCTCGACCACCTCCATGCCGCGGCCTCGCAACTCGTCGATGCGGGTGGAAAGGCGGTCGTTGTAGGCGACGCTGCCGTTCAGCGCCGAGGTGCGGGTGGCCGCGCTGGCGCCGGCGTAGCGCGGCAAGTCGGCGAGGTTGGGCATGTTGAACAGCATCACCGAGTTGAAGCCGTTGCGCTGCAACTCCCGGGCCGTGTCGAACACTCGGTCGGCGGCGTTGCTGGCGACTGTGCCGATGTTGGCGCGACCGACCCGGCCGAGCACGTCGTTGGTGCCCATCCAGACGACCCCGAGGTCGGTCGGGCCGGGGGAGACCTGGCCCAGCAGCATCCTGCGCTGGGCCAGCAGGTCGGGCCTGCCGTCGCTGTTGCCGACCGCCCTGGCGTTTCCATAGGCGAAGTTGCTGGCGCGACCGCCGTCGGCGCGGACGGCCGCGGCGACATGGTCGTACCAGATGTCGCCGTTCGAAAACCGCAGCGGGTTGTAGGGCGGGCTCACGGGGACGGCGCCGAGCGTCAGCGCGTGGGTGTTGCCGACGTCGCTGAGGCTGTCTCCCATCACGTGAACCCCGCCGAACCGAACCGTCGACGCGGCGGCCGGCGAGACCATGGAGAATCCAATAGTCGCAGCCAAAACAAGGCCGCTAAGCGTGCGTGTCATCCCCCGGTCCCCACTCAATACCGAATCTACCCTGTTCGAGCATAGCCCGCCGGAACGGCGAATAACATCGCGAAATCGATTAACGCCGCGAAATGGCGCGGAGATTCGTGCGCCGTCGCGCCGCCAGCCCGAGCGCGCCGAGGCCGCCGAGCAGCAGCAGCGCCGGGGCCGGCAGCGGCACCGGCGCCGCGACGACCGCGGGTGCGGACGCGGCGACGACGGGGGCCGTCGGCCGGGCGCCGTCGAGCAGCGCCATGAAGGCGGGCGGCGGCGCGAGCAGGTCGAGCACGCGATCGGCGAGGATCCGGTGCAGGGCCGCGCTCGGATGGATGTCGTCGGCGAAGGCGGTCACGCGCGCCTGGGTCGTGGTGCAACGGTCGCGCCCGCCACGGATGCAGGGCGTGGTCAGATTCTCGATGCCGTAGCTCGACGGGTTGGCGACGACGTCGCCGAAGAGCCCGAAGACGTCGACCTCGACCACCTCCATGCCGCGGCCACGCAGCTGGTCGGCGCGACCGGCGAGGCGGTCGTTGTAGGCGACGCTGCCGTTCCTCGCCGAGTTGCGGGCGGACGCGCTGGCGCCGGCATAGCGGGGAATGTCGGCGAGGTTGGGCATGTTGAACAGCATCACGGAATTGAAGCCGTTGCGCTGCAACGCCCGGGCGGCGTCGAACACCTGATCGGCGGCGTTGCGGGCGACGTTGCGGATGTTGTCGCGACCCACGCGGGCGAGCAGGTCGTTGCCGCCCATCCAGACGACCCCGAGGTCGGTCGGGCGGGGGTCGACCCGATCGACCAGCCGGCGGCGCTGGTCCTGCAGGTCGGGGATCAGGTCGCGGTCGCCGATCGCCTTCGCGCCGCCATAGGCGAAGTTGCGGGCGCGGCCGCCGTCGGCGCGGACGGCCGCGGCGACATGGTCGTACCAGATCTGGCCGTTCGAGAACCGCAGCCGGTCGTAGGGCGGGCTCGTCGGGAGGACGCCGAGCGTCAGCGCGTGCGTGTTGCCGACGTCGCTGAGACTGTCGCCGATCACGTAGAAGCCGCCGAACCGAACCGTCGCCGACGAGGCCGGCGCGGCCATGGCGAGGCCAACAATCGCGGCCAGAGCAAGGCGATCGAGCGTGCGCGTCATCCTTCTGTCCCCCTGAGAGCGGCGGCTCCTCTTCGCCGCAGGGTAACCCGTCCCGGCGGCGATTCACATCGTGCAATGTCGCGCGAACCCGCACGCGATACTTGTGAACCGCGACGGGCGCCCTCATCATGCGGCCGGGCGGATCGGAGGCGAAATGAACGCGATCATCGACTTCCTCAACAACATCTTCTGGGGATACGTGCTGATCTACGGCCTGCTGGCCGTCGGCGTCTACTTCACCATCCGCTTGCGCTTTCAGCAGATCCTGCACTTCTCCGAGATGTTCCGCGTCGTGACCAGCGCGCCCGATACGGACAAGGAGGGCATCTCGCCCTTCCAGGCGCTCTGCACCTCGCTGGCGTCGCGGGTGGGAACCGGCAACATCGCCGGGGTCGCGGTGGCGCTGAACCTCGGGGGGCCCGGCGCGATCTTCTGGATGTGGATGGTTGCGCTCGTCGGCATGGCGACCGCCTATTCCGAATCAACGCTCGCCCAGCTCTACAAGGTCCACGACAGAGAAGGAGGCAGCGGCGTCTACCGCGGCGGCCCGGCCTTCTACATCGCGCGCGGGCTCGGGATGCCCTGGCTCGGCGCGGTCTTCTCGGTCTGCCTCATCCTCTCCTTCGGCCTCGTCTTCAACGCGGTCCAGGCGAACTCGATCGCCGACGCGATGGTCGGCGCCTTCGGCGTTCCCAAGCTCGCCACCGGCCTCGCCCTCGCCGTGCTGACCGCCATCGTCATCTTCGGCGGCATCCGCCAGATCGCGACGGTCGCCGAGTACGTCGTGCCGTTCATGGCCGGCGGCTATCTCCTCGTCGCGCTGATCGTGCTCGTGATGAACATCGGCGAGGTTCCCGCCATGCTCGGGCATATCTTCGCCAACGCCTTCGGCTTTGCCGAGGTCGGTGGCGGCGTCGCCGGCGGCGTCGCGGCGGCGATGATGAACGGGGTGAAGCGCGGCCTGTTCTCGAACGAGGCCGGCATGGGCTCGGCCCCGAACATCGCCGCGGCGGCGACCCCGGTGCCGCACCACCCCTCCAGCCAGGGCCTCGTGCAGGCGCTCGGCGTGTTCATCGACACGATCCTCATCTGCTCGTGCACTGCGCTGATGATTCTGCTCTCGGGGGTCTACGTCCCCGGCGGCGAGTTGACGGGAACCCAGCTCACCCAGTCCGCGCTCGCCGAGCACATCGGCTGGATCGGGCCCTACTTCGTCGCGATCGCGATCTTCTTCTTCGCGTTCACGTCCATCATCGGCAACTACTCCTACTCCGAGATGGCGATGACCTTCCTGCACGTCGGCACGCCGACCGGCCTCATGGCGCTGCGGATCGTCGTGCTCGTGATGGTGGTCTGGGGATCGCTGCAAGCGGTGGCGACGGTGTTCAACACCGCCGACGCCTCGATGGGGCTGATGGCGACGATCAACCTCGTCGCGATCGTCCTGCTCTCCGGGACGGTGGTGAAACTGACGCGGGACTACTTCGGCCAGCGGGCGAAGGGACTCGAGCCGCGCTTCCACGGCAAGGACTATCCCGAACTCGGCGACAGCGTCGACCACACCATCTGGACCCGCGACTGAAATCGAACGGTCCGCGGCGCCCCGACATCCGGGCGCCGCGGACCGGGGATGCGTTCCCGACCTTCATGGCGGAAGCGGAAGGAGTCGAACCCACCGGAGGGCCAGACACCCGCCGAAGTCCGGGCGCCCCACCGGGGACGTTGCTCTTCCTTGGTCGCCACCACGGATTTCTTCATGCCCATCGTCGACGATCCCGGCGATTTCGGCCGCATCGCCGCCACCAACGCGCTGTCGGACGTCTACGCCATGGGCGGGCGTCCCATCATGGCGCTGGCGATCATCGGGATGCCGATCGACGCGCTCTCGCACGAGACCATCGCCGCGATCCTCGCGGGCGGCGCGGCCGCCTGTCGCGCCGCCGGCGTGCCGGTCGCCGGCGGCCACGGCATCGACTCGGTCGAGGCGATCTACGGCCTCGTCGCCCTCGGCCCCGTCCACCCCGACCCGGTGCGCCGCAACGCGGCGGCGCGGCCGGGCGACGTGCTCGTGCTCGGCAAGCCGCTCGGCCCCGGCTTCTTCGGCCGGCGAATGCATGATAGCCCGGATCGTCAGGGGGCGTGCATGTGCGACCCTGACGCAATCGGGGAGGGAGGCATCCATGAACGCACCGGCAGAGGGCCCCGGCCTTGTCATTGCGCCGTCGCCGCGACCGAGCATCGCCGTCACCGGCACGAGCGATCGCTGGCCGGTCCGGCGGATCTACTGCGTCGGGCGCAACTACGTCGCGCATGTCGAGGAGATGGGGAACGACGTGCGCAACCCGCCGATCTTCTTCCAGAAGCCCGCCGACGCCGTCGTCGCCTCCGGCGCGACCATCGCCTACCCGACCGTCACCGAGAACCTCCACCACGAGGTCGAACTCGTGCTCGCGATCGGCGCGGGCGGGCTGAACATCCCCGAAGCCGCCGCGCTCGACCACGTCTGGGGCTATGCCGTCGGGCTCGACATGACCCGCCGCGACCTCCAGGGCGGCGGCAAGCCCTGGGAGATCGCCAAGTCCTTCGACCAGTCCTTCCCGGTCGGCGCCATCACCCCGACGCGCGACTCGGGCCCCATGACAGCGGGACGCATCCGGCTGACGGTCAACGGCGAGACCCGGCAGGACAGCGACCTGTCGCTGCTGATCTGGAAGCTGCCCGAGATCGTCGCGCGCCTCTCCGCCTATTTCGAACTCCAGCCCGGCGACGTCATCCTGACCGGCACCCCGCACGGCGTCGGCCCGGTCGGGCCGGGCGACAGGCTCGTCGCCACCATCGACGGCCTCTCCCCCCTCGAGGTGACGATCGGCGAGCGCGCGGGCGGGTGGTGTCGCGGAGGTGGTGGGAATTGGTCGGCGGCGTAATCTCCGGGTGCGACGAAGCAGCGATCGGCGGCTGGCGCCGCCAAGGAGATCACGCCATGAAGGAACGTACCGAGACCTCGCGGTTCGCGCTACTGGCCAGCGATGACGGCTTCGACCCTCTGGAAGACGGGGTGCGGCGGCGGATTCGCCGCTTCGTCGAGGAGATCATCGCAAGTCACCTCCATCCTGGTGACTACCCGACAGATCCACTTCGCTACGGTTGTCATCCCAAACCGCCTGCGGTCTCTTGAATCACCTTGGGGCGCGGGCTGAGCGCGGGCAGGGGAATCGGGTGAGTTGAGGTTCATGAGATAAGGCTGACGAGGAATTGCTCGTTCCATCCGGCCTTCAATCGTTTGGTTGTCATGGACAGTTTGGCTGGATGACGCCGCAGCAGGTTGTGGGCGATGTGTTTGACGGTGGTGAAGTTGGCCGGGGCATGCTCGGTTCGGACCCGGCATTCGTCGTCTCTGAAGACGCAGTCCAACAG
>NZ_JAGOID010000207.1 GCF_017995835.1 Amaricoccus sp.
CCCCAACATCTATGTCATCGACCAGAACCGCTACACCGCAGCCGGCGGCGCCGCCTCGACCGACCTCCTGCTGAAGCTCATCGCCCGCCGGCACGGCGCCGAGCTCGCCAACATGGTCGCCGACCAGATGATCCACACCCAGATCCGCACCGACAAGGACGAGCAGCGCCTGTCGATCCCGACCCGGATCGGCGTTCGCCACCCCAAGCTCTCGACGGTCATCCAGATGATGGAGGACAATATCGAGGAGCCGATCTCGCCCGCGCTGCTGGCCAGCGACGTCGGCATGTCGACGCGCCAGCTCGAACGGCTGTTCCGGCGCTACCTTAACCGCAGCCCCAAGCGATACTATATGGAGTTGAGGCTGAAGAAGGCGCGCAATCTCCTGCTTCAGACCGACATGAGCGTGATCAACGTGGCGCTCGCCTGCGGCTTCGCTTCGCCCTCGCATTTCTCGAAATGCTACCGGGCGCTCTACAGGACGACGCCCTATCGCGAGCGTGGCGCCTCCGAGGCGCCTGGCTGATTTTCGGAGGGAAGGGATGTCCGACCCCGTCGTCATCGTCGCCGCCGCCCGAACGCCGATGGGCGGACTTGGCGGCGCTCTGGCCACCGCCACCGCCGCCGAACTTGGCGGAACGGCGATCGCCGCCGCTCTCGCCCGCGCCGGGCTCGATCCGGACGGCGTGGACGAACTCCTGATGGGCTGCGTGCTGCAGGCGGGCCAGGGTCAGGCCCCGGCGCGGCAGGCGGGCTTCAGGGCGGGCTTGCCGGCGCATGTGCCGGCGACCACGATCAACAAGATGTGCGGCTCCGGGATGAAGGCCGTGATGCTCGCCCACGACGCGCTGCGCGCCGGCGGGCCGGGACTGGTGGTGGCCGGTGGCATGGAGAGCATGTCCAAGGCGCCGTATCTCCTGCCGGCCATGCGCGGCGGCGCCCGCCTCGGCCACGCGACGGCGCAGGATCACATGTTCCTGGACGGGCTCGAGGACGCCTACGAGCCCGGCCGTCTGATGGGCGTCTTCGCCGAGGATTGCGCCGCCGCCTTCCAGTTCACGCGCGAGGCGCAGGACGCCTATGCCCTCACCTCGCTCGCCCGCGCCCGCGAGGCCCAGTCGACAGGCGCCTTCGCGGCCGAGATCGCGCCCGTCGCCGTCACCAGCCGCTGGGGTGCGACCGAGGTCGCCGAGGACGAGCGGCCCCGCGCCGCGCGACCCGAGCGGATCCCGACGCTGCCCCCCGCCTTCCGCCCCGATGGCACGATCACCGCTGCGAACGCCGCCGCCATCTCGGACGGCGCCGCCGCGCTGGCGCTGATGCGCGAGTCCGAGGCGCGGCGGCGCGGGGTCAGGATCCGCGCGCGCATTCTCGGCCATGCGACCCACGCCCAGGCGCCAGCCGACTTTCCCACCGCCCCGGCGCCCGCCGTCGAGAAGTTGCTCGCCCGCCTCGCCTGGTCGATCGGCGATGTCGATCTCTGGGAGGTGAACGAGGCCTTCGCGGTGGTGCCGATGGCCTTCATGGCGCGTACCGGCGCCGATCCGACCCGCGTCAACGCCGATGGCGGCGCCTGCGCCCTCGGCCATCCGATCGGCGCCTCGGGCGCGCGCCTTCTCGTCACCCTCCTGCACACGCTCGAACGCCGCGATCTCACCACCGGCGTCGCCACCCTCTGCGTCGGCGGCGGCGAGGCGACCGCCATGGCGATCGAACGCGCCTGAGGCCCGGGGGGCAGGGGTTTCAGGGCGCCGGCGTCACCCGCCACACCGCGCCCTCGCCCTCGGCGATGAACCAGATCGCCCCGTCCGGCGCCTCGCGCACGTCCCGGATCCGGGTAAACACGCCCTCGAACAGCCGCTCCTCCGCCCCGAGATCTCCCTCGGGATCGGCGCCGGGCAACCGCGAGAGAAAGTCGGATTTGAGCGATCCGGTGAAGAGGCTGGCCGTCCAGTCCGGCCAGAGTCGACCCGAATAGACCACGAGTCCGGACGGTGCGATCGACGGCACCCAGACATGAAGCGGCGGCTCGACGCCTTCGGCCTCCGCGCCGATACCGATCGGGCCCCCGCCATATTCCTCGCCGTGGGTCACCAGCGGCCAGCCGTAATCCGCGCCTGGTTGCGGCCGGTTGACTTCGTCGCCGCCGCGCGGTCCGTGCTCGACCAGCCAGAGCGTCCCATCGGACCCGAGCGCCGCGCCCTGCGGGTTGCGGTGGCCATAGGACCAGATCTCGGGACGGGCGCCCGTCACGCCCACGAAGGGATTGTCCGGCGGCGGGGTCCCGTCCCGGCGAACGCGGACGACCTTGCCGCGGTGATTGTCGAGCGCCCGCGCCGTATCGCGCTCCCCGCGCTCGCCCAGCGTCAGGAACAGCGTCCCGTCCGGCGCCTCGACCACGCGACCGCCGAAATGCACCCCACCGGCCGCCGCCGGTTCCTGGCGGAAGATCACCCGAAGCTCCATCAGCCGATCGTCCTCGAGCCGCGCCACGGCCAGCGCGGTGGCCGCTCCGCCGTCCCGCGGCTCGGCGTAGGTCAGGAAAACCTCGGCGGTCGCGTCGAAATCCCGCGCGACGACCACGTCGAACAGACCGCCCTGCCCGTTCA
>NZ_JAGOID010000208.1 GCF_017995835.1 Amaricoccus sp.
GGCTCACCTTCCAGCCGGGCGAGATCCGCGTCTGCACCTCGTGTCACGGACTCAACAGCCTCGACCAGTCGAGCCCGGGCAGCACCGCGCCGCAGAATCCGCCCGAAGCGCTGCGCAGCCTCCTGCAATGGTGGAAAGGCATGATCTTCGTCGCCCACTTCGAGGACGGCAACACCTCCGAGTGGTCGGTCGCCGCGCCGTAACGCAGGCGCCACCATGAACCGCCGGAACGCGACGCTCGCCGTCGGCCTAGCCGTATTTTTCGGCGGCGGAGCGATCGCGCCGGCAGGTGCGCAGACCGCGGCGACGCTCGTCGGAGTTTCCGGCTACGGCAACTTCCACGCCGCCGGCATCGTCGCCACGATCGCCGGCGACACCAACCAGAACGCGAGCCTGGCGCTCGAATGGAGAAGGGTCAGCGCGGCAAGCTTTCGCGCCGCCCAGCCGCTGATCCGCATCTCTACGACCACCTTTACTGGAAGCCTTTTTTCTCTTGCACCGGGAGGCACCTGGGAAGCGAGAGTCACTCTGGCCGACCCTGATGGGACAACTGGAACGGCGATCCAGACGACGACGTTCACGACCCGCTCGGCGATCCTCGCCGAGCCGACCGTGCAGACCTTCTACGTCGCCCCCGGCGGCGACGACGGCGGACCGGGCACTCTCGGCCAGCCGCTGGCGACGATCCAGGAGGGAGCGAATCGCGCCGCGCCGGGCACGCTGATCTGGATCGCTCCGGGGATCTATCGCGAGCGCGTCGAGCTCGCGGTATCAGGTACGGATGCGCAGCCGATCGTCTTCCGCGGCAGCGCGCCGGGCGCGATCCTCGACGGCGCCGACGCCGCCATCGCGCAAGGGGTGACGTGGACCGGCGAGGGGGGCGGCGTCTACGCCCGCACGCTCGGATTTCCGACCGGCCATGTCGTCAGTGAGCTCGGCCGCCTCTTCCGCTACGACACCCTGGCCGACCTCCAGGCGCTGCCGACCGGCGCCCCGGGCGGCTACTTCTTCGACGGCACGACGCTGCGCGTCCGCTTCAGCGACAACTCTTCGCCGGCGGCGCACACGATGCAGGTGGGCCGGCTCGAAGAGGGCATCGTTCTCGACGGACGGAGCTTCGTGCGCATCGAGAACCTGGAGCTCCGCCACTACGGCGCCGGCGACTACGGCAAAGGGATCTACCTGCGCTACAGCTCGGATTGCGCGGTCCGGTCGTGCCGAATCCACGAGGTCGGCGCCGCCGGTGTCTGGGTGAAGGGCGGCGAGCGCAATCTGATCGAGCACAACGAGATCTGGGACACGTCGATCTTCGCCTGGCCGTGGGACTGGACGAAGGGGAGCTCGGCCGAGAACAACGGCGTGCTGTTCACCGACGAGATCGGGCGCGGCAACGTCGTGCGCCGCAACCTCGTCCACGGCACCTTCAACGGCGTCGGCCCCTGCGGCGGAAGCGCGCCGCCGGCGGGCATCACCAACGAGACCGACCTCTACGAGAACGTCCTCTGGCAGCATACAGACGACGCCTTCGAGCCCGAGGGCTATTGCTCCAACATCCGGCTGTGGGGCAATGCCATCGAGGACGTCCACATGGCGTTCGCCGTCGCGCCGGCCTCGCCTGGGCCGACCTGGATCGTGCGCAATGTCGCCTACGATTTCGGCAACACCCGCACCAGCCAAGTGGACGGATACCTCGCGAGCGCGCTCAAGATCAACAGCGGCTATCCGGAGCCGGTCGGACCGGTGCTGCTGTTGCACAACACGTTTCTCTCCACTGCACCGGGGACGGCGGCGCTCACCCTGCTCAATCCCGGCGTTAGCACCTTCCTCCGCGCCCGCAACAACCTCTTCGCCGCGCCGGCCGAGGCGATCTACAAGGTGAATCCGGTCGTCCTCGACTTCGATCGCGACGATCTCTTCCGCGCGACCGCCGGACGGCTCGCCTACTGGATGGGCTCGTCGTACGCGACCCTGGCAGCGCTGCAGAGTGCGACAGGGCAGGAGCCGTCGGGACTCTCGGTTGCGCCAGCGCTCGCCGATCCCGCGGCCGGCGATTTCACGCCGCTCGCCGCGAGCCCCCTGGTCGGTGCGGCGCTCCTGCTGCCTGGCGTCAACGACGGCGGCGCCGGCGCCGCGCCCGATCTGCCCGATATTGGCGCCATCGAGCGCTCGCACCTCTTCGCCGACGACTTCGAAGAGGCGACGGCCGGCCGCTGGTCGGCCGTCGCTCCCTGACTCAGGACCCGGGCTGCGGGCTGTTCGCGACGCTCTCCGCCGCGCCGGAGCGCCCGCGGCCTACGCCACGCGTCAGCCACATGCCGATCGTGAGCAGGACGAAGAGCGCTACCGAGCCGACGAGCAGCGCGGTCTCCTCGAGGCCGATGAGCAGGAACAACCCGGAGTAGAGGGCGGTGAGGATCGCGCCGAGGACCGCAGCGCGCCGCGCATTGCCTAGCAGAGCCCGCGCGTAGAGGGCGATCTGCAGGGTCGTCGCCGCCGCGGCGGCGAGATAGGCGGGGGTGAAGCCGGCGCGCTCCGAAAGCGACAACAGCAGCAGGTAGAAGATGCACAGCGCACCGC
>NZ_JAGOID010000209.1 GCF_017995835.1 Amaricoccus sp.
GGCCGAGGCCGAGCAGGCGATTGGAGCCGCAAATCGCTCCGCAGCGAGCGCAGAAGAGTTTGTCCGGCTCTCAGAGCGCGAACTGCAAGTAACCCAGATGTCCGAGCGGCTGGCTCGCATCGAGAGCAACGAACCGGAGTTGCGCGGGGTGATCGGCTGGCTCAACGGGTGCAAGGTCGACCGGCGCGCGCTGCAGGAGATCGCCGGGGCGGAGCGGGAAGTCGAAAGAATCCGCGGGCTTCGCGAGTCGGAAGGCGCCTCGATCGAGATCAGCGCACTGGAAGCGACCGCGCTGGAGGTCGACGGGCAACAGGCCGAGATCGGACCGGACCGCACCTACAGCGGCAAGGTGCATGGGGTGTCGACGCTGAGACTGCCGGGGGGAATCGTCGTCCGGATCTCCGCGGGCGCGGCAGCGCGCGAACTGGAAGGCGCACTGGCGGCGGCGACTGCCGCGCTCGAAGAGTGCCTCGCCCAGGCCGGAGTTGAATCGGCACAGGAAGCGCGGGAAACGTGGGACGCGCGGATCAAGAGTGAGGAGCGGCGGAAGTTCCTGATGGAACAGATCCGCGCCGACCTGCGCGACCTCTCGGCGGACGCGCTCCGGGAGAAGCTGGAACGCGAACGCGCGGCGATCGGCACAATTCGGGACGCAGCGCAGGCGGGAGTGCCCGAGTCTCTCGATACGGCAAAGACCTTACGCGACCGAGCGCTCCAGGCAGCGCGGGATGCCGTGGAGGCCGGGAAGCTGGTGAGCCAGGACCTCCAGGATGCCCGGTCCCGCGTAGAGCAGCTGGAGCGCCAGCAGTTCGAGCTGAGTACCAGCTTGAAGTCGGTCGCCGCCGATGTGGCGCGACACGAAGCGGAACTCCTGCGCCTGGACCAGGAACGCGGCGACCGGCCGCTCGCGGACGAGCTCGCATCGGCGCGAGCGGCCGTCGACGCGGCGACGGCGAATCTCGCCGAAGGCAGGCTGGCACTCGCGGCACTTCCGGATGTCTCGGCCACCAGGACAACGGTCGCAACGGAACTCGCCGGCGTGGAACGAAGACTCCAGGAGGCTCGGGACGAACGTGCTCGAGATGTGGGCGTCCTCGACGACGCGGGCGCCGAGGGGCTGCACGGCCTTCTATCGGGGGCCGAGCAGCAGCAGATGGAAGCGGCGCAAGAGCTTGGCGCGTACGAGCGCCGAGCGACCGCGGCGAAACGGCTGTTCGACACCATGACCCGCCGCCGCGAGGAAGCTCGAGAGAATTACGCGGACCCGATGCGGCGCGCGATCGAAGGACTCGGCAAGCGGGTGTTCGGCCCATCTTTCGGGATTGAGCTTTCAGAAGCGCTGCAGATCATGCGGGTAACGCGGAGCGGAGAGTGGCTCGACGTGGGCCAGCTCAGCGTGGGCATGAGGGAGCAGCTTTCGGTGCTGACGCGGCTGGCTTGCGCTTCGCTGGTGAGCGCCAGCGATGGCGCGCCGGTGGTGCTGGACGATGTCTTTGGCTGGGCGGACCCCGTTCGACTGCAGAAGCTGGGGCCGATCCTCGCGGACGCGGCGCGGGAGACGCAGGTACTGCTGTTCACCTGCCATCCCCGCCGGTTCGACTCGGTCGCACCGGCGAGGGTGATCAGCCTGCCAACCGGCCGAGTGGAAGAGCGCCGCGAGGGAGACATGGCGCCTGCGCCGGAGGTCGCGCCACGTGCTGCGGGCGCTGCCGGCCGTTCGACAGTAACCGCGCGAACAGGCACGCCACAAGCAGCGTTCGACCTGTTCGGCGAGCCCGAGGCTGCGGGAACCCGTTAGTAGGGGCGGACTTCGCGGGCGAAGTCGCGGCCGCCGCGGACGGTGACGCGCATGACGGCGCCGAAACGGGAGTCGTCTTCGATCAGCTCCACCACACCGGCCGCGATATCTTCGGGCAGGAGGATCCCGCCGACCATGCGGCCCATCTCTTCGACATGTTCATCGCCGCTGCGGCGGACGAGGGGGGTATCGGTGAACGACGGGCAGATGGCGTTGACGCGAATGTTCGCTTCCTCGGCCAGGTAGGCGAGGGAACGAGTGAAGTTGACGACGCCCGCCTTCGCCGCGGCATAGACCGGCGATCCGGCCATGGGCAGCAGTCCACCCATTGAAGCCGTATTGATGATGACCCCGCCCCGGCCGGAGCGCCGCATCTCGCGCACAGCGATCCGGGTAGCATCGATGACGGCTGTCAGGTCGATATCGATGACCTTCGCCCAGTCTCCGGGGTCGTCGGCGAAGAGGTCTTCCCCGCCGATGCCGGCATTGTTGAACGCGACGTCGAGACGGCCAAAGTGCTCGAAGGCACAGGCGAAGGCCCCGGCGAGATCCTCTGTCCTGGTCACGTCGCAATGGCGGAAAACGGCAACACCGCCCTTCGCGCCGGCCAGATCCACCGTCTGGCGGCCACCGGTCTCGTCGAGATCGGCGACGATCACCTTAGCACCTCGTCCCGCAAGGGCGAGGACGGCGGCGCGGCCGATGCCTGAACCGCCCCCGCTGACGACGATTGCTCTGCCTTCGATTTCCATCAGATG
>NZ_JAGOID010000108.1 GCF_017995835.1 Amaricoccus sp.
GACGTTGACGATGGCCGCGCCGGCGTCGATCTGCGCCTGGCTGATCGCCACCGTCTCCTGGTAGGTCCAGGTCTCGCCGACGTCGAGCTTGCCGTCGCCGTCGGTGTCGCCGCCGACGAAGTCGGGGCTGAAGTCGTCGCCCGCGCCCGGCGTCGCGTTGTCGTCGGTCACCACCACCTCCGACAGCGCCGCGTTGCCGGTGTTCGTCACCTCGTAGCTGTAGGTCACGGTCCCCGGCGCCGACACGCTCGCCACGCTCGCCGTCTTCTCGATTTGGACGCCAAGGACGGCGCCGAAGTAGTGGCTGTCGTCGGTGTCGACGGGGTTCGCCACGTCGGCGACGGTGGCGCCGTTGGCGTATGAGGCGGTGCCGGTCGCCGTGCCGGTGTTGGCGTACTGGCCGGCGACCGCGACGCCGGTCGCCTTGTAGACCCAGGTCTCGCCGTATTCGAGGATGCCGTCGCCGTCGTCGCCCGAGTCGTAGACCGGCGTCACGCCCGACTCGCTGTCGGTGACGACGATGTCCTTGAGGAAGGTCGTGCCCGCGCCCGGGTCCGGGATCGAGACGTGGTAGGTCCAGGTGACCGGGTCGCCCGGGGTGATGAACGGACCCGTCGGGGTGTCCGCGTCAACGCCGTTGGTGAACTTCTCGATGTCGATCTTCGCCTCGTAGCGGATCGGCGCGTTGGCGTCGAAGCGGATCACCTCCTCGCCGCCGACGCGGAGCGCGCCGGTGTTGATGACGGAAGTGGTGAGATCGGGAAGGTCGGCGAAGTCCTTCACGATGGTCTTGAACTTGATGGTCTGGGTCTCGCCCGGGTTGGCGCCGACCCGGCCGGAGATCGCGTTGGTGTTGGTGAAGCCCGCACCGTCGAGCGGGAACCCGCCATCGTCCGCAATCGCTTCGAAATTGGTGCCGTTGTTGTAGGTGTAGACCGTCGAGCCCGCGACGTAGTCAGAGACGTTGAAGATGTTGGCGCCGGTGATCGGGTCGACGATGTTGAACCCGCCGGCGGCCACGTCGACCCGGCCGAAGTTCAGGATGGTGATCGTCCATTCCAGCACGTCACCGGGGTCGACCTGGCCGTCGCCGTCCTTGTCGCCGTTGGCGGCGAGCGCGACCGACTTGCCGGCAGTCAGCTCGGGCAGCGGCAGCACGGCCGAGCCCATGTCGAGGGAGTTCGGCTGATTGTTGACGACCGCCGGATCCTGGCCCCAGGCGACGGCGATGTCGACCGGGTCGCCGTTCGCGTCGGTCGCCCAGATCGTGGCGCCCGACATGTTCTGGTCGTTCTCGGAACCGGCCCCGTTGTCCGCGATCTTCACGCCCTGCAGGGCGTTCACCGCGATGGTGCGGTCGGCCGTGCCGTTGCCGTCGAAGTCGACGAAGAGCGTTGCGTTCTGGGTCGCGGTGACCCAGACCACGCTGTAGCTCGGGACGGCGCTGCTGTTCGGGGTGTTGCCGTAGCCGAGGCCGACCAGCGCCTGCGAGGTGAGCTGGTCCGCCGGGATCAGCGGATGGCCCCAGTCGTACGTCTCGCCGGCGCCGGTGGTGTCGGTCTGGGTGATGGCGTAGAAGTCGCCGTCCGTACCGTTGGCGTTCGTGGTGTGGAAACGCGCGCCGGAGTTGTTCGGGACGCCGTTCGAGAGAACGGACCCGCCTGCCGGGATGTTGATGATCTGGGCAGTGGGGTTGCCCGCGACGCTCATGGTCACTTCGATCGCGACGTTGTTCGGGTTGTAGAGCCAGACGCGCGTCGCGTTCCCGCCGATGCTTCCGAACACGGGCGTGTAGTAGTCGTCGCTCCACTGGTCGCGCGGCGACAGCGCGTAGGAGCGCGACTCGTAGCTCGAGCCGACGTCGCCGGTGAAGATGTTGGCCTGCACCGCGTTCGTGGCGGTGATCACGTCGCCCTGGTCGATGTCGGTCAGACGGATCGACTCGCCGGCGTCGATGAAGCCCTGGGAGACCGAGTTGAGGAAGACCTCGGTGTTGTCCACGGACGCCATGACGTGGATCGAGGTGAGCTCGAACGGATCGGTGTCGTTAAAGTTAAAGATGCCCGTGTTCTCGCCCACCGGGGCGACGAAGGTCGTGCCGTAGCGGTCGGTGGCGAAGACCTCGGTGTCTCCGGCGAGGAGCGAGCCGGGCGTGCCGTTGGTCGCGCCGTTGTTCGTCGGGTAGGCCGCGCGCACCACGGTGACGGGGAACGACACGACGATCCGGTCGCCGCCGTCGAAGGCGAACGTCGTGCCGATGTCCCCCAGCTTGACCGGGTTCTCGAGGATGATCGACTCGCCGCCGGCGAAGACGTCGCCGGCGGGCAGACCGGTCACGAATCCGGAGAGGCCGCTGCTGGCGCCGGGGAAGTTGTTGGCGGCGATGCCGTCACCCCAGACCGACGTCGAGGAGCCGGGCGCGTTGACGTAGTCGAGGTCGTAGCCGTCCTCCCAGTGGTCGTACCAGATCACCGTGCCGGGCGCCGCTACCGCGATGGCGATCAGCGTGCGAATGTAGCCATTATCGCTGCTATCGACTTGTCCGCTGTTGATCCCCTCGAAATCGAGGATCAGGTCGGATTCGCGCATCGGCACGTAGTAGGTCTGGATCGGCGTCGCCATGGTAAGAGATCCCCCTCGGACCAATATTTCCCTGTCGTGCGCGTATCGATGCGCGCACGGTGCTGGTTTACTGACAACTCCGGACATCCGGCAGGAACACTGCCAGACGCCAGAAGCGGCGTTACGGACGTGAGGAGGCCATATGTTAACTTATTTGTGGTCCACCCCTGCGCCGGAAGATGGATTGGACGAAATAATCTGTCAACGCTGTTTTTTTATTAACTTTTTAGGTGAGATGACGCGAAGACCGCAATCGCAAAAGGCGCAACCCGTCCGCCCCGCCCCCGGGAACGGAACCGCTCGTGGTCGCATGAGTGGACCTGCTAGAGAGGGAGGGAACGCGGAGGCCTCCCCATGACCTGCCCACGTTTCGCGAGTATGCGATGCGCGCCCTGATCCAGCGCGCGGCGTTCGCCCGCGTGCACGTCGAGGGCAGAATAGTCGGCGAGATCGGCCCGGGAGTGCTGGTTTTCCTGTGCGCAATGCGCGGAGACAGCCCCGCTGAGGCGGAAAGGCTGGCGCGCAAGACGGTCGACCTTCGCATCTTCCGCGACGAGGCAGGCCGGATGAACCACTCGCTGCGCGACACGGGCGGCGCTGCGCTGGTCGTCAGCCAGTTCACCCTGGCAGCGGAGACGCGGGGAAACCGGCCCGGATTCTCCGCGGCTGCGAGCCCGGAGGACGGCCGCCGGCTGGTCGATCTTTTTGCCGAGGCGGTGCGCGCGCGGGGCGTGAACGTCGCCCTCGGGGTGTTCGGCGCGAAAATGAGTGTCGAACTGGTTAACGACGGGCCGGTCACGATCTGGCTCGACACCGAGCGGAGTTGACGCCGGACGGGCCCGATCACCCTTGAATATAATATTCCGGCTTATTATATCTACCGCCATGAACCCGGCCCATCCGCCCCTCGGCTTTCTGCTGTCCGACGCCTCGCGGCTCCTGCGCCGGCGTTTCGAGCAGGCGAGCCGCGACCTGCCCATGACCATGGCCCAGCTCCAGATTCTCGGCCGCCTTTCCAAGGCGGAGGGGATCGGTCAGGCCGCGCTCGCATCGCTGCTCGATCTCGAGCCGATGACGGTCAGTCGCCATATCGACCGCATGGAGGCCGCGGGATTCGTCGAGCGCCGGCCCGACCCGAGCGACCGGCGGGCGCGGCGGCTCTACACCACCGAGAAGAGCCGCGCGATGATGCTGCCCATGCGCGAGCGGGCGGCGGTCATCTACGAGCAGGCCCTCGCCGGCCTGTCCGAGCCCGAGCGCGTCGCGCTCCGGATCGCGCTCGAGACCATCGCCAGCAACCTCACCGGAGCCGAGGACGCCCCCGGCGCCGCGCCCGCCGGCGACCTTGCGGCGGAGAGGATCGCATGAACGCCCGCCCGGACCGCCGCGCCGTCGCCGAGGCCGAGCCGCTGCCGGCAGCCCCTGCCCCCGACGCGGCCGTTCCGGAGACGCCGCCGCGTCCCGGCCGCCTGCGCCGGAACCTGCTGATCGCGGCGCTGCCGCTGACGCTGGCGGTCGGCGGCGGCTACGTCTGGGTCTCCGGCGGTCGCTTCGTCTCGACCGAGGACGCCTACGTGAAGCAGGACCGCATCTCGGTGCTGCCGCAGGTCAGCGGCCAGATCGCCCGCGCGCTCGTCGCCGAGAACCAGCCGGTCGTCGCCGGACAGACGCTCTTCGTCATCGACGACGCCACCTACCGCAACGCGGTCGAGGAGGCCGCGGCCCGGCTGGAGACGGCGCGGCTCGATGTCGAGCGGCTCAAGGCCGCCTTCGCTCAGGCGAGCTCCGAAGCCGGGACCGCCGGCGAGGCGCTCGCCACGGCCGAGACCCGCGACGAGCGGCAGCAGTCGCTGCTGAAGTCCGGGGTGGTCGCGCAGGCGGCGGCGGACGAAAGCGCGCTTGCGCTTCAGGAGGCCCGCGGCGCGCTCGCCGCGGCGCAGAGCCGGGTGGTGAGCGCCCGCGCCGCGCTGGCGGGCGACCCGGAAATCCCCACCGACAGGCACCCGGCGGTGTTGCAGGCCCTGGCCGCGCTGCACGCGGCGGAACTCGACCTCGCGCATACGGTGATCACCGCCCCGACGGCGGGCGTCGCCGCGCAGACGGTGCGGCTGCAGGCCGGCCAGTACGTCACGCCGGCGACGGCGGTGATGGCGCTGGTCGCGACCGGCCACACCTGGATCGAGGCGAACTTCAAGGAAACCGACCTCGCCCACATCGCGCCGGACCAGCCGGTCGAGGTCCGCATCGACGCCTGGGGCGACCGCCCGCTTCTGGGCGCGGTCGATTCCATCGGCGCCGGCACCGGCTCGGAATTCGCGCTGATCCCGGCGCAGAACGCCAGCGGCAACTGGGTCAAGGTCGTGCAGCGGGTGCCGCTGCGCATCCGGCTCGAGCCCGGGCAGGACCTGCCGCCGCTGCGCACCGGCATGAGCGCGCTCGTCGAGATCGACACCGGCCACGCCCGGGGTCTGCCGGCGCCGGTCCGCTCCATCCTCGCGGCGGTCGGCCTCGCCGACCCGGCGGTGGCCTCCACGCCGGTCCCGGCCGCGCCATGAGCGCCGCCGCAGCGACGCCGGGCGCCCGCCCGGGGGTCGCGCACAAGGGGCTGATCACCGTCTCGATCATGCTCGCGACGATCATGCAGGTGCTCGACACCACGATCGCGAACGTGGCGCTGCCCTCGATGCAGGGCTCGCTCGGGGCGGCGCAGGACCAGATCACCTGGGTGCTCACCTCCTATATCGTCGCCGCGGCGATCATGACGCCGGTCACGGGCTGGCTCTCCGACCGGATCGGACTGCGCGAGCTGTTCATCGCCTCGACGGCGGGCTTCGTGGTCGCGTCGATGGCCTGCGGCCTCGCGACGAGTCTGGGGGAGATGATCCTCTTCCGCATCCTCCAGGGCCTGTTCGGCGCCGCGCTGGTGCCGCTGTCACAGACGGTGCTGCTCAACATCAATAGCCGCGAGGACCACGGCAAGGCGATGGCGATCTGGGGCGCCGGGATCATGGTCGGGCCGATCATCGGGCCGACGCTCGGCGGATGGCTGACCGACAGCTTCGACTGGCGCTTCGTCTTCTATGTGAACCTTCCGGTCGGACTGCTCGCCCTCGTCGGCCTCGTCATGTTCCTGCCTCGCTCCGAGCGGCGGCGGCGGAGCTTCGATTTCTTCGGCTTCGCGATGCTGACGATCGCAATCGGCGCGCTCCAGCTGATGCTCGACCGTGGCGAGCAGGTCGGCTGGTTCGACGCGCCGGAGATCTGGATCTACCTCGGCCTGACGCTCTCGGGCCTCTGGGCCTTCGTCCTGCACGTCACGGGGCGGGAGCATGCCTTCATCGACACCCACATCTTCCGCGACGCGAACTTCGTCACGGCGCTCGCGATGATCTTCATGGTCGGCGTCATCCTGCTGTCCGGCCTCGCGCTCCTGCCGCCGCTCCTGCAGGGGGTGATGGGCTACCCGGTCGTCACCACCGGCATGGTTCTCGCGCCGCGGGGCGTCGGGACGATGATCTCGATGATCGTGGTCGGGCGGATCGTCGGCAAGGTCGACCCGCGCCTCCTGATCCTGGCCGGGCTGTCGCTGACCGTGCTGTCGCTCTGGCAGATGACCCGGTTCTCGCCGCTGATGGACGCGCGCCCCGTCGTCGTCTCGGGCGTGGTGCAGGGGCTCGGGCTCGGGCTCGTCTTCGTGCCGCTCTCGACGATCGCCTTCGCGACGCTCGAACCGCGGTTCCGCGCCGACGCGGCGGCGCTCTTCAGCCTGGTGCGCAACATCGGCTCCTCGGTCGGGATCTCCGTCGTCGCCTCGGAGCTTACCCGCAACATCATCGTCAACCGGGCGGAGATGACGGCGAAGCTGACCGAGTTCAGCCCGCTCGTGGATCAGGTGAACGCCCTCGGCCTCGATCTGACGACGAGCATCGAGGTGCTGAACGCCCGCATCCAGGCGCAGGCGGTCTTCGTCTCCAACATCGACGACTTCAAGCTGATGATGTGGGTGACGCTCGCGGTGATCCCGCTCCTCGCCTTCATGCGCAAGCCGCGCCATGCCGCCCCGGACGCCGCCGCCGCGGCGGCGATGGAGTAGACATCCTCTCCCGGCTCGCCCGGTGGGAACGCCGGCGTTCGAAGATCAGTTCGTCTTGCGGTCGCGACTCCAGGGAAGCTGCGCGATCGGAATCCCCTCGTCGATCAGCGCGCGCGCCTCCGAGGGGCGGGCCTCGCCGATGATCGGACGAGCCTCCGCCTCGCCGGCATGGATGCGCCGCGCCTCGTCGGGGAAGTCGCGACCGACGTTCTCCGACGTCGCCTCGACCCGCCGGCGCAGCTCGGCGAGCGCCTGCTCGGACGCCGACGCCGGACCCGTGAGTTCGCCCCCGGCCGTGCGCACCCGCGGGGCCATCAGATCCTTCTCGACCCGCGCATCGCCGCAGACCGCGCAACTCAGCAGCGCGGCTCCCTGCAACCTGTCCAACTCCGCGCCGGACGCGAACCAGCTGTCGAAGCTGTGTCCCTCGGCGCAACGTAGGGCGTAGCGGATCATGGCCTCTCGATTCCGGTCTTCACTGGAAAGGTAGGCATCGTTCCGGCCGAAGCAATCCCGCTTCCGGCCCGGCCGGTCGCCTGCTAAGGGATGCCCCGCCTCGAAGCGGTGCGGAGGAAGCATGCCGAACCGGCGCGACCTCGCGCTGTCCGCGGCCGTGGTGGGAGTGACAAGCGCCCTCGCCGCCGCGCTCGCGCTCGGCCCCGCCGCGGCCCTCGCCTTCGGCGCGGCCACCGGTGTCGGGCTCGGCGCCGTGCTCCGCCGTCCCCGCCCCGGCCACGGCGACGACCTTGCCCTCGCGCCGGGCGGCGGAGCGACCGGCGGCGCCGCGCCGACGCCCGTGCGCGCTCTCATCGCCACGATTCCGTCGCCGCTCCTGGTGATCGGCCGGACCGGACGCATCGCCTACGCCAACCCCGCGGCGCTGCGCAGCCTGCCCCGTCTCCAGGACGGGACGCATTTCGCGAGCCATATCCGGGCGCCCGCCTTCGTCGAGGCGGTCGCCGCGACGTTCGCGGACGGCGGCGAGCGCAGCCTCGAATTCGCGGCCCGCCACGGCGCGGCGGAGCGGGTCTTCGAGGCGCGGGTCGGCCTCCTGCCGCCGGAGGCCGGCTTCGGCCGCGAGCCGCACGCGCTCGCGCTCGTCGAGGACCGCACCGAGGCGCGCCGGCTCGAGGCGCTGCGCACCGACTTCATCGCCAACGCCAGCCACGAGCTGCGCACCCCGCTCGCCTCGGTGCTCGGCTACATCGAGACCCTGCAGAACCACGCGAAGGAGGATCCGGCGGCGCGCGAGAAGTTCCTCGCCATCATGGCGCGCGAGGCCGGGCGGATGCGGCGGCTCGTCGACGACCTGATGTCGCTCTCCCGCATCGAGATGAGCGAGCACCTCCGCCCCGCCGAGCGGGTCTCGCTGACCGCCATCGCCGGAGAGACCGCCGCCGCGATGGTCCCCCTCGCCGAACGCGAGGGAGTGTCGCTCGAAGTCAGGCTGCCGGCCGAGGACGCCTTCGTCCTCGGCGACCGCGACCAGCTCGCGCAGGTCTTCGCCAACCTCGTCGACAACGCTATGAAATATGCCGGACCGGGCAGCCGGGTCCGCGTGCTCGTCGCCGAGCCCAGCCCCGCCCAGCCGGGGCGGCACGGCGTGACCATTGCCGACGACGGCCCCGGCATACCGCGCGAGCACCTGCAACGGCTGACCGAGCGCTTCTATCGCGTCAACGCCGCGTCGAGCCGCGCCAAGGGCGGGACCGGCCTCGGCCTCGCGATCGTCAAGCATATCCTGAACCGCCACCGCGGCCGGATCGAGATCGCCTCCACCGAGGGAAAGGGCTCCGCCTTCACGGTCTGGCTGCCCAGGGCCGAGGAAGCGAGCGCCTGACGCAAGCGGCTTCCCAAAGCCCGAGGTTCACAAAACCGTCGCAGAACCGCAATACTCGTGTCGCCGCCCGTCATATACTGGCGACAGGAAACAGGAGGGTCCGCGGCGCGCCCGCGGGTTGGACGTCACATGGCGCATATCGTCTCCAGCTTCGACGAGGATCTCGTCCAGGTGCAGGCACGGATCTCCGAGATGGGCGGGCTCTGCGAGGAGCTGCTGTCCAAATCCCTCGAATCCGTGCAGAATCGCGACCCGCGGCTCGCGCGCGAGGTGATCGAGCGCGACCGGGCGCTCGACGCGCTGGAAAGCGCCCTCGAGGAGCAGATCGTCAAGGTGATCGCGCTGCGCCAGCCGATGGCGGCCGACCTGCGCGTGCTGATCTCGGCGCTGAAGATCGCCAACACGCTGGAGCGGATCGGCGACCTCGCCAAGAGCATCGCCAAGCGGGCGATCCCGCTCTCGTCGACGCGGACGGTCAAGCTCACCAACTCGATCGTGCGCATGGGCCGGGCGACGCTCGCGCAACTCTCCGACGTGCTGAACGCTCACGCCGCACGCGACATCGACGTCGCGGTCCAGATCTGGAATCAGGACTACGAGATCGACGAGATGTACAACGCGATCTTCCGCGAGCTCGTCACCTACATGGTCGAGGACAGCCGCCTGATCGGCGTCGGCGCGCATCTGCTCTTCCTCGCCAAGAACCTCGAGCGCATCGGCGACCACACCACCCATATCTCGGAGATGATCTACTACATCG
>NZ_JAGOID010000210.1 GCF_017995835.1 Amaricoccus sp.
ACCGGCGTCGCCGGCCTGACCCCGGTGATCCTGCTCCAGAAGCCGGCCGGCCTCAACGGTCACCAGTACCAGATCCGCGGCACCCGCGGCGCCGAGCCCGAGGTGGTCCGTGAGGCCCGTCGGGTCGTCGCGCCCAACACGGACGCCAAGAACGCCAAGATGCGCGGCGGCTGACGCTCGCGTCACCGGAGCGGAGCGAGGGCGATGGACGGCGGAGGCCGCCCGTCGCCCTCGTCGTCAATTCAGCACTGCTGCCACTGCCACGCGACGATCCGCTGGTCGATCACGCTGAACGACGCGTGCCCCCCGGGCTCGGCGACGGCGTTGAGGATCAGGCTGGTGTTGACGGAGAAGATCGAAGACCCGCCGCACGCGGACCACACCGCCGACGCCGGCGAGACGAAATGCGTGGCCGCGAAGAAGTCGTCGTGCGGCCCCTCGATGTCGGTGTGCAGCTTGACCCCGACGGGGGCGCCGGCGAGCGTGTAGCTCGAGGTCTGGCGCGCGGTGACGCCTTGATCCAGGGAGGCGAAGCCGCGCGTGCTCAGGGTCCTGATCGCGAAGCGCCAGCCGGCGGGGATCTTCAGCTTGATGGCCGCCTGGCAGTTCGTGGTCTTGACGGCCGGACCCGGCGGGTTCTTGAGGGTCATCGGCGCGAAGCTCAGGCGCAGGCTCTGGTGGTCGGCCGAGACCTGCGCGGCGACCGAGGCGGGCTCCGGACAGCCCGCGCCGCCGGTCACGACGCCCTCGACGGCGAAGCCCTCCGGGGCCGGCGCCGCCCGCGGATCGGGCGCGGAGGCCCGCTCGCGCCCGGGCTGCCCCTCGCCGTCCGCCGCGGGCGCTTCGTCGTGATCGGCGAGCCCGTCCGGATCCTCGCACGCCGACGCGAAGAGCGCGGCGAGCAGCGCAGAGGTCGCGGCCGCGAATGTAGTGAGATGATCCTGATCGGTCGACATCGCATTCCAGGCTATCACCGCGCCGAATGTCGGCAAGCGCCCTGACGGCCCGCCTCGCGGGCGCCAGCGGCGGATCGCGGCGCTCCGCCCTCCTCGCCGGCCGCCCGCGCGGCCGATCGAATGCGCGTACATAACAGGGTGAGCGGCCGACGCGGCTTAAATCGGCGGATTAATCGACGGCGACGCTGGGCAGCGCCAGACCCTGGGCCATATTGATCCACATCACTGACCGAGTGATGAAAGGAAGTACGATCATGTCGAATCTACACATGTCAGGACCTGCGGCGGTGCTCGCCGCGGCGTCGTGGTGCCTGGTCGGGTCCGCCGGCTGCGACGCCCCGAACCATGCGGTCGCCGCGGTCGCCACCGTCGCCGTGGAGAACGGCGACGTCGTCGAGGCGCCGGAGGCCGAGGAGGCGCCCGATCCGAATGATGTCTACATCGAGGAGATCGCGACCGGCGGCAAGGGCTGCTTGACCCCCGACTCGGTCTCCACGCTGATCTCCGACGACCGCAAGAGCTTCATCATCATCTACGACAAGATGCTGCTCGAGAACCCGCCCGGCCCGGCCGTCAAGGCCACCAATTGCCAGGCGGCCGTCAAGCTCCACATCCCTGGCGGCTGGCAGGTCAGCCTCGCGACCGTGAACACGCGCGGCTACGCCTTCCTCGAGAAGGGCATCAAGGGCCGCCAGACCTCGAGCTACATCTTCGCCGGCGTCCCGCTCGGGGCCAAGTTCCACACCGAGCTCAAGGGCCCCTTCGACGACTTCTACGACTTCACCGACGTCCTCGCCCTGGAGTCGGTGGTGTGGTCGCCCTGCGGGGCCTCGGCGATCTTCGGCATCAACACCAGCCTGAACCTCAACGCCGTCGCCAACCCCGAGGGGAACGCCATCTTCAACACGACCGACACCGACGGGAAGTTCCAGAAGACCCTCCACTGGCAGTGGCAAAAGTGCTGAAGCCGGCGCGCCGCCACGCGCGGCGGCCCGGCTGAGCCCGGTCGGCGGGCTCCGCCGGCAGGACCCGCCGAGCGCCGAACGACCGCGGGCAACTGCGCGAGATCCATGCAGCGCGGCCCACGGCACACGATTCGCTTGTCGGCCATCACCCGGATGACTGACCAGGATACACTCGCGCCGCTGATGCCGTGGCGCAACCACGTCCACGAGGCCGGCTTCCTCGCCGTCATCGTCGCCCTCGCCGGGCTCCTGGTCGGCACCTCCGTGTCGAGCTACCGCGGCGACATGGCGCTCATCGAGGCGCTCATCGAGGGCGAGGGCGAGCGCCTGTTCCTCGCCCTGCGCGAGGCGACCCCACCAGACCCCGCCCGGCCCGGGTTCCCGCGGCCCAGGCGGCTGGTCGAGTCCCAGCCCGCGCTCGCCGCCCAGGGGCTGCGACGGGTGGCGGTGCTCGGCCCCGACGGCGCGGTCCTGGCCGCGTCCGGCGACGCCCCCGCGGCGGCCGACGTGCTGGCCGGCGAGGTGGCGCGGATGACCCGGCCGATGCATCCCCCGCCGATGCATCCCCCGCCGATGCATCCCCCGCCGGGCGCACCGCCGATGCATCCCCCGCCGGGCGC
>NZ_JAGOID010000022.1 GCF_017995835.1 Amaricoccus sp.
CGCCAGGTTCAAGTCATCGATATCTGGTGGGGCTCCTGCCATGCCCGCATGGATTCAGAAATCCCTGCGCTTGTGGATCCCCTATCGACACAACCGCCCACCTTTTTGCCCCGGTTACTGATAGATATGGTAACTACCTGAGTAAAAACGATAAAAGCGTCAAAGGCCAAAAAGCGCCCGCGAGTCGTTTCATGAGCCCGCCGGTATGACGCCCCTTGCGCAGGCGCGCCAGGACGCCGATATGTGGCCCACCTCCAGCCATCCCGGCTGTTGCGTTTGTTCTCTGCCGCAGCCTCGGGCAGGAAGGCGTTTCCGGTGTCCGGCGCGTGACCAGAACGTGACACTCGGTAACCTTGCGGAATAAGTGTTTTGCCCTTTGCCCACGGCGTGGGCATAATCTTCGTCAGCGGCCCTTGAAGGATGGTGGGCAGAACCGAAGTTTAAGGGACGGCGGGTAAGGCTCGAGGTCACTTGCCCGCGCCGGCGGTGGTTGCTGGCGGGTTTCAGACCGGAAGGACGTGGATTATGCCCTCTTTCTCGAGTACCTTAGAAGCCGCCATCCACAACGCGCTCGGGCATGCGAACCAGCGCAAGCACGAACTCGCGACGCTGGAGCATCTCCTGCTCGCCCTTCTCGACGAGCCCGAGGCCGCCAAGGTCATGCGTGCCTGCGGCGTCGACATCGAGAAGCTGCGAAAGAACATCGTGGCGTTCCTCGACGAGGAACTCGACGCGCTCATCTCCGACGTCGACGGCTCGGAGGCGGCGCCCACCACCGGGTTCCAGCGGGTGATCCAGCGCGCCGCGATCCACGTCCAGAGTTCCGGCCGGTCGGAGGTGACCGGGGCGAACGTGCTCGTCGCTATCTTCGCCGAGCGCGAGAGCCACGCCGCCTACTTCCTGCAGGAGCAGGACATGACCCGCTACGACGCGGTCAACTACATCAGCCACGGCGTCGCCAAGGATCCGTCCTACGGCGAGAACCGGCCGGTGAAGGGCGCGGAACCCGCGCCGGAGCAGAAGCAGCAGTCGACCGCCGCCGCCAAGGAAGGCGAGGAGACGGCGCTGCAGAAATACTGCGTCGACCTGAACGAGAAGGCCCGCAAGGGCCAGGTCGACCCGCTGATCGGCCGCGACCTCGAGGTCGAACGCTGCATCCAGGTCCTGTGCCGGCGGCGCAAGAACAACCCGCTCCTCGTCGGCGACCCGGGCGTCGGCAAGACCGCCATCGCCGAGGGGCTGGCGCGCAAGATCGTCGACGGCGAGACGCCGGGCGTGCTCGCCGACACCACCATCTTCGCGCTCGACATGGGCGCGCTCCTCGCCGGCACCCGCTATCGCGGCGACTTCGAGGAGCGGCTCAAGGCGGTGATGAAGGAGCTGGAGAACCACCCGAACGCGATCCTCTTCATCGACGAGATCCACACGGTGATCGGCGCGGGCGCGACGAGCGGAGGCGCGATGGACGCCTCGAACCTGCTGAAGCCGGCGCTCCAGTCGGGCACGCTGCGCTGCATGGGCTCGACCACCTACAAGGAGTATCGCCAGCACTTCGAGAAGGACCGCGCGCTGGCGCGGCGCTTCCAGAAGATCGACGTTAACGAGCCCTCGGTCGAGGACGCCTTCAAGATCCTCAAGGGGCTGAAGCCCTATTTCGAGGACCATCACGACGTGCGCTACACCCAGGACGCCATCCGCTCGGCGGTGGACCTGAGCGCGCGCTACATCCACGACCGCAAGCTGCCCGACAAGGCGATCGACGTGATCGACGAGGCCGGCGCCGCGCAGCACCTGCTGCCCGAGAGCCGGCGGCGCAAGACCATCACCTCGAAGGAGATCGAGGCCGTCGTGGCCAAGATCGCCCGCATCCCGCCGAAGAGCGTTTCCAAGGACGACGCCGAGGTGCTGAAGGATCTCGACACCACGCTGAAGCGGGTGGTGTTCGGCCAGGACAAGGCGATCGAGGCCCTCGCCTCGGCGATCAAGCTGAGCCGGGCGGGCCTGCGCGAGCCGGAGAAACCGATCGGCAACTACCTGTTCACCGGCCCCACCGGCGTCGGCAAGACCGAGGTGGCGAAGCAGCTCGCCGACAAGCTCGGTGTGCATCTGCTGCGCTTCGACATGTCGGAATACATGGAAAAGCACACGGTCAGCCGGCTGATCGGCGCGCCTCCGGGCTATGTGGGCTTCGACCAGGGGGGCTTGCTCACCGACGGCGTCGACCAGCACCCGCATTGCGTGCTGCTCCTCGACGAGATGGAGAAGGCGCACCCGGACGTCTACAACATCCTTCTCCAGGTGATGGACCACGGCAAGCTGACCGACCACAACGGCCGGACCGTGGATTTCCGCAACGTCGTGCTGATCATGACCTCGAACGCCGGCGCCGCCGAGCAGGCCCGGGAAGCGATGGGCTTCGGACGGTCGCGGCGCGAGGGCGAGGATTCGGCCGCGGTCGAGCGGCTGTTCACGCCGGAGTTCCGCAACCGGCTCGACGCCGTCATCAGCTTCGCGCCGCTGCCGCGCGAGGTGATCCTTCAGGTGGTGGAGAAGTTCGTGCTCCAGCTCGAGGCGCAGCTCCTCGACCGCAACGTCCAGATCGAGCTGACGCCGGAAGCGGCGGACTGGCTGGCGGAGAAGGGCTACGACGACAAGATGGGCGCGCGGCCGCTTGGCCGGGTGATCCAGGAGAACGTCAAGAAGCCGCTGGCCGAGGAACTGCTGTTCGGCAAGCTGACCAAGGGCGGTCTGGTGCGGGTGACGGTGGTCGACGGCGAACTGAAGCTCGCCATCGAATCCGCCGAGGCGCCGCGCATCACCTCCAAGCGCCCGCCGCTCCTGACCGCCGAGTGACGGCGGCGACCGCAGCAAAGGGGCCCGGGCGGCGACGCCCGGGCCTTTTGCTTTGGAGGGGCGTCCGGGGTATGCTGCCGCGATGAACGAGATGGCCCGGCGGGAGCGGCCCGCGACCTATCAGGACGTGCTCGATGCCCCGCCGACGATGGTGGCGGAGATCGCCAGTGGCCGGCTGCACCTGCATCCGCGGCCCTCGGCCCGGCATTCGCTCGCGGCGGTCGGGTTGGCGGGCCGGCTCGACGATCCGTTCCGGTTCGGACGTGGCGGACCGGGCGGGTGGTGGCTGCTGATCGAGCCGGAGTTGCATCTCGGCGAGGACGTACTCGTCCCCGACCTGTGCGGCTGGCGGCGGGAGCGGATGCCGGAGTTTCCCGACACGGCGGCGATCGACCTCGCGCCGGACTGGATCTGCGAGATCCTGAGCCCACGGACGCGCCGTTTCGATACGACGGAGAAGCGGGCAATCTACGGGGCGAGCGGGGTCGCTTGGCTGTGGCACCTCGACCCCGAGGCGCGCACGCTGGAAGTCTTCGAGAACCGCGCCGGGGCGTGGACCCTGGCCGCCACCCCGGCGGACGACGACGAGGTGCGCTGTCCGCCGTTCGAGGCCATCGCGTTTCCGCTCTCGGCGTTGTGGGCGGAGTGAGCCGGCCCGGCGAGTAGCCCTGCCTGGCGGAGCGAGGCGCTTCGCGGGGCTCAGGCCCGCCGCGCCCCCACTTGCGCCACCCCCAGCACCCCCAGCACCTTCGCCTCGACGTGCTCGGCATTCATCGCGGCGCTCGCGTACATCTTCGCCGGGCTGTCGTGGTCGATGAAGGTGTCGGGCAGGACCATCGAGCGGAACTTCAGGCCCCGGTCGAAGACGCCCGCCTCCGCCAGCAACTGCGCGACATGGCTGCCGAAGCCGCCGATGGCGCCCTCCTCGATGGTGATCAGCGCCTCGTGCCCGCGGGCGAGGCGCAGGATCAGGTCGCGGTCGAGGGGCTTCGCGAAGCGGGCGTCCGCCACCGTCGGCGCCAGCCCCCGGGCCGCAAGCGACTCGGCTGCCTTGAGCACCTCGGCGAGGCGGGCGCCGAAGGAGAGGATCGCCACCCGCGACCCCTCGCGCACCACCCGGCCGCGCCCGATCTCGAAGGGGCGGCCGCGCTCGGGCATCTCGACGCCGACGCCGTCGCCGCGGGGGAAGCGGAAGGCCGAGGGGCGGTCGTCGATGGCGGCGGCGGTCGCGACCATGTGGACGAGCTCCGCCTCGTCGGCGGCGGCCATGACCACGAAACCGGGCAGGTTGGCGAGGAAGGCGACGTCGAAGGCGCCGGCATGGGTCGGGCCGTCGGCGCCGACGAGCCCGGCCCGGTCGATGGCGAAGCGCACCGGCAGGCGCTGGATGGCGACGTCGTGCACCACCTGGTCGTAGCCGCGCTGGAGGAACGTCGAGTAGATCGTGCAAAAGGGCTTCATCCCCGCCGCGGCGAGCCCGGCGCAGAAGGTCACGCCGTGCTGCTCCGCGATCCCGACGTCGAAACAGCGGCGCGGGAAGCGTTCCGCGAAGAGGTTGAGCCCGGTGCCGTCCGGCATGGCCGCCGTCACGGCGACGATGCGGTCGTCGACCTCCGCCTCGCGGATCAGCGATTGCGCGAACACCTTGGTGTAGGACGGCGCGTTGGAGGGCGCCTTGACCTGGGCGCCGCTCGCCACGTCGAACTTCGCCACGCCGTGATACTTGTCCGCCGAGCGCTCGGCGGGGGCGTAACCCTTGCCCTTCCTCGTCAGCGCGTGGATCAGCACCGGCCCGTCGGCGCGGGCCCTGACCGTGCGCAGCGTCTGGAGGAGCTGGTCCATGTCGTGGCCGTCGACCGGGCCGACATAGGAGAAGCCGAGCTCCTCGAAGAGAGTGCCGCCGACGGTCGCGTGCTTGACCATGTCGCGGGCGCGCTTGGCACCTTCCTGCAAGGGCGGCGGCAGCAGGCGGACGGCGCCCTTCGCCACCGAATAGAGGTCCTGGAACGGCTCTCCGGTATAGAGCCGGGCGAGGTAGGAGGCCATGGCCCCGACGGGCGGCGCGATCGACATCTCGTTGTCGTTGAGGATGACGAAGAGCCGCTTCTTCAGGTGGCCGGCGTTGTTCATCGCCTCGTAGGCCATGCCGGCCGACATGGAGCCGTCGCCGATCACCGCGATCACGTCGCCCACGTCCCTTGCGCCGAGGTCGCGGGCCACCGCGAAGCCGAGGCCGGCCGAGATCGAGGTCGAGGAATGCGCGGCGCCGAACGGGTCATAGGGGCTCTCGGCGCGCCTGGTAAACCCCGACAGTCCGCCACCGGCGCGGAGCGTGCGGATGCGGTCGCGCCGGCCAGTCAGGATCTTGTGCGGATAGCACTGGTGGCCGACGTCCCAGATCAGCTTGTCGGTCGGCGTGTTGAAGACGGCGTGGATGGCGACCGTCAGCTCGACGACGCCGAGCCCGGCGCCGAGATGGCCGCCGGTGACCGAGACGGCCGAGATCGTCTCGGCGCGCAGCTCGTCGGCGAGGCTGCGCAACTCCGCGTTCGTCAGGCCGTGCAGGTCGGCGGGCAGGCGGACGCGATCGAGAAGCGGCGTCCTTGGTCGTGGGTCGCTGGTCATCGTGGCTTCCTTCGCGCCTCAGGCCGGGCGCTCGACGGCGAAGGCGGCGGCATGGCGCAGGGTGTCGGCGGCCGAGCCATAGGCAGCGAGAGCATCGCACGCGCTGGCGGCGAGGTCACGCGCCTTGCGCCGCGCGCCCTCGAGCCCGAGCAGGCCGACGAAGGTCGCCTTGCCGGCGGCCGCGTCCTTGCCGACGCGCTTGCCGGCGGTCTCGGGATCGCCCTCGACGTCGATGATGTCGTCGCGGACCTGGAAGGCGAGGCCGAGATCCGCGGCGTAGCGGCGCAGCGGCTCCGGGTCGGAGCGGCCGAGGATAGCGCCGGATTCGGCGGCCCAGACGATCAGCGCGCCGGTCTTGAGCGCCTGGAGCCCGGTGACGGCGCCGAGGTCGAGCGGCTCGGCGGCACGCTCGGCGGCGAGGTCGAGCGACTGGCCGCCGACCATGCCGACGGCCCCGGCCGCCTGGGCGAGGCGGTGGATCAGTCGGACCTGCAACCGCGGGTCGATCCCGCCCTGCGCCGCGGCGAGGATTTCGAAGGCGAGCGACTGCAATGCGTCGCCGGCGAGAACCGCGGTCGCCTCGTCCCACTTCACGTGGACGGTCGGCTGCCCGCGCCGGGTGTCGTCGTCGTCCATGCAGGGCATGTCGTCATGGACGAGGCTGTAGGCGTGCAGGCATTCCACCGCCGCCGCGGCGCGCAGCGCCTGCGCGCCCGGCGCACGGAACAGCGCGGCGCTCTCGATGGCGAGGAAGGCGCGCAGCCGCTTGCCGCCGCCAAGCGTGGCGTGGCGCATCGCCTCGGCGAGCGGGGTCTCGGGCGGGGGCAGAAGGGCGGCGAGAACCGCTTCCGTGGCGGCTGCGTGCGCGCGCAGGCGCTCCGTGAACCGGGCGAGCAGGGCGTCGTCCACGGGACTCAGGCCGGGTCGAGCGGCTTCGCGCCGGTGACGGCGCCATCCGGGCCGGCGACGATCTGCGCCACCCGGGCCTCGGCGGCCTTGAGCTTCGCCTCGCACAGGCTGCGCAACTCGGCCCCGCGGGCGTAGAGCGCGATCGATTCCTCGAGCGGCGCAGAGCCGGCTTCGAGACGGTGGACCACGGCCTCAAGCTCGGCCAGCGCCGCCTCGAAGCTCATCTCGGCGACCGGGATCTCGTCAGCCATGCCCGTACTCCATCAGCACGCGCACATGCGCCGCGACCGAGTTCGCCAGCGACCCGAGGTCGTAGCCGCCTTCGAGCGTCGAGACGATCCGCCCGCCGCAGCAGGTGTCGGCGAGGTCGCAAAGCTGCGCCGTAGCCCAGGCGAAGTCGGCCTCGGTCAGATTCAGGTTCGCCATTGGGTCGCGGGCGTGCGCATCGAAACCCGCGGAGACAAGGATCATCTCCGGCGCATGGGCCTCGATCGCCGGCAGCACGCGGCCGAGGAAACCGGCGCGGAAGGCCGGGCCGCCCGCGCCGGGCGGCAGCGGCACGTTGACGATCTGCCCGTGCGCGCCGACCTCCTCGGCCGCGCCGGAACCCGGATAGAGCGGCATCTGCTGGGTCGAGCAGAACAGGATGCGCGCATCCTCCCACACGAGGTCCTGGGTGCCGTTGCCGTGGTGCACGTCGAAGTCGACGATCGCCACGCGCTCGAGCCCGTGCGCCTCGAGCGCATGACGCGCCCCGACGACGACGTTGCCGAAGAAGCAGAAGCCCATGGCCGTCGCCGTCTCGGCGTGGTGCCCGGGCGGGCGCACGGCGCAGAAGGCGTTGTCGACCTCGCGCCCCACCACCATGTCGACCGCCGCCACCACCGCGCCGGCCGCCCGGCGGGCGGCCGTGAGCGAGGCCGGGCCCATGTAGGTGTCGGCGTCGAGCTCGACCCAGCCGGCGTTCGGCATCCGCGCCGTCAGCTGCGCCAGGTGCCGCTTCGGATGCGCCCGCAGCAGCTGCTCGTCGTCGGCGAGCGGCGCGTCGACGCGCACGAGATAGGCGAATTCCTCCGCCTCCAGCGCGGCTTGGATGGCTTTCAGACGCTCGACCCGCTCGGGGTGCCCGGGCGGGTTGACGTGAAGCAGGCAGTCGGGATGCGAGATAAGCGCCGTGGTCATCCGCGCGACGTTATTCCGCCCGACCGGCAGGTTCAAACGCTATTCGCCGTGCGTCGGCGGACTCGCGCGGACGATCGCGGCGCGCTAGGCTCCGGTCTCTGGACGTGCCGGGAGGACATGCGGGATATGGGGAAAGCACTGATCCGGCATTTCCGGGAGATGGCGCGCAACAACGCCTGGGCGAACGACCGGCTGCTCTCGGCCTGCTGCGTGCTGAGTTCAGTCGACTTCGCCGCCACGCGCACGAGCTTCTTTCCCTCGATCCGCGAGACGCTGAATCACAACCTGCTCGTCGATCTCTACTATCTCGACGCGCTGGAGCAGGGGGGCGCGGGCCGCGCGATCTGGCAGAACCGGCGCGACCTCGGCACGGCGCGAGGGCTCCGGACGGCGCAGGCCCGCGCCGACCGGAGGCTGATCGCCTTCTGCGACGCGCTGGAGCCGGAGCGGCTGGCGGTCCGGGTGGACGTCGACCGCGGCCATCCGGTTCCCGAGCGGATCGACGCGCTTCTCGCCCACCTCTTCCAGCACCAGATCCACCATCGCGGCCAGGCCCACGCCATGCTGGCGGGGACCGCGGCAAGGCCGCCCCAGCTCGACGAGTTCTTCCTCGACTACGACCGCGATCCCGGCGCACTCGCGCTCGGCCTCTGGCCGGTCCCGGAATAAGCCCGCTGGCGGGCCGGGACGCGGGAGGCTAATCAGGCGGGACGCGTCGGACAGGAGGCAGGTCATGCGCATCGAGGTCGTCGGCGTCGGCGGGTTCATCCTGTTCGCGCTCAGCATCTGGGCGATCGTCTCGATCGTCGGCTCCCGGGCCGGGACCGGCGCGAAGGTGATCTGGGTGCTCGCCATCCTGTTCCTGCCGTTCCTCGGCTTCATCGCCTGGCTCCTGTTCGGGCCGCGCGCGGCACGTCACTGATGTTGCAGAACTTCCACCGCCGCACGACGCCCGACACGGCGGCGGCGCGCCTTGCCGCACTGCGCGCCGCGATGGCGGAGGCCGGGGTGGACGCCTTCCTCGTGCCGCGGGCCGACGCCCACCAGGGCGAGAACGTCGCGCCCCGCGACGATCGGCTGGCCTGGCTCACGGGCTTCACCGGCTCGGCCGGCTTCGCGGTCGTCACCCGCGACGCCGCGGCGATCTTCGTCGACGGCCGCTACCGGTTGCAGGTCCGCGCCGAGACCGACCCGGCGGTCGTCGCCTGGGCGAGCCTGCCCGACGACAAGGCCGAGGACTGGCTCGTGGCGGCGCTGCCCGGAGGCGGGCGGGTGGGCTTCGACCCCTGGCTGCACGGCGCCGCCGAGATCGAGACGTTGACGGCCGCGCTCGGGCCGCGCCAGCTCGCGCTGGTGCGCGCCCCGAACCTCGTCGACAGGGTCTGGGTCGACCAGCCGCCGCCGCCCGCGGCGCCGCTCGCGATCCAGCCCGACGCGCTGGCCGGGCGAAGCGCGGCGGAAAAGCGCGCCGAGATCGGCCGCGCCCTCGCCGGGGGCGGGCTCGCCGCGGCGGTGCTGACGCTGCCCGATTCGATCGCCTGGCTCCTGAACGTCCGCGGCGGCGACGTGGCGCGCACGCCCGCGCCGCTCGCCTTCGCGGTTATCGCCTCCGACGGCCGCGTCGATCTCCTGCTCGACCCGGCCAAGGTCGGCCCCGAGGTCGCCGCCCATCTCGGTCCGGACGTGCGGATCCGGCCCGAGGCGGAATTCGGCGCCGTGCTCGACGGCCTCGCCGGCCGCGTCGCCCTCGACCGGACGACGGCGCCGCTCTGGGTCTCCGACCGCCTCGCCGCCGCCGGCCGCGCCGAGATCGTCTGGACGCCCGATCCCTGCGTGCTGCCCAAGGCGACCAAGACCGAGGCCGAGATCGCCGGCGCACGCGCCGCCCACCGGCGCGACGGCGCGGCCATGGCCTCGTTCCTCGCCTGGCTCGACGCGACGGCGCCCGGCGGCGGGCTGACCGAGATCGACGTCGTCCGCCGCCTCGAGGACATCCGCCGCGAGACCGGCGCGCTGCGCGACATCTCCTTCGACACCATCTGCGGCGCGGGTCCGGACGGCGCCATCGTCCACTACCGCGTCTCCGAGGCGACCAACCGCCCCGTGCGCCCGGGCGAACTGCTGCTCGTCGACAGCGGGGCGCAATACCAGGACGGCACCACCGACATTACCCGCACCGTCGCCATCGGCGACCCGCCGCCCGGCGCCGCCGTGGCCTTCACGCTGGTGCTGAAGGGGCTGATCGCCATGAGCCGCCTGCGCTGGCCGCCGGGCCTCGCCGGCCGCGACATCGACGCGATCGCCCGGGCGCCGCTCTGGGCCGCCGGGCTCGACTACGACCACGGAACCGGCCACGGCGTCGGCAGCTATCTCGGCGTCCACGAGGGACCCGCCGGCCTGTCGCGCCGCTCGGCCGAGCCGATCCGGCCGGGGATGATCCTCTCCATCGAGCCCGGCTTCTACCGCGAGGGCGCCTTCGGCATCCGCATCGAGAACCTCGCCGTCGTGCGCCCGCCCGAGACCCCCGAGGGCGGCGAGCGCCCGATGCTGGGCTGGGAGACGCTGACCCTCGCCCCGATCGACCGTCGCCTGATCGACCCCTCCCGCCTCGACGCGGCCGAGCGCGCCTGGCTCGACGCCTACCACGCCCGCGTCGCGTCCGAACTCACGCCGCTCCTGCCCGCCGCCACTGCCGCCTGGCTCCGGACCGCCTGCGCGCCGCTCTGATTCGCGAGAAGCGCTTCCGGCCAACGCTCCCGTCAGGGCGCCGGGTTCCGGAGCGCAGGACGTCAGGCCACCGCCGCCCGGGCCTCGTCGTTGAAGAACAGCGCCTGGCTGATGCAGGCCTTCACCTGGTCCTCGTCGAACGGCTTGTTCACCAGGAACGTCGGTTCGGGCCTCTCGCCAGTCAGCAGGCTCTCGGGGAAGGCGGTGATGAAGATCACCGGCAGCGGCGTGTCGGAGATGATCTCGTTGACCGCGTCGAGTCCGGAGGAGCCGTCGGCAAGCTGGATGTCGGCCAGCACCAATCCCGGCGGATCGGCCTTGAAGAGCTCGACCGCCTCCGCCCTGGTGCGGGCGATGCCGGTGACCCGATGCCCGAGCGACAGCGCGATCCGCTCGATGTCCATGGCGATGAGCGGCTCGTCCTCGATGATCAGGATCGAGGTCGCGACCTGGCGGGAGATTTCCTCCGAGGCCCGCCGCAGCAGCTCCATCGCCTCCGCCGGTGTGACGTCGAGGATCTCGGCGATCTCCTCGCGGTTGTAACCCTCGAGCGCGGCGAGGAGGAACGCCTGCCGCGACGGGGGCGAGACCTGCGCGAGATTGCCGGCCGTCCGACGCTCCCAGGCCGACGCCGGCGCTGTCGGCTCGATCGCGGCCTGAAGGCCGGCGAAGCTGCGGGCGTAGAGGCTGAAAACGGCGATCCTGTCGCCCGACGCCTCGGGAAAGATCGTGATGTCCGCGATCAGCATCTCGAGCAGCGCCCGGACGCAGGCGTCTCCCGACGCCTGGCTGCCGGTGATCGCGCGCGAGTAGCGCCGCAGGCTGGGGAGATGCGGGGCGATCCGCGTGGAGAGTGGCATGACTACCCCGTGAAATGTGCAGCGCGCGCCCGGCTCGTGAGCGCGCAGTGCCCGAAAACGCACGCTCGCGCGAAAAGTTCCCGACCGGCCGGAACCATTCTCTCGCTCCGGACATTGCCGCTATGCTTGCAGACCAAGGACAGCCAGTTGAGATCGATCGTCGTGACCGGAAGACGCCCCCCCGGAGAGCCGCCCCCCGAGGGACAGGCTGTTTCCCGCCCGCCTCGCCGCGCCAGACCGCGGTCCAGGGACCTCCTCGGCCCCGAATGCGAGATCGGGTTCCGCCTGCGCGAATACTACGGCGCCTTCGAGAAGGAGCCCATACCGCCCGAGATCATCGACCTTCTCGAGCGGCTCGACGAGGTCGAGCGCCGGAGCGACCCGTGACCGGCGAGGACGGCGCCGTCCCGAGCTTCAAGGCCACTCTGATCGCCGCCCTGCCCTCGCTCCGCGCCTTCGCCATGTCGCTGACCGGACGCCACGACCAGGCCGACGATCTGGTGCAGGAGACGGTGACGCGCGCCTGGGCCAAGCAGGACGCCTTCACCCTCGGCACCAACATGAACGCATGGCTCTTCACGATCCTGCGCAACCTCTTCTACAGCCAGATGCGCAAGCGCGGACGCGAAGTGCAGGACGTCGACGGCGCCTTCTCCTCCCGGGTCGGCGTCGCGCCGAGCCATGACGGGCGGATGGACCTCGCCGACTTCCGGCGCGCCCTCGACCGCCTGCCGCCGAACCAGCGCGAGGCGCTGTTGCTGATCGGGGCGGCCGGGTTCTCCTACGAGGAGGCCGCGGAGATCTGCGGCTGCGCCGTCGGCACGGTAAAGAGCCGCGTCAGCCGGGCGCGCTTGCGGCTCCAGGAACTCCTCGGCGTCTCCGGGGCCAGCGACTACGGCCCCGATGCGACCACCTCGGCGCCGGTCGTGACCCGAGCCTTCGCCGACTGAGCCCTGCGCCACCCGAGAAACGGCGCCGCTCCCCCGAGCGGCGCCGGCGTTCTTGCTTCGCGTGCCGGAAAGGTCAGCCCTCGTAGACGGGCCGGTTCTCGATGCTCTCCGGCGTCAGGTTCGTCCGGACGATGAGCGCGCCGGTCGAATCCTGCAACACCTGGACCTCGTCCGGTTCGAGCAGGACCTTGTTGGCGCCGAACCCGAGCACGCCGCCGAACGTCGCCACCACGCCCTCGACCTCGTTGTTGTCCGTGATCAGCACATCGCCGACCGTGGCGATGGTCTCGTCGTTATGGTTGACGAGGTTGGTCCCGATCAGCTGGTCCGTCGAGATCGTCGACAGCTCCACCGTGGTGAAACCCTCCGGCGCCAACGGATCCGCAGCCGGCGCCATGGGATCAGCCGCCGGCGCCAGCGGCGCCGGGGTCACGCCGTCCATCGGCGCAACCGCCGGCGGGGTGGCGGGGTCCACGGGCTGGGTCTGGGCCTGAACGCCCGCGACCGCGAGCGCGGCGAATGCGGCGGAGGCGAATAGGGTCTTCAGCATTTGAGGCTCTCCTTCTGGTCAACTCGTCTCCTCGGAAGCAATTGCGGCTCCGGGACGTCGAACCAACGCCACCGGATGCATGAAGTTCCGGAATATTCCGAAACAGATTTCAACCATTCGCATATTCCAATAAACAGGCGGGCACCCCAGAGGAGCGCCCACCAAAAAAGCCCGCCGGGCCGTCGATCAGTTCATCTTCGCCCAGTCATCGACCTGCTTCTCGGCCTCTTCCTTGGTCACGCCGTAGGCCGACTGAACCTTGCCGGCCAGCTCGCGGCGGCTCCCCTTGACTTCCTGAAGATCGTTGTCCGTGAGCTTGCCCCAACGCTTCTGCGCGGCGCCGGTCATTTCCTTCCACTTGCCTTCGATCTGGTCCCAGTTCATGCGGTCCTCCTTGCGTCGGCCATCATCGGCCGCCGGGTACCCAACGTCCCCGCACGGGTCAGGTTCCCGTTCCGCGCCGCCCGCGACGGTCAGGCCGGCGCCCCGAGCCCGGCGACGAGCGCGGCCAGCCCGGCCTTCGCGGCGGCCAGCGCGTCCGCATCGGCGGAGCGCAGGACCACGCTGGCGCCGAAGCCCTGCTCGTCCTGGAACGGATAGCATCCGATGGCGACGGCGGGATGCGCGGCGGCAAGCTCCGCGAGCGGGCCCGCGATGATCCCCTCCGGCCGGCGAATGATCCGCGAGACGCTGCCGACCGGCGCGCCGGCCGCCAGCCGCGGCGCCAGCCAGCCAACCATGGCGACGAAAACCTGCGGCACGCCCGCCATGACATGGACATTGCCGATCGTGAAACCCGGCGCCTTCGAGACGGCGTTCTCGATCAGGGTCGCGCCGTCGGGGATGCGCGCCATCCGCAGCCGCGCCGGGTTCAGCTCCCGCTCCGGATCGGCGTAGTTGGTCGCGAGGATGGCGCGGGCGTCCGCGCGCACGCCGATCCCGACCCCGAACGCGGCGGCGATGGCGTCGGCGGTGATGTCGTCATGGGTCGGCCCGATGCCGCCCGAGGTGAAGACGTGATCGTAGCGCGACCGCAGCGCATTGACCGCGGCGACGATCTCCTCCGTCACGTCGGGCACCGCCCGCGCCTCGCGCAGGTCGATGCCGATGGCGGCCAGCGTCCGGGCAAGGTGGTTGGTGTTGGTGTCGAGCGTGCGCCCGGACAGGATCTCGTCCCCGATGGTCAGCATCGCGGCGGTCGGATTCGGCATCGGCTTGCCCTCGTTGCGGCGGCGCGCCACGGTCGGGGGATGCAGTTCGCCCGCCCCCTCCTCCGCGGCCGCCTCGTGCGACGGTATAAGCGATTCTTCGCGGACGTCATGCTCGACGACGGCCGGGAGGTCACGGCGCATTGCCCGAACCCCGGCGCCATGCTCGGGCTCGTCGCCCCGGGCCTGCCGGTCTGGGTCGAGCCCAACGACGACCCGCGCCGGAAACTGCGTTTCGCCTGGCGGCTGGCCGAGCCCGAGCCGGGGCGCTGGGTCGGCATCGATGCGAGCCTGCCCAACCGCGTCGTCGCCGAGGGCCTCGCCGCCGGCCTCGCGCCGGCGCTCGCCGGCTACGACGCCTTTCGGCCCGAGACCCGCTACGGCGCGGCGAGCCGCGTCGACTTCCTCGCCGCCGGTCCCGGACTGCCGCCGGCCTATGTGGAGGTGAAGAACGTCCACTTCTGCCGCACGCCCGGGCTCGCCGAGTTTCCCGACTGCGTGACCGCGCGCGGCGCGAAGCACCTGCGCGAACTCGCCGCCATGGTGGCGGGCGGCGCGCGCTCGATCATGCTCTACCTCGTCCAGCGCGGCGACTGCGACCGGATGCGCGTCGCCGCCGACCTCGACCCGGCCTATGCCGCCGCCTTCGCCGCCGCCCGCGCCGCCGGCGTCGAAGCCGTCGCCCACCGCGCCGACGTCTCCCCCGCGGGCGTCGCCTTCGGCGGCGAGATCCCGATGGTCGAATAGTGCCTTCGCCGCTGCCTGATAGAGTCTACCAAGGCCACCCGGCACAACACGGGCTAACACGCGTGATAGATAGGGTAACTATCTGAATATACACGATAAAAATGTCAAAGGCCAAAAAGGTCCGCGAGTCGTTTCATCGCCGGTATGATCCCTTCGGCACGGCCTGCTGCGTCCATCCGACTTCGACGCATCGACCGGACCGATCAGGCGGAGTTGGTTTCACATCGTCAGGTTCGTCGCCCCGCCGTCGATCAGGAGGTTCTGCCCGACGATGAAACCCGCATGGACCGAGCACAGGAAGGCGCAGGCCGCCCCGAATTCCTCCGCCGTGCCGTAGCGGCGGGCGGGAATGCCCGCCTCGCGCTGGCGGCGCGCCTCGGCGGCGTCGATCCTGCCCGACTTCGCAGCACCTGCGTCGAGCGCCTCGGCGCGGGCGGTGTCGTGGATGCCGGGCAGGAGGTTGTTGATCGTCACGCCCTTCTCCGCCACCTGCCGCGCCGTCCCCGCGACGAAACCGGTGAGCCCGGTGCGCGCGGCGTTCGACAGGCCGAGGGCGGGAATCGGCGCGCGCACCGCCTGCGAGGTGATGTTGACGACGCGGCCCCAGCCGCGCGCCATCATCGCGGGCAGCGTCGCCTGCATCAGCGCGATCGGCGTCAGCATGTTGGCGTCGAGCGCCCTGATGAAGTCGTCGCGGCTCCAGTCGGACCACAGGCCCGGCGGCGGACCGCCGGCGTTGGTCACGAGGATGTCGGGGTCCGGACAGGCGGCGAGGAGCGCCTCGCGCCCCGCCTCGGTGGTCACGTCGCCCGCCACGGCGGTGACTGCGACGCCGTGGCGGGCGCGGATCGCCGCCGCCGTCGCCTCCAGCGCCTCGACGCCGCGCGCGCCGATGACGAGATCGACGCCCTCCGCCGCCAGCGCCTCGGCGCAGCCGCGCCCCAGCCCCCGCGACGCGGCGCACACGATCGCCTTGCGGCCCCTGATGCCGAGATCCATCCCGTCCTCCCTTTTCCGGCCGAGCCTACGACCTGCGCCGACGCGCGCAAGGGTTGACCGCCGCGACCGAGGCGCGGAATGTCGCGCGCCACCAGCGGAGCCCGCCATGCCCACGCCTATCGAGATCGGCCTCGACACCTTCGGCGACGTCACCCGCGCCCCTGACGGCGGCCTGAACCCGCACGGGCAGGTGCTGCGCGACGTGGTCGAGGAGGCGGTGCTCGCCGATGCGGTCGGCGTCGACTTCATCGGCCTCGGCGAGCACCACCGCGACGACTTCGCCATCTCCTCGCCCGAGATCGTGCTCGCCGCCATCGGCGCGCGGACCCGGCGCATACGGCTCGGAACGGCCGTCACGGTGCTCTCCTCCGACGACCCCGTGCGGGTGTTCGAGCGCTTCTCCACCCTCGACGCCCTGACCGGCGGCCGGGCCGAGATCATCCTCGGCCGCGGCTCCTTCACCGAGAGCTTTCCGCTCTTCGGCTTCGAGCTTTCCGACTACGAGCGCCTGTTCGAGGAGAAGCTCGACCTGCTTGCGCGGCTGCTGAAGGGCGGCCCCGTCACCTGGTCGGGCACGACCCGGCCGCCCCTGAAGAACCAGCGCGTCTGGCCGCCGCTCGGCCCGCAGGGGCTCAAGGCCTGGGTCGGGATCGGCGGCAGCCCGGAATCGGTGGTCCGGGCGGTGCGCAACGACCTGCCGATGATGCTCGCGATCATCGGCGGCGACCCGGCGCGGTTCCGGCCCTATGTCGAGCTTTACCAGCGGGCCTGCGCCGAACTCGGCCGCCCGGTCCGCCCCGTCGGCGTGCACTCGCCCGGCCATGTCGCCGCGACCGACGCCGCGGCGCGCGAGGAACTCTGGCCCGGCTACAGGGCGCTCAACGACCGGATCGGGCGCGAGCGCGGCTGGCCCCCGGCGACGCGCGAGCGTTTCGAGGCCGAGGCGGATCACGGCGCGCTGCATGTCGGCGCGCCGGAGACGGTGGCGCGCAAGATCGCCCGGACGCTCAAGGCGGTCGGCGCCGCGCGCTTCGAGATGAAATATTCGAGCGGCCCGATGCCCCACGACCAGCTGATGACGAGCATCGAGCTCTACGGCGCGCGGGTCATCCCCCTCGTCCGGGACATGATGGCCTGAACCCGCCGCCGTCACCCCAGCGCGTCGAGCACCGGCTTCCACTGCGCCCGGATCGGGCCGGCGCCACGCGCGGCGCGGTCGAAGATGGCGAGCCCCTCCTCGGCGAGATCGGCGTAGACCGCCCGCTCCGAGATCCAGGCGACCGGCTCCTGACCGAGCGAGGCGAAGAAGGCCTGCAGCCGCTCCGTGGCGTGCAACCGCGGCTTTACCCGGTTGGCGATCAGGTGGACGGAGACCTTGCCCTTGCGCACCCGCTTCACCTCCTCGATTTCCTTGAGGAACCGCCGGGTGGAATCCGCGTCGAAGGACGAGGGCAGGACCGGCGTCACCACCGCGTCCGTCTCGGCGATGAGCGCCTCGGCGCGGTTGCCGCCCAGCGCCCCCGGCGCGTCGATCACCAGCCAGTCGATCCGCTTCGGCGCGTCGCCGACGTCGCCGGCATGGCTCCAGTCGAGGCCGCGGATCGCCGGAGCCGTCGGAGGCCGGTGCTTCAGCCAGCGCAGCGACGACTTCTGCGGGTCCGCGTCGGCGAGCGCCACCGCCCCGCCTCCCGCCGCCAGCGCCGAGGCCACCGTGATCGCCACCAGCGTCTTGCCGCACCCGCCCTTGCGGTTCGCCACCAGCACCGTCCGCATCGTCCTCCCCCTGTCGCCTCTTTTCGCGCGACCGTGGGGCGCATTCGGCCCGGGCGCAACCCCGCAGCGCCGCGACCTAGCGCCGGCGGACCCGATCCCGGGCCTTCGAGTCGTCCGGGCTGTCCTCGGGATCGTCCTGCCGCGCCGCCATGTCGAGGAAGTGACAGCATTCTTCGCAGCACACCTCGATCGACGGAAACAGGTCCGGCTGGAGACGCAACCGCTCCGCCCGCGGCGCCGGCGGATCCTCGCGCGTCGACTTCTCGTTTCCGGTCATGGCGGCCTCCGCGCCAGCCGCCCCTTCGGCGGCCCCACGAGCATATACCCTCCTGTCGCCATCACGAAGGCAATCCGCCGACCCGCACGCGGATCTGGATGCGCCCCCCGCCTTGGCCGTATATAACTGGCGAGAACAATCCGGCCCGGGCGAGCATGACCGAACCTCCTCTCTTGTCGCGCGAAGAGGTGCTTCGCATCAAGCTCGAGCTCCTGCAGCGCGAGCATCGCGATCTCGACGACGCCATCGCCGCGCTGGACGGGGGCGGTCGGGCCGACCAGCTGACCCTGCGCCGGCTCAAGAAGCGCAAGCTCATGCTCAAGGACCAGATCACGCGCATCAGCGACGAGATCACCCCCGACATCATCGCCTGACCGGACGGAGCAAACGGCAATGAGCGAACCTCGCGGCGGTCTCTCCGTCGGCCCCCTCGTCGGAATCGTGATGGGCAGCCAGTCCGACTGGCCGACCATGCGCGCCGCCGCCGAGACGCTCGACGCGCTCGGCGTCGCCCACGAGGCGCGGATCGTCTCGGCCCACCGCACCCCGGACCGCATGTTCGCCTACGGCGAGGCGGCGGCGGGGCGGGGCCTGCGCGCCATCATCGCCGGGGCCGGCGGCGCGGCGCACCTGCCGGGGATGATCGCGGCCAAGACCCGCGTCCCGGTGCTCGGCGTGCCGGTGCAGAGCGCCGCCCTCTCCGGGCTCGATTCGCTCCTCTCCATCGTCCAGATGCCGAAGGGCGTCCCCGTGGCCACCTTCGCCATCGGCGCGGCCGGCGCGGCGAACGCCGGCCTCTTCGCCGCGGCCCTGATCGCCACGACCGACCCCGCGCTCGCGGCGCGGCTCGACGCCTGGCGCGCGGCCCAGACGGGCGCCGTGGCGGAAACGCCCTCCGATGGCTGAGCCGCTCGCCCCCGGGGCCCGGATCGGCGTGCTCGGCGGCGGCCAGCTCGGCCGGATGCTGGCGCTCGCCGCCGCCCGGCTCGGCTTCGCCACCCGGATCTTCGAGCCGGGCGATGCCTGCGCCGCGCCGGTGGTCGAGCAGGTGACGCGCGCCGGCTATGACGACGCCGCGGCGCTCCGCGCCTTCGCCGCCGGCGTCGACGTGCTCACCTACGAGTTCGAGAACGTCCCCCTCGCCGCCATCGACGCGGTCGCCGGGATCGTTCCCGTCCGCCCCGGCCGCCGGGCGCTCGAGGTCGCGCAGGACCGCATCGCCGAGAAGGACTTCCTGACCGGCGTCGGCCTGCGCACCGCGCCCTACGCCGCCGTGGACGACGCCGCCTCGCTCGCCGCCGCCGTGGCGCGAATCGGGACGCCGGCGATCCTCAAGACCCGCCGGCTCGGCTACGACGGCAAGGGCCAGGCGCGGATCGCCGCCCCTGCCGACGCGGAACCGGCCCTTGCGGCGATCGGCGGCGGCCCGGCGATCCTCGAGGGGTTCGTCGCCTTCGAACGCGAGATCTCGGTGATCGCGGCGCGCGGGCTCGACGGCGGGGTGGTCGCCTTTGACCCCGGCGAGAACGTCCACCGCGATGGCATCCTCCACACCACCACGGTTCCGGCCCGCATCTCCGCCGCCGTCGCGCAGGACGCCGCCCTGCTGGCGGGACGCATCCTGAACGCGCTCGACTATGTCGGCGTGATCGGGGTCGAGCTCTTCGTGACCGAAGGCGGGCTCCTCGTGAACGAGATCGCGCCGCGGGTGCACAATTCCGGCCACTGGACCCAGGACGCCTGCCTGATCGACCAGTTCGAGCAGCACATCCGCGCCGTCGCCGGCTGGCCGCTCGGCGACGGGTCGCGCCATTCGGACGCCGTCATGGAGAACCTGATCGGGGCCGAGATCGCGACCGTCCCCGGGCTCCGCGACGCGGCCGTCCACGTCTACGGCAAGGCCGAGGCGCGGCCGGGGCGCAAGATGGGGCACGTCACCCGGCTGACGGCGCGCCGCGCATGAGTTTGCGCGTGAACCTGCGCGCCCGTGTCCGGCTCGCCGTTCGCGCGGTGGTGATGAACCGCGGGCGGGTTCTCGTCGTCAACGCCTATCCCGGCGATGAAAGCGACCTCTGGTGCGCGCCCGGCGGCGGCGCGGAGCCCGGCCTGAGCCTGCCCGAGAACCTGGCGCGCGAGGTGATGGAGGAAACCGGCATCGCCGTGACGCCCGGGCGCCTGCTCGCGGTGTCGGAGTTCCACGACCCGCCGAGCGGGTTCCACCAGGTCGACCTGTTCTACGCCGCGACGCTGGACGGCCCGGCGGATCACCGGCTCGCCGACCCCGATGGAGTGGTGAACCGGCTGCGCTGGGTGGACGCGGCCGAACTCGCGACGCTGCGCTACAAGCCGGCCTGCCTCGCCGATCTGGCCTTCGGACCCGAGGGCCCGGTCCTCTACGACCCTCTGGAGCCGATCGTGCGCTGACCGGCCGGTGCGCCGGGGCCCGATGGCCCCGGCGGGTTCGCTCAGCCGAGCTTCTGGGTAAGCTCGGGGACGATGGCGAAGAGGTCGCCGACGAGGCCGTAGTCGGCGACCTGGAAGATCGGCGCCTCCTCGTCCTTGTTGATCGCCACGATCACCTTCGAATCCTTCATCCCGGCGAGGTGCTGGATGGCCCCGGAGATGCCGACGGCGATATAGAGCTCGGGCGCCACAACCTTGCCGGTCTGCCCGACCTGCCAGTCGTTCGGCGCGTAGCCGCTGTCGACCGCCGCCCGCGACGCCCCCACCGCCGCCCCGAGCTTGTCGGCCAGCGCCGCGATCAGGGCGAAGTTCTCCTCCGAACCGATGCCGCGCCCGCCCGAGACCACGATCCGCGCCGAGGTCAGCTCCGGACGGTCCGACGTCGCCACCTTGTCCTCGACCCAGGACGACAGCCCGGCGTCGGCCGGCCCGGAGGCCGTCTCCACCGGCGCGGGCGCCTGCGACCCCGTCGCCTCGAACGCGGTCCCGCGCACGGTCAGCACCTTCTTCGCGTCGCCCGAGCGCACCGTCTGCACGGCGTTGCCGGCATAGATCGGCCGCTCGAAGGTGTCGGGGCCGACGACGCCGGTCACGTCCGAGATCACCATCACGTCGAGCAGCGCCGCCACCCGCGGCGCGACGTTCTTGCCGCTCGTCGTCGCCGGAAAGACGATGTGCTCGAAGGGCCCGGCCAGCGACGCCACGAGGTCGGTCAGGGGCTCGGCCAGCCGGTGGCCGTAGGCCGCCCCCTCGACATGAACGACCTTCGCCACCCCGTCGAGCGCCGCCGCCGCCGCCGCCACCGCGCCGCAGTCCTTGCCGGCGACCAGCACCGTGATGTCGCCGCCCAGCGCCTTCGCCGCCGTCACCGCCTTGGCGGTGGCGTCGTTGAGATGCGCGTTGTCGTGCTTCGCCAGAAGAAGAACGGCCATCAGAGCACCCCCGCTTCGGTCTTGAGCTTCGCGACGAGTTCGTCGACCGAGCCGACCTTGATGCCCGCCTTGCGGGTCGCCGGCTCGACGGTCTTCACCACCGTCAACCGCGGCGTCACGTCGACGCCGTAGTCGGCCGGCGTCTTCTCCTCCAGCGGTTTCTTCTTCGCCTTCATGATGTTGGGCAGCGAGGCATAGCGCGGCTCGTTCAGCCGCAGGTCCACCGTCACCACCGCCGGCAGCTTCACCCGGATCGTCTGCAACCCGCCGTCGACCTCGCGCGTCACCTCGGCCGCGCCGTCCGCCACCTTCACCTCCGAGGCGAAGGTCGCCTGCGGCCAGCCGAGCAGCGCCGCCAGCATCTGCCCCGTCGCGTTCATGTCGTTGTCGATCGCCTGCTTGCCGGCGATGACCAGGCCCGGCGCTTCCGCGTCGACCACCGCCTTCAGGAGCTTCGCCACCGCCAGCGGCTCGATGTCGACGCCGACGTCCGCCGCCGCCTCGATCAGGATCGCCCGGTCCGCGCCCATGGCGAGCGCGGTCCGCAGCGTCTCCTGCGCCTGCTTCACCCCGATCGAGACCACCACGATCTCCGTGGCCGCCCCCTTCTCCTTGAGCCGGATCGCCTCCTCGACCCCGATCTCGTCGAAGGGGTTCATGCTCATCTTGACGTTGGCGAGCTCCACCCCGGAGCCGTCCCCCTTGACCCGGGGCTTCACGTTGTAGTCGATCACCCGCTTCACGGGCACGAGGATCTTCATCCGCTCCCTCCGCTCGTTGCCTGCGTCGCCGCGACCTCCGAACGAGGCGTCGCGGACCGACAGGAAAAGCCGCCGCCCCGACCCGACACGCCGGTCGCCGAGGCGTATCGAAGGCCATAGGCGCCTTCCCGTCCATCCGCAAGGGAGACGTCGCGTCGGGCCGCCGGTATCGTGGGAGGAAGGCGCGGCGCCTCAGGCCGCAGCGACGCCGCGAAGCTCGATCACCATCGCGGCGTAGACGGTCAGGCTCGCCGCCAGCACGAAGACATGCCAGATCGTGGTGTGGAACGGCAGCCGATCCCAGCACAGGAACACCACGCCCACCGTGTAGAGCGACCCGGCGGTCACCACGAGATGGTAGCCCTCGGGCGTCATGCGATCGAGCACCGGACCGCCGACGAGCACCGCCGCCCAGCCCATCGCAAGATAGAGCGCCACCGTCAGGCCGAAGAGCTGGCGCGCGGTCAGGAGCTTCAGCGACACGCCGGCCGCGGCCGCGGCCCAGAGCCCCACGAGGAACGGCATCGCCTGCGACCCGGTCATCACCGCGAAGGGTGTGTAGGTCCCCGCGATCTTGAGGTAGATCGCCGACTGGTCGAGCCGGCGCAGCCGGTCCTTCCAGCCGGGCGCGGGCGTCATGTGGTAGGCGGCCGAGCAGGCGAGCATGGCGACAAGGCAGAAGCCGTAGACGGTGGTCGCCACGAGGTGCCGACCGGCCCCGTCCCAGACCGCCGCCAGCGTCACGATAACCGGCGCGGCGAGCAGGCCGAGCGTCACGCCCGCGACATGCACGGCGGCGTCCGAAAGACGTTCCGCCCGCGAATAGACAGCCCTTCCCGAAGCCTCCATGGCCAGCCCCACCACCGTCGCGGCCCGACGCCACCCCGCCGCGGCCCTCATTGATATAATACGACGATTCGGCGGAATCCGGAGCCGACCAGCACAAGAAATGGTTACCGCGTCGAACCTGCCACTCTGGCGGGCGGTCGGTCTGCCTCAGCGGTTGGCGCCCGGCGTCCAGAGCGTGTCGGCCCGGCCCTCGTCGTTGGCGATGCGGGCCGCGACGAACAGCCAGTCGGACAGGCGGTTGAGGTATTTCACCGCCTCGGGGTTGACCGCCTCGACCCCCGCAAGCTCCACCGCCAGCCGCTCGGCGCGGCGCGCGACGGTCCGGCCGAGGTGAAGATGCGCCGCAAGCGCCGAGCCGCCCGGCAGGATGAAGCTCCTGAGCGGCGTCAGCCGGGCGTTCATCGCGTCGATCTCGGCCTCGAGCCGGGCGACCTGGGCGGCGACCATGCGCAGGCGCGGGTGCTTCGCCGTCGCGTCGTTCTCGATGTCCGGGGTGCAGAGATCCGCGCCGAGGTCGAACAGGTCGTTCTGGATGCGGGCCAGAGCCGCCTGCATCTCGCCGATGGCGTGCAGGCGCGCGAGCCCAAGCGTGGCGTTGGTCTCGTCGACCGTGCCATAGGCGGCGACCCGGGGCGCGTGCTTCGGCACCCTCGCGCCGTCGCCGAGCGCGGTCTCGCCGCGGTCGCCGGTGCGGGTGTAGATGCGGTTCAGAACGACCATCGCTCAGCCTCCGCGCCTGGCGAACCAGACGAATACGACGATCAGGACCACGGCGATGAACTGAAGGAGCAGACGCAACTGCATCAGCTTGTTGCCGTACTTGCGGTTGAACGCGCCTCCCCGGGCGAAGCCGCCGACCCCGATCACCAGCACGGCCAGCACTGCGAGGCAGGCGAACGCGGCGATGAGGAACAGCGGATCGCGGGCCATGCGGGCCTCCTCCTGACTGGGATCCGGGCGTAGCGGAATCTGGCGGGGACGCAAGCCCCCGCGCGCAGGCGTCTCGCGGCTGGGAGAATCGCGCGCTTTCGTCTATGTTGAGGCGCACTCGATCTGCGCCTTTCTCCTGCTGGCCGCATCCCGAACCTCGCTGAAGTCTTCCCCGGGTTCCGGCGCCTTGTCCTGGAGGTCGCATGAAGTATGTCCTGACCTGGAGCAAGAAGCGGCACGGCACGACGGCCGAGTACGAGGAGGGCCGGCGCCGCGTGCTGGACCTGATGCGCTCCTGGCGGCGGCCGGAGGGCGTGCGGATCCACGAGTTCCTCGTTCGCGTGGCCGAGCCGGGCGGCATCATCGTCTTCGAGGCGGACGACCTTGCCGCGGTGCACCGGGAAACCGAGGCGTTCTCGTCCATGAACTTCCATATCGACGCCGTGGTCGACGTGGACGAGGCGTTGACCGGGCACGGGATCGCGATCGAATGGCGCGACTCCGTCGTCTGACGCCTTTGCCCGCTTTGCCCCGGCGGTTCCGTTGACAGCCGCCGGAGCCTCGGTGAAAAGAGAGAGGCCATCGGCCGGGCGTGCGCTCCCTCCCGGACGGGACGGCGGGACGAGGGCCTCGCGATGCGCATCCTTATCACCAACGACGACGGCATCAGCGCGCCGGGACTTGCCGTAGCCGAAGCGATCGCGGCCGAGATCGCCGGGTCGGACGCCGATGTCTGGATCGTGGCGCCCGCCTTCGAGCAGTCCGGGGTCGGGCACTGCGTCTCCTACATCCGGCCGATGCGGCTGGAGCCGCTCGGGCCGCGGCGCTTCGCTGTCGAGGGTTCGCCGGCCGATTGCGTGCTGGCCGCCGTGGGCGAGGTCCTGCGCGACCGCCCGCCCGACCTGGTGATCTCCGGGGTCAACCGCGGGCACAATCTCGCCGAGGACACGCTCTACTCGGGCACCGTGGGGGGCGCGATGGAGGCGGCGCTGGCCGGCCTGCGCGCTGTGGCGCTGTCGCAGTATTTCGGACCGCCCGACCGCGAGGCGCGCGACCCCTTCGACGCCGCGCGGGGCTGGGGCGCACGGATCTGCCGGCGGCTGATCGAGGCCGCGGCCTGGGCTCCGACGCCCTACGGCGTGTTCTACAACCTCAACTTTCCGGCCCTGCCGGCCGGCGAGGTTCGCGGCGCGCGCGTCACGGTGCAGGGCCAGCGCCTCGCCCCCACCTTCGGGGTGCAGCCGCATGTCGCGCCGAACGGGCGACAGTATCTGTGGCTCACCCACCGCCACGGCAACGGCGAGACGCTGCCCGGCTCGGACTCGCGCGAATGCCATGACGGCTTCGTCACCGTCACGCCGCTGCGCGCCGACCTGACCGCGCACGACCTCGTCGCCCCTCTCGCCGCCGCGCTGGAGCGGTGACAGTGGACCGGGCCGAGCTTCAGATGCAGTTCGTCTACGCGCTGCGCTCGCACGGGGTGACGAACGCGGACGTGCTCCGGGCGATGGAGGCGACGCCGCGCGCCGAGTTCATCGAGGGCGTGTTCCGCGAGCGCGCCTACGAGGACACGCCCCTGCCGATCGCCTGCGGGCAGACCATCAGCCAGCCCTCGGTCGTCGGCCTGATGACCCAGGCGCTGGAGGTCACCCGGCGCTGCAAGGTGCTCGAGATCGGCGCGGGATCGGGCTACCAGGCCGCGATCCTGGCGCGGCTGGCGCGCCGCGTCTACACGATCGAGCGCCACCGGCCGCTGGCGCGGGCCGCGCGGATGCTGTTCTCCCGGCTCAACGTGCACAACATCACGGTGGTGATCGGCGACGGCTCGCTCGGCCTGCCGGAGCAGGCCCCGTTCGATCGCATCATCCTGACCGCCGCCGCCGAGGATCCGCCGAAGCTCCTCCTCGAGCAGTTGCGCGTCGGCGGGATCATGGTCCTGCCCGTCGGCCAAAGCCACGCGGTGCAGACGCTCCTGCGCATCGTCAAGACCGAGAGCGGGCTCGACTACACCGATCTCGGCGCCGTGCGCTTCGTGCCTCTCGTCGAGGGAGTCGCACAGGATGTGTTGGACTGACGTGCCCGCTCAAGATATGGTCCATTTCATGCAAAAGCGCGCCCCCTCCCGCCGCCGCCTCGCGCTCGCCTCGGCGCTCTGCCTCGGTCTCGCCGCCTGCGCCGGGGGCAGCGTCAGCCCGTCGCCGAGCGCCGTCGCCAACGCCTCGCCGGACGCGCGCGGCGTCATCACCTATGCGAGCTACCAGGTCGCGGTCGCGCGCGAGGGCGACACCGTCGCGACGCTCGCGGCCCGCGTCGGCGGCTCCGCCGACGAGATCTCGCGCCTGAACGGCCTTCCGCCCGACTACCGCATGCGGGCGGGCGAGGTTCTGGTCCTCCCCGACAGCGTGCCGCGTTCCGGCGTCGGCGCCTCCCCCACCGGCTGGACCCCGGAAGGCGCCGCGGCGGCGATCGACGCGGCCCCGGCAGGCGCTTCCGGAACCGCGCAGCAGCCGAACCCGTTCAACCGCGGCCAGACCGAGCCGCTGATCGACCCGGTCCGTCACCGCGTCGAGGCGGGCGAGACCGCCTACTCGATCGCGCGGCTCTACGGCGTCTCCGTCACCTCGCTGGCCTCCTGGAACGGCCTCGGGCCGGACTTCGCCATCCGCGTCGGCCAGGAACTGCTGATCCCGGTCACCGGGTCCGCCAACCGGATCTCGTCGACGTTCGACAGCAGTCCGGGGACGGGAACGGCGGTGCCGCCGCCGCCGATCGGCGCGACGCCGCTTCCCGAGAACGTGGCGCCCGGGGAGAACCCGGCGAGCCCCGATCTCGGCCAGTTCCGGACTCCGGCGGGCGGAAGGTTGCAGGCGCCGGTCAGCGGCCCGATCAAGCGCAGCTACAACGCCGCGAACCCGAGCGGCGTCGGCTACGACGTGCCCGTCGGCACGCCGGTCCGCGCCGCGTCGTCGGGCGCCGTCGCGCTGATCTCCGAGGAGATCGGCGGCGGCGGCGCCATCGTGCTGCTCAGCCACAGCGACGACGTGCTCACGACCTATTCGGTGCTCGACAACGTGACCCTCGAGAAGGGCCAGCGCGTCGAGGCCGGACAGGTGATCGGGACGGTCGCGGCCCGACAGCCGCAGGAGATGCAGTTCGACGTCTTCCGTGGCACCGAGCCGCTCGACCCGACGATCTACCTCGGCGGCTGAAGCCCCTCCATCCGGTCGCCGGCCGGAACCCCGACCCGAAGCGGGCCCGGGCGTGGTTCGGGATCCCAACCGGAAGCCTTCCATGCCGCCAGCGGAACCTCGATCCGGACTTGTTCGGCAGCGCGCGGGGGATCAGGCCGGAGGGCGGCTGACCAGCCCGCCGGGGTGGCGCAGCACGGCGCCGTCGAGTTCGAGTTCGAGCAGGGCGGAGGCCACTTCGGCCGCCGCGGCGCCAGTCTCGCGGATCAGCAGGTCCTCAGGCGTCGGGCTGGGACCGAGCAGCGCGAGGAGCCGCCCGCCGAGCCCGGGCGCCGCAGGGCCCGGGTCCGGCGGCGCGGGCGGGGCCGGGCGGCGCGGCGGCGCGGCGGCGAGGCTGGCGGCCAGCGCCTCGAGCACATCCGCGGCGGAGCGGATCAGGGTCGCGCCGTCACGGATCAGGGCGTTGCATCCGGCGGCGCGCGGATCGAGCGGACTGCCGGGCGCCGCCATGACCTCGCGCCCCTGGTCGAGCGCGTCGCGCGCGGTGATCAGGCTGCCCGAGCGCTCCGCGCCCTCGATGACGACGACCCCCAGGGCGAGGCCGGAGATGATCCGGTTGCGGCGGGGGAAGTCCTGCGGGCGCGGCTGGTGGCCCGGCGGCATCTCGGAGACGACGAGCCCCTCCGCAGCGATCCGTGCGGCGAGGCTTGCGTTCTCGGGAGGGTAGACGACGTCGACGCCGCCGGCGACCGCGGCGATGGTTCCGGTCTCCAGCGCCGCCTCGTGGGCGCTGGCGTCGATCCCCCGCGCGAGGCCCGAGACGACCACGAGCCCGGCCGCGCTCAGATCGCGCGCGAGCCGCGCCGCCATGCGGCAGCCGAGCGCCGAGGCGTTGCGCGCGCCGACCAGCGCCGCCCCAGGCCGGAGCGCAAGCGCGGCATCGCCCCGCGCCCAGAGCGCGGGCGGCGGATCGCCGATGGTCGCGAGCGCGGCCGGATAGTCCGGCGCGCCGAGGAACAGCAGGCGCGCCTCTGCCCGCGCCCCCGCCTCCATCTCCGCCTGGGCCGCGTCCCGCCCGACCGGGGCATAGTCGCGCACCCCGGCCGCCGAGGCCATGGCGGGCAAGGCGTCGAGCGCCGCTCCGGCCGAGCCGTGCTCGCGGACGAGCCGGATGAAGGTGGCGGGACCCACACGCCGCGACCGCGCCAGCCGCAGCCAGTCGAGCCGCTCGGTCTCCGAGCGGGGCACGGCCTCGGGCGGGATCTTGACGGAGCGGGGAGCTTCCATGGCGGCGAGCCTCGCGTCGGTCGGTTAAGCGGACATGAACGCCTAGCGCCGGACGAGGACCACGCCGGCAACGAGAAGCACGACCCCGAGCAGCCGCGTCGCATCGACCGGTCGCACCGGGATCCCGAGCCACCCGAACTGGTCGAAGGCAAGCGAACCCGCCATCTGACCGGCGATCAGGAAGGCGAAGAACGTCGCCGCGCCGATCACCGGCACGAGGAAGAGCCCGAGCGCGACGAAGACCGCCCCGAAGAAGCCGCCGCACCAGACCCACCACGGCAACCGGTCGGCGGCCGCGGCGAGCGAAAAAGGTTCGCGGGTGGCGAGGGCGAAGACCCCCATGCAGACCACGCCGACGAAGAAACTGACGAAGCCCGACCAGGCGCCCGAGCCGAGCGCTACGCGCAGGTTGGCGTTCAGCGCCTGCTGCAGGACGATGCCCACGCCGGCGAGCGCGGCGAGGGCCGGCAGAACCATGGTTCGCAGCATCGAGAGGCTCCTTCGCGCCTGGAGGCCGTCGTTGTCGCGCACCGGGGCGACGACGTCGAGCGCCTCTCGGCAGACAGCCTTTCACAGGGACGGATCGGCCGCGAGACCCCGGCGCGATCCCTTGGCTATGGGCCCTCCTGCCGGCGACGGCGCCTCCGCCCCCGGGGCGCACGTCGGCCCGGATGCAGCGCCTCGCGTCAGGTCGCGCTGCCGCCCACGGTGAGGCCGCCGATCAGCAGCGTCGGCTGGCCGACGCCGACCGGGACCCACTGGCCGTTCTTGCCGCAATTGCCGATGCCGGGGTCGAGCGCCATGTCGTCGCCGATGGCGCGGACATGCTTCAGCGCCGTCGCGCCGTCGCCGATCAGGGTCGCGCCCTTGACCGGGGCGCCGACACGACCGTCCTTCACCCGGTAGGCCTCGGTGCAGGAGAACACGAACTTGCCGTTGGTGATGTCGACCTGCCCGCCGCCGAAGCCGACGGCGTAGATGCCGTCCTTCAGGCTTGCGAGGATGTCCGCCGGGTCGTCCCTGCCGCCGAGCATGATCGTGTTGGTCATGCGCGGCATCGGGATATGCGCGAAGCTCTGGCGGCGGCCGTTGCCGGTCGGCGCCACGCCCATGAGCCGGGCGTTCTGGCGGTCCTGCATGAAGCCGACGAGGATGCCGTCCTCGATCAGCACGTTGCGCCGGGAGGGCGTGCCCTCGTCGTCGAAGGAGATCGAGCCGCGCCGGTCGGGGATCGTGCCGTCGTCGACCACCGTCACCCCGGGCGCCGCCACGCGGGTTCCCATCAGGCCGGCGAAGGCGGAGGTCTCCTTGCGATTGAAGTCCCCCTCGAGGCCGTGCCCCACCGCCTCGTGGAGCAGGATTCCGGGCCAGCCGGGGCCCAGAACGACGTCCATCACGCCCGCGGGCGCGGGCTCGGCGCGCAGGTTCACCGTCGCGATCCTGAGCGCCTCGTCGGCCACCGCCTTCCAGTGGCCCGCCTCCATCAGCGCAGCGAGCCCGTGGCGGCCGCCGCCGCCGTAGCCGCCCGATTCGCGCCGGCCGTTCTCCTCGACGATCACCGAGACGCCGAGGCGCACCATCGGCCGCGCCTCCGCGACCCGGCCGCCCTCGGGCCGCAGGATCTCGATCTCGTGCATCGAGGCGGCGAGGGTCGCCGAGACCTGCACCACCCGCGCATCCTTGCCGCGAAGATAGGCGTCGATCTCGCGCAGGGTCTCGACCTTGACCGGGAAGGCGGCGTCGTCGAACGGATCGTGATCGGTGTAGAGCCGCTGGTTCGTCGCCTGCGGCGGCGGCGCCATGACCCCGCCTCCGGCCCCGACGGCCAGCCGGGCCGTCTCGGCGGCGCGCTTCAGCGCGGCCTCGGAAATCTCGGTGGAGTGCGCATAGCCTGCGGTTTCGCCGCGGACGGCGCGCAAACCGAACCCCTCGGCCGCATCGTAGCTCGCGCTCTTCAGCCGGCCGTCGTCGAAAACCAGTCCCTCCGAGCGGCGGCGTTCGAGGTAGAGTTCGCCGTCGTCCGCCCCGGCCGTCGCCTCGCGCAGCGTGTCGAGGGTGCGCTCGGGGTCGATGTCGGTCTCGAAGGGACGGAAACGCGGTGTCTGCGACATGGCGGAGATCCCCGGGGGTTTGGTTTTCGACGCCGGGGGATGGATCCCGCGTCTTGTCCTTCGCGCCTCAATATGGTTCACCGGCAGCGAGATGCAACTCGGGCGCGCAGGCGTCCGGCGGGACGGTGAGATAACGGCATGAAGACGCTAAGCCTCGCGACGGCGCTCCACCTGGCCCTGACGGTCGCCTTCGCGCCGGCGGCGCTCGCCCAGGACACCCTGGCGCCTGCGGCGGAGGCTCCCGCGGCGGAGGCCCCGCAGGCTCCCGGGGCCGAGGCGCAACCGCCGGCGGCGGAGGCCGCCCCGGCCGAGACGCCGCCCGAGGCCGATGCGCCCGCGGCCGTCTTCACCATGCCCGACCTCCCGGTGATCGGCGTGCCCGTTCCTGGCGGCGTCGGCTACCAGCCGGCGGTGACCGAGGTCGCCCACGACATGCATTGGCTGTCGCACATGGTCCACACGATCATGGTGGTGATCGTCGTCCTGGTGATGGCTCTCCTCGCCATCGTGATCCTGCGCTTCAACAAGCGCACGAACCCCGAGCCGGGCCGGTTCACCCACAACACCCGGCTCGAGATCGCCTGGACGCTCGTGCCGGTCCTGATCCTGATCGTGATCGGCTCGTTCTCGCTGCCCATCCTGTTCAAGCAGCTGGAGATCCCGGCCCCGGAGTTGACCGTGAAGGCGACGGGCAACCAGTGGTACTGGAACTACGAGTACCCGGACAACGAGTTTTCCTACGACAGCCTGCTGCTGCCGCGCGAGGATCTCGAGGCGGCCGGCTATTCGCAGGATCTCTACCTGCTCGCCGCCGACACGGCGCTCGTGATCCCGGTCGGCGCGGTGGTGAAGCTCCAGACCACCGGCGCGGACGTGATCCATTCCTTTGCGATGCCCGCCTTCGGCGTGAAGATCGATGCTGTCCCGGGCCGGCTCAACGAGACCTGGTTCCGGGTCGAGGAGCCGGGCGTCTACTTCGGCCAGTGCTCCGAGCTCTGCGGCAAGGACCACGCCTACATGCCGATCGTGGTGAAGGCGCTCGAGGCCGAGGACTACGCCGCCTGGCTCGACTGGGCGATCGACGAATATGGCGGCACCCGCGGCGAGGCGAGCGTGGCGGAAGCGACGGCTCCGGCGCACTGAGCCGCCGCAAGCCAGCCCGAGGGCGGAGCGAGCGATGACCGAGGTCGTCTGGACCGACAAGACCGGCGCTCCCGAGGCGCAGTTCGGCGACTTCGTCGATCTGCTGAAGCCGCGGGTGATGCGGCTCGTGCTGTTCACCGCGCTGGTCGGCCTCGTCTGCGCCCCGGTCCCGGTCCACCCGGTGATCGCCTTCGCCGCGCTCGTCTGCATCGGCGTCGGCGCAGGCGCGGCCGGCGCGCTCAACATGTGGTGGGACCGCGACATCGACGCGGTGATGGCGCGCACCAAGGGCCGCCCGATCCCCTCGGGCCGGGTCGAGCACGACGCGGCGCTGGCGCTCGGGGTGACGCTGTCGGGCTTCTCGGTGGTGATGCTCGGCCTCGTCGCCAACGTCTTCGCGGCGGCGTTCCTCGCCTTCACCATCTTCTTCTACGTCGTGATCTACTCGATGTGGCTCAAGCGGGCGACGCCGCAGAACATCGTCATCGGCGGCGCGGCGGGCGCCTTTCCCCCGATGGTGGGCTGGGCCGTCGCGACCGGCGGGATCGCGCCGGCCAGCGTGCTGATGTTCCTGCTGATCTTCCTGTGGACCCCGCCGCATTTCTGGGCGCTCGCGCTCTTCCGCAACGACGACTACACCCGCGCCGGCGTGCCGATGCTTCCTGTGGCCGCCGGCGAGCGGTCGACCCGCAACCACATCCTCGCCTATGCGCTGATCCTTGCCCCCGCGGCGATCGCGCCCGCCTTTTCCTCCGTCGGCGGACCGGTCTACCTCGCCGGCGCCTTCGTCCTCAACGCGCTCTTCATCCGCGGCGCCTGGGCGATCTGGCGGCGCGACGAGGCGACTGCCGCGGCCGACCGCTGCCGGGTGGAGAAGCGGTTCTTCGGCTTCTCGATCGTCTACCTGTTCCTGCATTTCAGCCTCCTGCTCGTCGAGGCGGGCCTGCGCGCCGCCGGCCTCGCCGCGGCGGGCTGGCCTGTCCTGTTCTGAAGGAGGGACGCGATGCGCCCTGACAGCCACGAGATCTACGGCCGGCGGCGGAGCCGCAACGTCGGGCTCGGGATCGTCCTCGGCGCGCTGGTCCTGCTGATCTTCGCCGTGACTATCGTCAAGCTGTCGCAGGGGCAGAGCATGGAGGGGTTCGACCACCAGATCCGGCCCACGCTCCTGCCTGCGACGGAGCCCGCCGAATGACCGCCAACCCCAACAGGCGGATCGCCCGACGGCTGGCCGTCGTCGCCGGGATCATGCTCGCGGGCAGCTTCGCCGCGGTGCCCTTCTACGACCTCTTCTGCAGGGTGACCGGCTACAACGGCACCCCTGGCGTCGCCGAGGCGCCCGCCGGCCCGGCGCGGCCCGAGGTGATCACCGTCCGCTTCGACGCCAACACCGCGCCCGGCCTGCCGGCCGAGTTCCGGCCGGTGGCGCGCAAGATGGAAGTGCGCCTCGACGAGTCGGGCCTCGCCTTCTACGAATTCGCCAACCTCTCCGATCGCCCGATCACGGGCACGGCGAGCTTCAACGTCACGCCCTATGCGGCGGGCGCGTACTTCTCCAAGATCGCCTGCTTCTGCTTCGAGGAGCAGACGCTCGCGCCGGGCGAGCGCATCGAGATGCCGGTCAGCTTCTTCGTCGACCCGGCGATCCTCGACGACCCCGAGGCAAAGGGGGTCCGCGAGATCACGCTGTCCTATACCATGCACCCGAGCGATCCGCCGGCCGCCGCCGACGCGGCCGCGACGCCCGGGTCGACGCGGCTCGCCGAGGCGGCCGGTCAAGTCGAGCCTGCGGCGATCGAGAACTAGAGGGACCAGGGAATGGCCGGCCACAAGAACCACGACTACCACATCCTAGCCCCCAGCATCTGGCCCTTCGCCGGCGCGATAGGCGCCTTCGTGATGCTGTTCGGCGCGGTGCTGTTCTTCCACGACCACGGGCCGTGGGTGATGCTGATGGGCCTCGTGCTCGTCCTCTACGTGATGTTCTCGTGGTGGTCGGACGTGGTCACCGAAAGCCATGTCGGCGATCACACGCCCATCGTGCAGATCGGCCTGCGCTACGGCGTGATGATGTTCATCATCTCCGAGGTGATGTTCTTTTCGGCCTGGTTCTGGTCGTTCATCAAGCACGCCATGTATCCGATGGCGGCGATCGACAACACCTGGCCGCCGCCGGGCATCGAGGTCTTCGACCCCTGGCACCTGCCGCTGATCAACACGCTGATCCTGCTCTGCTCCGGCTGCGCCGCCACCTGGGCCCACCATGCGCTCGTGCACGACAACAGGCGTGACGAGATGAAGATGGGCCTCTGGCTCGCGATCGGCCTCGGCGTCTTCTTCACCATCGTGCAGGCCTACGAATACAGCCACGCCCATTTCGGCTTCTCGGGCAACATCTACGGCGCGAACTTCTTCATGGCGACCGGCTTTCACGGCGCGCATGTCATCATCGGGACGATCTTCCTCACGGTTTGCCTGGTGCGCGTTTACTACGGCCATTTCACCTCGGAGCAGCATGTCGGTTTCGAGGCGGCGGCTTGGTACTGGCACTTCGTCGACGTCGTGTGGCTGTTCCTCTTCGCCGTCGTCTACATCTGGGGTTCGGCCGGCGCCGTCGGCCACTGACCCAGGGGAATCGCATTTGAGAAATAGCGCTTCTCTTTCAGGGTGATCTGGATTCTGCCGTGGGTTCCGAGGAGGGACCCATGGCATCACTGATCGACATCCTCGGGGAGATCCCCGATCCGCGTCGCGGCAACGCCCGACGCCACCGGCTGCTCGATATTCTCGCGATCGCGCTGGTGGCGTCGATCTGCGGGGCGGAGAGCTGCGTCGACTTCGCGGAGTTCGCCGGGGATCGCGAGCCGCTCTTGAGGGAATTTCTCGGCCTGGAGAACGGGTTACCGAGCCACGACACCTTCAGCCGGGTCTTCCGCCTGCTCGATCCGGAGGCGTTCGCGCAGGCGTTCGCGGCCTTTCTCGACGATCTCGGCGCCGATGGCGTCGGCGTGCCGGCGATCGACGGCAAGACGCTCAGGCGCTCCTTCGACCGGGCGGCGGGCCGCTCCGCACTGCACCTGGTGACCGCCTTCGGCGCGGGGGCGCGCGTCGCGATCGGGCAGGCGGCGGTGGCCGAGGGCGAGAACGAGATCCTCGCCGCCCGAGCCGCTGCCGGTCCTCGAGACGACCGACGCCGGCCACGGGCGGACCGAGACCCGGAGCCACGTAACCGGGGCAAAAAGGTGGGCGGTTGTGTCGATAGGGGATCCACAAGCGCAGGGATTTCTGAATCCATGCGGGCATGGCAGGAGCCCCACCAGATATCGATGACTTGAACCTGGCGGGCCTCA
>NZ_JAGOID010000109.1 GCF_017995835.1 Amaricoccus sp.
ACCCGATGGTCTCCGAGGAGCACATCGTGGCGTTCAACTGGGCGGCCCAGCAGGACATCGACGACATGATCGCGCTCGCGCTGCGCGTGAACGACTTCCTCTCGGGAATGTTCCTCGGCGTCGGCATCCGGCTCGTCGACTTCAAGATCGAGATCGGCCGGGTCTATGACGGCGACTTCCAGCGGCTGATCGTGGCGGACGAGATCTCGCCCGACTCGTGCCGGCTCTGGGACATCGAGACCGGGCGCAAGCTCGACAAGGACGTGTTCCGCCACGATCTCGGCAATCTCGCCGACGCCTATACCGAGGTGGCGAAGCGCCTCGGCGTCATGCCCAAGACGAACGGCCGAACCCATACCGGTCCGAAGCTGGTGAACTGACGATGGCAGCCGAATGAAGGCCCGCGTGCACGTGACGCTCAAGCGCGGCGTCCTCGATCCGCAGGGAGAGGCGGTGCGCCACGCGCTTGGCGCGCTCGGCTTCGCCGGCGTCGAGGGCGTCCGCATCGGCAAGGTGATCGAACTGGACCTGGACGAGACGGACGCCGAGGCAGCGCGGTCGCGGGTCGGCGAGATGTGCGAGAAGCTGCTCGCCAACACGGTGATCGAGTCCTACTCGGTCGAACTCGCCTGATCCCATGCGGGCCGCCGTCCTTCGCGAATACAACGCCGACCTCTCGCTCAAGGAGGTCGCCGACCCGCGCCCCGAGGAGGACGGCGTGGTTCTGCGCACCCTCGCCTGCGGGGTCTGCCGCTCCGACTGGCACGGCTGGACCGGCGAGCACCCGCGGGTCAAGCCCGGCCAGATCCAGGGCCACGAATACAGCGGCGAGGTGATCGAGGCCGGTCCGCGCGCGCCGTGGAGGGTCGGCGACCGCGTCGTCGCGCCGTTCATCCTCGCCTGCGGCCACTGCCCGGCCTGCCAGTCGGGCCACCAGAACACCTGCCCCGACCAGCGCCTGCCCGGTTTCGTCGAGCCGGGCGCCTTCGCGGAATACGTCGCCGTTCCCTCGTCGCACAACCTCGCCCGCCTGCCGGAGAGCCTGTCCCCGACGCTCGCAGCCGGCCTCGGCTGCCGCGTCACCACCGCATGGCACGCGCTCACCGGCCGCGCCGACCTCCGCGCGGGAGAATGGCTGGCTGTCCACGGCACCGGCGGCATCGGGCTATCGGCGCTGCTCATCGCCAAGGCGCTCGGGGCCCGCGTTGTCGTTGTCGACGTGGTGCAGGAAAAGCTCGACCACGCCCGCGGCCTCGGCGCTGACGCCGCCGTCAACGCCCGCGACGGCGACACGGCGGCGGCGATCCGCGACATCACCGGGGGCGGCGCCCATGTCTCGGTCGAGGCGCTCGGCATCGCCCAGACCACCAACGCCTCGATCGAATGCCTGCGCCCGCTCGGGCGGCACGTGCAGGTCGGAATGCCGGTCGGACACACCGCCTTCATGGAGATCAACATGAACGCGGTCTACGTGAAGAACCTCGCGCTCTACGGCACGCGCGGGATGCCGTCCTGGCGCTACCCGTCGCTCCTTGCTCTCATCGAACACGAAGTCGTGGACTTCTCGCCGTTGATCGCGCGGGAAATTCCGCTTACGGGGGCCTCGGCCGAGCTGCGCGCCTTCAACGGCCCGACGCCGCCGGGCGTCGCGGTCATCACCGACTTCGCCAACTGAGGGAGGGCATCCGCATGAAAGCCGGCGTGATCGTCTTTCCGGGGTCCAACTGCGACCGCGACCTCGCCGTCGCGCTGCGCGCCGTCGGGGCCGAGGTCACTATGGTCTGGCACAAGGAGACCGCGCTGCCCGCCGGCCTCGATCTGGTCGGCGTGCCCGGCGGCTTCTCGTTCGGCGACTACCTGCGTTGCGGCGCGATCGCGGCGCGGGCGCCGGTGATGCGCGCCGTCGCGGACTTCGCCCACGACGGCGGCCATGTCCTCGGCGTCTGCAACGGCTTCCAGGTGCTGATCGAGGCCGGGCTCCTGCCCGGCGCGCTCATGCGCAACGCCGGCCTGAAGTTCGTCTGCGCCCGGGCGCCGCTCTCCGTCGGCACGTCCGACAGCGCCTACACGCGCGGCTACGCCCGCTCCGAGAACGTCGTCTTTCCGATCGCCCACCACGACGGCAACTATCTCGCCGACCCCGAGACGCTCGCCCGGCTCGAGGGCGAGGACCGCGTCGCGTTCCGCTACCGCGACAATCAGAACGGGTCGATGAACGCCATAGCCGGGGTGCTCTCCCGCAACCGCCGGGTGCTCGGGCTGATGCCCCACCCCGAGCGCGCCGTGGATCCCGTCCATGGCGGCGTCGACGGTCAGCGGCTTTTCGCCGGTCTGGCCGCGGCGGCGGCCGCGGGCGAGCCGCAATACGCTTGAGCGCCGCCGACCCCAGGCGTAGCCTCGTTCCGATGAGCGACGCTGCCGCAGCGCCCGGGGGCCGTCCGGCCGCATTCTGGATGCGGCTCGGGCTGGTGAGTGCGCTCGTTCTGCTCGCGCTGGTCATCTGGGGCGGCAAGATCTACCTGACCCGCCTGTTCAGCGAGGACCAGAACGCCGACGCCGCCGTGCGCGCGACGCTCTATGCCGGCAGCCTGCAAAGCGCGATGCAGCGCCACTCGGTCGTGCCCCTGCTGCTGTCGCGCGACCCGATCCTGATCGAGGCGCTCGAGGACGGCCAGTTCGGCGAAGCGGACGAGCGGCTCACGACGTTCCGCGAGGAGATCGGCGCCGGCTCGATCTTCCTGCTCGACGCGGGCGGCCGGGTCGTGGCCGCGAGCGACGACCGGCCGCGGGGCGAGGACGGCAGCGCCGCCGACTTCTTCACGCTGCCGATGGCGGACGCCGCCAACAACACCGCCTATTCGATCGTCGAGCGCCCTGACGGCGGGGGATACGCCTTCCACTACTCGCGCCGCCTCGTCGGCGAGGACGGCGCCCCGCTCGGCGTGATCGTCGTCACCGTCGACCTCGGGCTCCACGAGGAAAGCTGGCGGCGCGCGCGGGTCAAGGTCGTGGTCACCGACGGCGAAGGCACGGTGCTGCTCGCCTCGGAGCCCAACTGGCGCGGCAAGACGCTGGCGAACCTGCTCGCGACCGACGACAGCCCGAGCCGGGTCGGGCAGGCGATCTACGACGCGCGCCGCACCCTCGGCTCGCCGAGCTTCGTCTACATCGCCGGCGCGCCGCATCTCAGGAGCGAGGTCAAGGTCGGCTTCCGGAGCTGGACGCTGACCTACTTCCCGACGCTCGAGGGCGTGCGGGCACAGGTCAACGCCGTGCTGGCGCTCATCGTCATGGGCTTCGCGCTGCTCGTCGCGCTCGCCTTCTACCTGCTGTCGCGGCGGGCGCGGGCCGAGAGCCGGCGCATCCAGCGCGAGAGCGACGAGTTGCGCCTGCTGAACCGGCGGCTCTCCTTCGAGATGGCGGCGCGGCGGCGGGTCGAGCGCAACCTCAAGGACGCCGAGCAGAGCCTCGAGCAGGCCTCGAAGCTCGCCGCGCTCGGGCAGATGTCGGCCGCGGTCAGCCACGAGCTGAACCAGCCGCTCGCGGCGATGAAGACCTACCTTGCCGGCGCCCGGCTCCTCGTGCATCGCCGCAGGCCCGAGGAGGCGCTGTCCTCGTTCCAGCGCATCGACGACCTTATCGACCGGATGGGCGGGATCACGCGCCAGCTCAAGTCGTATGCGCGCAAGGGCGACGGCGAATTCGACCTCGAACCGGTCGACCTGCGCGACAGCGTGCGCGCCGCGCTCTCGATGATGGCGCCGCAGCTCAACAAGACGCCGGTGACGATCACCACGACCCTGCCCCGCGAGCCGGCGGTGGTGATGGCCGACGCGCTCCGCATCGAGCAGATCATCGTCAACCTGCTCCGCAACGCGCTTGACGCCGTGCGCGGGCGACCGGACCGCCAGATCAAGATCTTCCTCGCGCTCGGCGAGACGGTCCTTCTCTCGATCGAGGACAACGGACCGGGCATCACCGCGCCCGACAAGCTCTTCGAACCCTTCTACACCACCAAGAAACCGGGCGAGGGGCTCGGTCTCGGGCTTGCGATCTCGGCCGGTTTCGCGGCCGAACTCGGCGGCCGGCTGGTCGCGCGCAACGCGCCAGACGGCGGCGCCGTCTTCGAGCTGGTCCTGCCGCGCGACCGCGCCCGGTCGGCCCCCGCCCAAGCAGCGGAGTGAATGCGATGACCGGATCGAACGGAAAGACGATTGTCGCCATCGTCGACGACGAGGCCGACATGCGCGAGAGCGTCGCGCAGTGGTTGCAGCTCTCGGGCTTCGAGACCACGAGCTTCGACTCGGCCGAGGCCGCCCTGAAAGCGCTGTCGCCGGCGTTCGCAGGCGTGGTCGTCAGCGACATCAGGATGCCGGGCATGGACGGGATGGCGCTTCTCCGCCGGATCCAGACGATCGACCCGGCGCTCCCGGTGATCCTGATGACGGGGCACGGCGACGTGCCGATGGCGGTGGAGGCGATGCAGATCGGCGCCTTCGATTTCGTGGAGAAGCCGTTCGAACCCGACCGGCTGGCCGAACTGGTGCAGCGCGCTTCCGAAGCGCGGACGCGGACGATCGAGACGCGGGCGCTCCGGCGCGAGATGTCCGACGGCGCCGTCGTCATGCGCCGGCTGATGGGAAAGAGCCCGTCGATCGAGAAACTGCGCGAGACCATCCTCGACGTGGCGCAGGCCGACGGGAACGTCCTCGTCATCGGCGAGACCGGCACCGGCAAGAGCCTCGTCGTCGCCGCGCTGCACGCCTGCGGGCCGCGGGCGGCGAAGCCGCTCGTTACGATCAACTGCGCCTCGGTGGCGGCGGACGCGCTCGAGGCGATGCTGTTCGGCGGCGAGGGCTGGGCCGAGAAGCCGCTGGTCGACCAGGCCGAGGGCGGAACCCTCAGCCTCGAGGACGTCGAGGCGCTTTCGCCCGCCGCGCAGGCCAGGCTGCTCGAGACGCTGAACGCGACCGACCCCAACTCGGCGTCCAGGCGGCTGCACTCGCTGCGCGTCGTCTCGGTGTCGAGCCGTCTCGGGGCGGCCGCCCCCGGCGAGGCCGTCATGCGCGACGACCTCTATTTCCGGCTGGCGGGTCTCGCCATCGAGGTGCCGCCGCTGCGCTCCCGCGGCGAGGACATCCTTACGCTGTTCTCCGCCTTCTCGGTCCAGTTCGCCGAGGAGTACGGCTGCGAGCCGCCGACCCTGAACGCCGTCGACGCCGCCAACCTCGTGCAGGCGCCCTGGCCGGGCAACATCCGCCAGCTCACCAACCTCGCCGAGCGGGCGGTGCTTCAGGCGCGCCGCGGCGAGCACAACATATCGGCGCTGCTGATCGACGACGGCTTCCAGGCCCCGGTGATCTCGCTCGATGCCGAGAAGCCGCTCAAGGATCACGTGGACGCGTTCGAGAAGATGCTGATCGAGCACGCGCTGCGGCGAAACCAGGGCAGCGTGTCCGCCGTGATGGCCGAGCTGGCCCTGCCCCGGCGGACGCTGAACGAGAAGATGGCGAAGTACGGCCTGAGCCGCGGGGACTACCTCTGACGGCTGGCCGGGACGCCGCGCCGGCCGGCGCGGCGGCCGGCCGGCGGTCCATGCGGGCGGGCCCGTTGCGGCGAGCGTCGAGCGACCACGCCCCGGCGCCGAACGCGGCGAACGACAGGAAGCCGCCGGCGATCGCGACGTTCTTCCACGCGAGCGCAAGGGCCGCGCCCCGGGTTTGCCAGCCGACGAGGATCGCCAGCCCGCCGAGGATTTCGAGCGCGATGGCCGGAATGGCGAGGATGCCCGGCATCCCGCCCGAGGCGGCACAGGCCATCGTGCCGCCGACGTCGCCGAGCTTGGCGAAGCCCGCCGAGAGGAACATGGCGGCAAGAAGCACACGGCCGGCGAGCGCCAGCGCCATGTCACGGGTCCTTTGGGAAACGGCGCCGTGGGGCGCCACCCCGAACCGGCGACAGACAGCCCGGAGGGGCAACTGATATATCAGACCTCTTGCGTCGCGGGACGCCATGGGATCACCTGCGCGCAGAACGATGGACCGGGCGGTCCGCATCCCGGGGAGGGGCGAGCATGAACGGCGGGAAGATCCTGATGCGGCGCGCGGAGCCCGCCGCGGCTTGATCGGCGCGCAGGGCCAATGGGCGCTCTGCGTCGGCGCGGCGCACTGGGACGTCATCGCCCGCTCGACCCGGCCGCTCCTGCCCGGCAACGACGCGCCGGGGACGGTGGCGCACCGCCCCGGCGGGGTGGCGCTCAACGTCGCGCTGGCGCTGGCGGCGCTGGGCCGTCCCGCCGCCATCCTCGGCGTCGTCGGCGCCGACGCCGAAGGCGCGCGGCTGATCGAGGCGGCGTCCGCGCGCGGCGTCGATTGCGCCTCCCTGCTGCGCCGGGGCGCCACGGATCGCTACGTCGCCATCGAGGGACCGGACGGCGCGCTGGTCGCCGCGGTCGCGGACTGCGCCGGCCTCGATGCCGCGGGCGACGCCCTCGCCGCCTCGCCCGCCCTCGCCCGACGCTGGCCCGGGCCGGTCGTCGCCGACGGCAACCTCGCGCCTTCGCTGCTGGCGCGGCTGGCGGAAACGCCGGCGGCGGCCGCGGGCCTCGCGCTCGTGCCGGCGAGCCCGGCAAAGGCGGTCGCGCTCGCCGACGCGCCCTGTCGCGGCCGGGCGACGATCTACCTCAACCGCGCCGAGGCCGAGGCCGCGCTGGGCGCCGCCCAGCCTTCCGCCGCCGCCGCCGCCGCGGCGCTCCGCGCCCGGGGCTGGGCGGCAGCGCTCGTCACCGACGGCCCGCGCGCCGCCGCTTGGGACGCGGCGGACGGCGCGGCGGAGGCCTCGCCCCCGGCCGTCGCCGCGCGCTCCGTCACCGGGGCGGGCGACGTGCTGGTGGCCGCGCACCTCGTCGCCCGCGCCAAGGGGCGCGACCCAGCGGAGGCGCTCGGGGTTGCGCTCGCCGCCGCCGCGGCGCATGTCTCCCGTCCCGATCCCAGCGAGGCCCCATGAACCCGCCGCTCCGCCTCTCGCCCGAGGTCGCCGAAGCCCGCGTCGCGGGCCGGCCGATCGTCGCGCTCGAATCGACCATCGTCACTCACGGGATGCCGCATCCCGCCAATGTCGAGACCGCCCGCGCCGTCGAGGCCGCCGTGCGCGCCGGCGGCGCCGTGCCGGCGACGATCGCCGTCGAGGGCGGCGTGATCGAGGTAGGGCTCTCCGACGCGCGGCTGGCGGCGCTGGCGACGGCGCGCGACGTCCGCAAGCTCAGCCGGGCCGACCTCGCGGTGGCGCTGTCCGAGGGGTGGACCGGCTCGACCACCGTGGCGGCGACGATGATCGCCGCGCGGCTGGCCGGGATCGCGGTCTTCGCCACGGGCGGGATCGGCGGGGTGCACCGCGGAGCCGAGACGAGCTTCGACATCTCCGCCGACCTCGAGGAACTGGCGCAGACGCCGGTGACGGTGGTCGCCTCGGGCGCCAAGGCGATCCTCGACCTGCCGAAGACGCTCGAGGCGCTGGAGACGCGCGGGGTGCCGGTGATCGCCTATGGCCAGGACGCGCTGCCGGCGTTCTGGTCGCGCGACAGCGGACTAGCGGCCCCGCTGCGCCTCGACACCGCCGAGGCGATCGCCCGGGCGCACCTGATGCGCGCCCGGCTCGGCCTGCCCGGCGGGCAACTGGTGGCGAACCCGGTCCCGACCGAGGCCGAGATCGCGGCCGCGGAGATCGCGCCACATATCGACTCCGCGCTGCAAGCCGCTGCGAAGGAAGGCGTTTCCGCAAAGGAGGTGACGCCGTTCCTTCTCGGCCGCGTGCTGGCGGCGACGGAGGGCCGCTCGCTCGCCACCAACGTCGCGCTGGTGCGCGACAACGCGCGGGTCGCGGCGGCGATCGCGGTGGCGCTGGCGCGGCTGACGGCGGCAGAGCGCGGCGCGGCCGCGTCGTAAATTCTTGATCGTCTGACGATTCCGCCCGGCGGGAAACCGCGCTAGGCTCGGGGCGGAAGGAAGGTTCCCCGCATGGCCCGCAAGACCGTCAGGCGCCCGCGCCCACCCAAGCCGCCGCTGATGCAGCGCCTGCGCGGCGACTTCCTGACCGGCCTCGTCGTAGTGCTGCCGGTGTTCCTGACGATCTACGTCGTCTGGGGCCTTGTCGCGATCGTCGACGCCCGGGTGATCCCGCTGATCCCGCGGCAGTACAACCCGGAGAACGTGTTCGGCCGCAACATCTTCGGGCTCGGTCTCGTTGTCTTCGTGGTGTTCACCACGATGATCGGGGCGGCGACCAAGGGCTATATCGGCGGTCGGATCATCCGGGCTGGCGAGCGGCTCGTCGACCGCACACCGATCGTCCGGCGCATCTACAACGCCCTGAAGCAGATCGCGGAGACGGTGTTCAGCCAGTCGAACGTCTCGTTCCAGCAGGCCTGCCTGGTCGAGTATCCGCGCCGGGGATGCTGGCGCGTTGCCTTCGTCGCCGGACCGGCGCGGGGCGAGGTGGCGGCGCGCGTCGCTCCGGTTGAGCTGCTGAGCGTCTTCGTGCCGAACACGCCGAACCTGACCGCCGGTTTTCTGGCGTTCGTCCCCCGCAACGAGGCGCTGATGCTCGACATGTCGATCGAGGACGCGGCCAAGCTGGTGGTCTCGGGTGGCATGGTCGCGCCCGGCGAGCCCCGACCGGAGCCGCCGGCCCGCACGCCGGCACGGGCCTGACCCCGGTCCGTCGAGCCTCGCCCCGCGCGCGTGACGTCCCGAATCGCGCCTTCCTGCGGCGCCTTGGTTGCATCACGGTCGCGAGAGCGTCACATAAGGAGGCTAGGGGTCCGCTCGAGCGGACGACCCAAGGGGGAAGACGACCATGAAGATCGCGGTTCTCGGCGGCGACGGCTTCTGCGGCTGGCCGACGTCGCTGCATCTCTCGGGCGCGGGCCACGAGGTCCACATCCTCGACAACCTCAGCCGGCGCTGGATCGACACCGAGCTCGGCGTGCAGTCGCTGACGCCGATGGACTCGATCCAGGAGCGCACCCGCATCTGGCGGCAGGAGACCGGGCGGACGATCCGCTTTCACCTGCTAGACCTCGCGCGCGACTACGAGCTCCTGAAG
>NZ_JAGOID010000110.1 GCF_017995835.1 Amaricoccus sp.
GCTCTGGACGCTGGCGGCGAGCGCCGCGGCGTTGCTCGCCAGCGTCCCGAGCTGCATGCTCATCAGCGACATGGCGAGGAAGATCGACAGCGCGTTGCTCGACACGAGCTCGAGCGCCGCGGTGTGCGCCGGCCACTGCAGCCGCGGCAGCAGGTACGGCACGGTGTTCGAGAGCAGGATCCCGGCGATCAGGCACGGCACGAAGAGCGGCAGGTTGATGCCGGTCGCCTCGGTCAGCGCGCTGTGCGCCAGGTAGCCGAGGATCACCGCGACGTTGACCGCGAGCATCGCCCGCATCACCCCCATCTTGTCGATCGGCGCGGCGTCCGCCTCAGGCGGCAGCGCGCCGTCCTCCGCCGCGGTCCCCGGCACCGCGATCCGGTGCCGCTCGATCAGGAACTTGGCGAGCGGCCCGCCGAGCAGGCTCGCGATGACGAGGCTGACCGTCGCCACCGCGATGCCGCTCTCGAGCGCTGCCGGAAAGCCGTGCTCGGCGGCGATCGTCGGCCCCCATGCGATCGCCGTGCCGTGCCCGCCGACGAGCGACATCGACCCGGCGACCACGCCCGCCGCCTTCGGCATCCCGAGGAGCACGGCGCCCACGGTGCCGACGGTGTCCTGCAGGAACACGAAGGCGACGGTGACGAGGCAGAGCACCCCGAGCACCCGCCCCCCGGCCGCGAGGTCCTTCAGCCGCGCATTCACGCCGACGGTCGCGAAGAAGATCACCAGCAGCTTGTCGCGCGTCGTCATGTCGAAGCCGATGTCGACCCCGAAGACCCCGTGCACCGCCCAGACGAGCAGCGCCGCGACGAACCCCCCCGTCACCGGCTCGGGGATGCTGTAGCGGCGCAGGAAGTCCACACGCTGGGTGATAAGCACGCCGATAAAGAAGACGACGATTCCGATCGTGAGCGCGAGAAAATCCGGCGCCACCAGCGCCCTGGTTTCGTCCGCCATGTCTGGACTGCTCCCTCTGTCTCTCGCGGCAGCGTCTTCGCTGGGCGCCGGAGACCGAAGTACGTTACTGTCTACAACGCCCCGCGGCGCCTTCCGGCCCGTCGGCTGATGTGGCATTCTGCCTCGGTTTCGAAACGAGCGCGGCAGCCACGTCATGGAGAGCGGAAAGCAGGCCGTTTCGCCAGACATCGTGCGCGCGGAACTCGCACGCATCCTCGCCGCGCCCGCCTTCGACGCCAGCGAGCGCAACCGCCAATTCCTCTCCTATGTCGTCGACGAAGCCCTCGCCGGCCGCGCCGACCGGATCAAGGCCTACAACGTCGCCACCGAGGTCTTCGGCCGCGACCCGAAGTTCGACCCGCAGCTCGACTCCATCGTCCGCATCGAGGCCGGCCGGCTCCGCCGCTCGCTGGAGCGCTACTACCTGACCGACGGCCGCACGAGCAGCCTCAGGATCGACATACCCCGTGGCGGCTACGCGCCGGTCTTCGGCAACATCGCGCCCGTCGGCCTGCCGCGGTCGCTCCCCGGCGCGCCACGCATCCTCGTCACCGCCTTCGAGCCGGAGGGCGACCAGTCCGCCTTCCCGACCTTCACCCGCGGCTTCACCCGGATCCTCATCATCGCCCTCACCCGCTTCACCGGGCTCCGCATCTTCGGCGCCGAGACTGCGCTCCGCCATCCCGCCGAAATCGATCCCGACGCCGTCCGCCGCGAATGCGCCGCCGACTATCTCGTCACCGGCCAGACCTCGCTCGGCCCCGACCGCTTCGAGGTCGACGTCCTGCTCGTCGAGGCGGAGACCGGCCGCGCCGTCTGGGCCGAGACTTTCGAGCGCCGGCTCGCGCCCTCCGAGATCATCGGCCTGCGCAACGAGGTGGCGAACCGGGTCGCCCGGGCGCTGGCGCAGCCCTACGGCGCGATCCAGTCCGATTGCGCTCGCGACGCCGACGGCCAACCGCCGGAGCTTCTCGGCAGCTACGCGGCCGTCCTCCTCTTCTACGCCTATTGGCGCACCTTCGACCGCGAGATGATAGAGGCGGTCCGCGTCGGGCTCGAGCGCGCGGTCGCGAGCGAGCCCGATTATGCCGAGGCGCTGGCCTGCCTGTCGCTCGTCTATTCCAACGCCTGGCGCTTCCGCCACCCGACCGGCGCGCCCGAGCCCGACCCCCGCGACCGGGCCCTCGATCTTGCCGCCCGCGCGGTCGAACTCGCGCCCGCCTCGAGCTGGGCGCGCTACGCCCTCGGCCTCGCCCGCTGGTTCGCCGGCGATGTCCCCGCCTCGCTCGACGCACTGGAAGCCGGCCGCGCTCTCAACCCCAACGACACGACGATCCTCGCCGATCTTGGCCAGCGCTACGCCATGCTTGCCCACTGGGACGAGGCGGCGCCGCTCCTCAAGGAATCCTACGCGACCAACCCGGCCCAGCCCGGCAGCTACCGCATCGGCCTCTTCCTCTGGCACTTTGCCCACGGCCGCTTCGACGACGCCCTGGCCGAGGCGCGCCGGGTCAACGCCCCGCAGGTGCTCTACGGCCACGTCGCGGTCGCCGCCGCCGCCGCCGCGCTCGGCCGCGCCGACGAGGCCGCCGACGCCGTCGCCGCGATCCGCGGCATCGACCCCGACTACGGCACCCGCGCAGCCGCCGACCTCGCCGCCCGCCACGTCGCGCCCGAGCTAATCGAGCTGATCGTCAAGGCCCTCTCCGAGGCCGGCCTCGCGGTCGGCGGGTAGGGCCGTCCGATGCGCCTTCCACCCTCCGCCGGGCCGAGGTCGAAGCGGGCGCCACCGACTTCGTCGTCCGCCTCGCCTTCCTCGGGCTCTCGCCTGGTGGTCCCTCGAGCTCGTCAGCCGTTCGTGCCGATTGTGATCTGGGCGATCCTGCTCGCGACCGCCGTCTACCCCGCCTAAGACTGGCTCGCCCGCCGCCTCGCCGCCACCCTGCTCACGCTCGTCGCCCTCGCCACCGTCCTCGGGCCGGTGAGCGTGCTGGCGACCAGCCTCGCCGACCCGGTCCAGCGCATCGCCGCCGGCGTCGATGCCGGCACCCTGAAGCTGCCGCCGCCGGCAACCTCGACGAGGCGGTGCACCGCTACGGCCCGGCGATGCTCCCCGCCGGCGGCACCGTGCTGGCCAAGGTCGCGGCCCTCGGCGCCGACGTGCTGAAGTTCGTCCTCTCCCTCCTCATCGCCGGCTTCCTCTTCCTGCCCGACCCGCGTCTCGCCGCCGGCGCCCGCGCTTTCGCCAACCGGCTGATCCAGCCGCGCGGCGCACATTTCGTCGACCTCGCCGGCGCCACGATTCGCAACGTCTCGTGCGGGGTCATCGGCGTCGCGCTGCTGCAGGCGCTGCTCGCCGGCATCATCCTCTACGCCGCCGGCATCCCCGGCGCCGGCCTCGTCGCCTTCCTCACCCTGCTCCTCTGCATCGTGCAGATCGGCGCCGCCCCGGTCCTGCTCCCGCTCCTCGTCTGGATCTGGGCGACCCCGACGAGCTTCTCCCTCGTCCTCACCTCCTCCTTGTCCCGGTCGGGCTGATCGACAACGTACTGAAGCCGATGCTGATGGCCCGCGGCCTCTCGACGCCGATGCTCGTGATCCTCACCGGCGTGATCGGCGGCGCCCTGACGCATGGCCTGGTCGGCCTGTTCCTCGGCCCGGTGGTGCTCTCGGTCTTCTATGAGCTCGTCGTCGCCTGGACCCGCCTCGGCGTGCCGACCGACCCGAGCGGAGGCCCCTGATGGACCACCCTGCGATGAACCCGGCGGCGCCGCACTACCCTGCCTTCCTTCGTCACCGCGCCCGGCCAGTCCGACTGGCTGATGACGATGATGGCCGTCTTCCTGCTCGTCTCGGTCGGCCTCGTCTACCTCAAGCTCCACGCGCTCCCCGAGCACATGGCGCACCGTCGATTCCAACGACAAGAAGGCGGCGCGGATCAATTGTTTGACCCACCTCCTCGCCTCGATCCCCTACGAGAAGGTGAAATACGAGGAGCCGAAGCTCGGCAAGCGGCAGAAGAAGCCCGACGACTTCAAGCCCGACCGCAGCGGGCGCAACGTCGTGCCGGCAGTGTTCTGACCCATCGCCGGCCAGCGGCAGGGGCGTCCCCGCCGGCGGCGGGAAAGCCTGGCGCTCAGCGCCGCCCGCCGCGGCCGCCCCGCATCGCCGCCGGCCGGCCGCCGCCGCGCATGGGCGAGGCCGAGGGGCGCGGGCGCGTCGCCTGCCTCGCGCCGGAGGGTCGCGATGGCTGCACGCTCGGCGCGCGCACCCGGTCCGGCGACACCGCGGGGCGGCACTGCTGGACGGCGGCGGGCCCGCGGTCCGACCCCGGCCGCGGCGTCCCGAGGCTGGCCGGCGGGCTCCCGGCCTTCAGCCGCCCTTCGACCTACTCGCGCGCGAAGGCGCGGCTCGCCGGATCGGAGACCGACCCCTTGCGCGCGCCGCCCTGCAAGCCGGTCTCGATGCGGTTTCCCCCGCTGTCCCGGAGCCGCTTGCGGTCGCCGATCGAGATGCCGTCGCCCCTGTCGACGTCGATGTCGATGTCGTCTTGGTCGATGGTAATGTCGCCGCGGTCCCAGTCGATGTCGTCGCCGCCGAGGTCGTCCCTTCACACGCGAAGACGATGGTCGCTGCCTCCCGGCAATGCGCTTTGGCCCGCGGGTGACAAGTGCATCTTCGTGGAGCGAAAAGCGCACTGTTGTCCCTCCGACCGCTCGGCAGAGCAATACCTTTACCTTCCCAGGGTCTTCCCAGGGAGCGGATGGGAGCGGCATGGTCTGCGCCGTCGTTGCCGTGATAGAATGCCTCAGGTCTTCTGGAGCCTGGCATGGGACGCCGCCTTCGACCATACGAGACCGATTTTTCCCGGGACGGCGTGGTTGACGCATCCCTGGGTTCGGCTCGGGCATGGCAGCGGCTCGCGATCTCGGGCATCGAGAGCCTGCGCGATGCGGTGCTCGGCGCGGGGCTGGACGCCGTCCAGATGTCGCGCGGCCGGATGGCGGGATCGCTGGCCTTCTCGGAGGCGGACGGCATCCTTTACGGAAGCGGCAGTATCGACGGGCGGGTTTCGCTTGTGGGGTCGCTCTCCGAGAAGCGGATCACCGTTGGCATCGGCCTCGCCTTCCCCGGCGGCGCCCGGCACTGGCACCGGGACGTCGCGACCGGCGGCGTCGGCATCTTCCTCGCCGGCGACGAGCACGACGCGCGCTATGCGCCCGGCGCCTGCTACGCGACCGCGACCCTGACCGAGGAGCGTCTGGAGGAGGAGGCCGCAAGGCGCGATCTGGTCCTCGACCGCAGCGTCCTCGGCGGGACGCGAATCCACGCGCGGCCGGCGCCGGACGCGGTCGTGCAGGCGCTCCACCGGCGGGTCATGGCGGTTCACACGGGCTTGGGCGGCGACCCGTGCCTCGCCCCGGACATCCTGTCCGCCATTGTCGCCCATTGCGCCCACGAGCCGCAGACGATGGTGGGGACCGGACGCCGGACGGACCATGGCCTCATCGTCCGTCGCGCCCGCGCCTACATTGCCGACCATCTCGAAGAACCGATCTCGCTCGACGCGGTTGCCGCCGCCGCCCGCACCTCGCGGCGGACCCTGACCCGAGCATTCTGCGCGCTTGTCGAGGAGAGCCCGACCCTCTACGCGCGCCGGCTTCGGCTTCATCGCATCAGGCACGACCTCGTCTCGCCCGAGGAGGCACGGACCTCGATCGCGATCATCGCGGCGAAGTGGGGCGTCGGCGAGCCGGGGCGCGTTTCCGGCTGGTATCGCGAGCTGTTCGACGAGCTGCCGTCGGAGACCCGGGCCGCCTATCGACAAACGGTGAACCTGCGGCACTGACTTTGGCCCGATCCGCATAGAAGCGTCCAGCCGGCAGAGTAGATTGCGCGCATGGAGCCGGAGCCGCCGGCGTGTGCACGCACGGATGGCGTCCGGCGCTCGACAGGAGGGAACCCATCGTGCTGCCCGTCCGATCCGTAGTCGCGCTGCTGCTGGCCTCAACCTTCCTCTCCGTTGCACCGGCCATCGCCCAGCCCGCACCCCCGGCCTTCGCCGACCTCGCTCTGCCCTCCGCCGAGGTGACGCCGCAGGCGGCCTATGTCCGCGCCGTCGCGCGGCAGGCCTACCTCTGGGGCTGGCCGATGGTTAACATGCTGAACCGCCGGGCGCGGATCACCCAGGCGCCGCACCCGGGCCTGCTCGGTGGCGTGCTGCCGGCGGCGCCGCGCGGGCAGATCGGCATGCTGCACGACTATATCGAGCCGAGCCAGCGCTTCATCGCCTGCCCGAACCAGGACGTGGTCTATGGCCTCGGCTTCTTCGACCTCGACACGGAGCCCGTCGTCATCCAGGCGCCGGACTTCGGCGACCGCTTCTGGGTTTACGCGCTCTACGACCAGCGCACCGACCAGTACGGCGAGCTCGGCAAGCCCTACGGCTCGAAGCCGGGCTTCTACCTGCTCGTCGGGCCGAACTGGAAGGGCGAGGCGCCGGAGGGGATCACCGGTGTGATGCATTCCTCCACCACGCTCGCCAACGCCATCCCGCGCATCTTCCAGAACGACACCGACGCGGACCGAGCCGCCATCCAGCCGCTGATCAATCAGGTCGTCGCCTATCCGCTGTCCGAGTTCGACGGCAAGATGAAGACGATCGAATGGGCTGCCGCCCCCGACATCGAGAACCCCGACCAGGGCGGCAACGAGGAAACCCGCTGGGTGGTGCCGGAGAGGTTCTTCGACCAGTTCCCTGAGGTGCTGACGATGGTGCCGCCTCTGCCCGGCGAGGAGGCGATGTACGCCCAGTTCCGCTGGCTGATGGACGTGGCGGCGAAGGAGCCGGCGCTGAAGGCGGCGATCGTCGACGAGGCCACCAAGGCCGAAGCGGAGATCATCACCCCCTTCCTGCAGTGGAAGCACAACGGCAGGCCGGCGGGCAACGGCTGGAACCGCTCGACCAACAATGCGCAATGGGGCGTTGACTACTACGACCGGACCGGGACGGCGCGGTCGAACATGTTCGACAACCGGCCGAACGAGACGCAGTATTTCTACACCGACGACGACGCCTCCGGCGCCGCGCTCGACGGGTCCAGGACCTACGCCATCACCTTCGCCGCGGGCCAGGAGCCGCCGGTCAACGGCTTCTGGTCGATGACGCTCTACAACAAGGAGCATTTCTTCCACCCGAACGACCTCCACCGCTATTCGCTCGGAACGAAGAACACGACGCTCCAGCGCAACGCCGACGGCTCGCTGACGCTCTACGCCGGAGCGAAGTCGCCGGGCGCGGACAAGGAGGCGAATTGGCTGCCCGCGCCCGAGGGGCCGTTCTCGCTCTACATTCGCGCCTACTGGGGCAAGGAGCCGATCCTCGACGGCACATGGCAGCCGCCGAAGATCGAGGCGATGCAGTGACGGAGGCGACAATGACTGCACCCATGACCCGGATCCGGCTTCTCGCCGCAGCGCTCGCGCTTCTCGCCCCTGCGCTCGCGACGGCGCAGGACGCGCCGTCGCCCCTCAGCCCGCTGATGGCGCAGATCAACGGCGGCAAGTGGCTCGACCCCGCCGAGGCCGAGCGGCAGCGCGCCGACCTCTACTACCAGACCGCGATCCAGGCCTACCTCCGCACCCTGCCGGCGCTCAATGTCATCGGCATGCGCGACGGATCGGAAGCGGTGTTCGGCGCCGGCTACAACGTTCTGCCGATCTGGAAGGAGCGGATGGACAGCCGCACCTGGGTGCCGACGCCGAACGCCGACGTCATCTACTCGATGAGCTACCTCGACCTGAAGGAGACTGGCCCGCTGGTGGTGGCGGCCCCGCCGAACGTCATCGGCATGTTCACCGACTTCTTCCAGCGCACTCTGACCGACGTCGGCGCCATCGGGCCGGACCGGGCGCGCGGCGGGCTCTACCTGCTCTTGCCGCCCGACTACGACGGCGATGTGCCGCAGGGCTACTTCACCTTCCGCTCGCCGACCTACAATGTCTTCCTGTTCTTCCGCACGATTATGCAGCAGGGCGACGGCGGCCCCGACCCGGCGCCGGCGGTGGCGAACGCCGAGCGGACCCGGATCTACCCGCTCTTCACGCCGGAGAAGGACGTGAAGCCGATGGAGTTTCCCGACGGCTCGGGGAAGGACATCGACATGATGTACCCGGTCGATGCCAGCTACTGGACCAAGCTCAAAGCGTTCGTCGACTATGAGCCGGTGGCGGCGATCGACCCCGACCTGCGCGGGATGCTGGCGCAGATCGGCATCGAGAAGGGCAAGCCCTTCGAGCTGACCGAGGCCCAGCACGCGCTGCTCGAAAAGGCCGTGGAGACGGCACCGCGGATGATCATGGCCGAGCGTCAGCTGGGCCGCCCCGACGGCCGCGAACTCTACTATCCCGACCGGCATTGGCTGAACGTCTGGGGCGGGGCAACGTCGGAGTGGCTGCAGGACGGCTACCTCGACGCCCTGCAGCGCGCGACCTACTTCCAGGTCGCCTACTCTTCGGCGCCGGCGATGGTGATGCGCACGCTCGACGCGGGCTCGAAGTATCCGGTCGCGCTGGTCGACGCCGGCGGCGACTTCCTCGACGGCGGCAAGGCCTACAAGCTGCACATGCCCCCCGACCCGCCAGCGGCGCTGTTCTGGGCTGTGACGGCCTACAACATCACCGACGGCACCATGGTCGCGGCCGCTCAGCGGATGTCGTCGATCAACGGCTTCAACCCGGTGGAGAAGAACGACGACGGCTCGATCGACCTCTGGTTCGGGCCGGAGAAGCCGGCCGCCTCGCCCGCGGCGAACTGGATCCAGACGGTACCGGACAGGAACTTCCTGGTGACGATCCGCCTCTACGGCACCGGAACGTCCTTCTTCGATCAGACCTGGACGCCGGACGATGTCGTGAAGGCGCCGTGATTGTCACGGAATGAACGGCAGGTTCGGGACACGCCACAAAAGCACTTGAACGGCAGGTTAGGGCCGTTCGCTTCGATACGGCCGCACCAAAGGGGCAAGCCTACGGTCCCCCGCGACTTGTGAAGGCAATCGCCTGACGCGACCGAACTACCTGAAATCCCGCGGCCTGATCCGCAGCTGATCAATATGCT
>NZ_JAGOID010000023.1 GCF_017995835.1 Amaricoccus sp.
GCTACAACCCGCTGCGCTACACCTTCCTCGTCTGGGTGATGGTGATCGTCGGCGGCTCGGGCAACAACTGGGGCGCGGTGCTGGGCGGCTTCCTGATCTGGTACATCTGGATCATGGCCGAGCCCGCCGGCGCGGCGCTGATGGCGATGCTCACCGCCGGAATGGACCCCGCTTCCTGGCTGCGCGGCCACCTGATCGACGCCGCCCCGCACCTGCGGCTGTTCCTCATGGGGCTGCTGCTGCTCGTCGTCATGCGCTTCGCGCCGAGGGGCCTGATCCCCGAGGCGCGCGGACGCTGAGGCTTCCCCGCGCGCCGGGTTCGGTCTCCGCGACCACCGGGGCCGCATAGTCCAGTGGTGAACGCGCCGGGGAAACGCGCCCCCCGGCGAACCCGGGCGCTCCGCCAGCGCGCCCCCAAGGCGCGCCGGCCCGAGGGGGGCTCGATGCCCCCCTCGGGCCGCCCCTCTTCGGGGTCAGTCCGCGTCGAGGTCGACGATCTCCATCGGGTCGTCGAACGCCGTCACCGCTGTCGCCGCCGCCTCGGCCTCGGCCTTGCGGGCCTCGATGATCCGACGGTCGCGGTCGGTGGCGATGCGCTTCAGCTCCGCCGTCGCCCGCCCGGTGCCCGCCGGGATCAGCCGGCCGACGATGACGTTCTCCTTCAGCCCGAAGAGCCGGTCGCGCTTGCCCTGCGTCGCCGCCTCGGTCAGCACCCGCGTCGTCTCCTGGAACGACGCCGCCGAGATGAACGACCGCGTCTGCAAGCTCGCCTTGGTGATGCCGAGCAGGATCGGCGCCCCCTTGGCCGGCTCGCGGCCCTCGCGGACCGCCTTCTCGTTCTCCTCGTCGAACTCGATCTTGTCGACCTGCTCGCCTTTCAGCAGCGTGGTGCCGCCACTGTCGGAGATCTCCCACTTCTGGAGCATCTGGCGGACGATCACCTCGATGTGCTTGTCGTTGATCTTCACGCCCTGGAGCCGGTAGACCTCCTGCACCTCCTCGATCAGGTAGTCGGCCAGCGCCTCGATGCCCATGATGGCGAGGATGTCATGGGGGGCGGGATTGCCATCCATGATGTACTCGCCCTTCTGGATGAAGTCGCCCTCCTGCACCGGGATGTGCTTGCCCTTCGGCACCATGTACTCGACCGGCTCAAGGCCCTCGTCGACCGGCTCGATGCTGATCCGGCGCTTGTTCTTGAAGTCCTTGCCGAAGCGCACATGGCCGGAGATCTCGGCGATGATCGCGTGGTCCTTGGGACGGCGCGCCTCGAAGAGCTCGGCCACCCGCGGCAGACCGCCGGTGATGTCCTTGGTCTTCGCGCCCTCGCGCGGGATGCGCGCGATGACGTCGCCGGGCTTCACGCTCTGTCCGTCCTCGACCGAGAGGATGGCGTCCACCGACATCGCATGGACCTCCGGGTTGCCGTTCGCGAGGCGCACCGGCTCGCCCGTCTCCGGATCCATGACGATGATCTCCGGCTTGAGGTCGGCGCCACGCGGGGCCGCCCGCCAGTCGGAAACGATCTTCTGGCCAATGCCGGTCGCCTCGTCGGTCTCCTCGCGGACCGAGAAGCCCGGCACGAGATCGACGAACTTCGCCACCCCCGCCTTCTCGGCGATGATCGGCAGCGTGTAGGGATCCCACTCGGCGAGCTTGTCGCCGCGCCTGATCGCCGCCCCCTCCCGGGCCAGCAGCTTGGAGCCGTAGTTCAGCTTGTGGATCGCCCGGTCGATGCCGGCGGCGTCCACGATCGCGAGCTCCATGTTGCGGGCCATGACGATCTGCTCGCCGTCGGCATCGGTGAGCAGCGACCCGCCACGCACCTGCAACACGCCCTCCTGGCTGGCCTCGAGGAAGCTCTGCGAGCCGCCCTGGGCGATGCCGCCGATGTGGAAGGTGCGCATGGTGAGCTGCGTGCCCGGCTCGCCGATCGACTGCGCGGCGATGATGCCCACGGCCTCGCCGGGGTTCACCTTGGTGCCGCGGGCGAGATCGCGCCCGTAGCACTGGGCGCAGATGCCGTCCTCGGCCTCGCAGGTCAGCGGCGAGCGGATCTGGACCTCGAGCACGCCCGCGGTCTCGATCAGGTCGGCGTCGCGCTCCTCGACGAGGTCGCCGCGCCGGAAGATCACCTCGCCGGTCTTCGGGTCGATCACGTCCTCCGCCGCGACGCGGCCGAGGATGCGCTCGCCGAGCGAGGCCACGACCTCGCCGTCCGACACCGCGGCGCGCGCGGTGATCGAGCGGTCGGTGCCGCAGTCGTCGATCTTGACGATGCAGTCCTGCGCCACGTCGACGAGGCGACGGGTCAGGTAGCCGGAGTTCGCGGTCTTGAGCGCCGTGTCGGCCAGACCCTTGCGGGCGCCGTGGGTCGAGTTGAAGTACTCGAGCACGGTCAGGCCTTCCTTGAAGTTCGACACCACCGGCGTCTCGATGATCTCGCCCGAGGGCTTCACCATCAGGCCGCGCATGCCGCCCAGCTGCTTCATCTGCTGGGGCGAGCCGCGGGCGCCGGAATGCGACATCATGTAGACCGAGTTCGGCTCGAGCTCGGCGCCGGAATCGTCGCGGCGCTGGGCCGAGATCTCGCCCATCATCGCGTCGGCCACGTCGTCGGAGCACTTGGACCAGGCGTCGACCACCTTGTTGTACTTTTCGCCCTGGGTGATCAGGCCGTCCATGTACTGCTGCTCGAACTCCTTCACCTGGTCGCGGGTGCGGTTCACGATCGACCACTTCGCGTCCGGGATGACCATGTCGTCCTTGCCGAACGAGATGCCGGCCTTGAACGCCTCGGTGAAGCCGAGACCCATGATCTGATCGCAGAAGATCACCGACTCCTTCTGGCCGCAGTGGCGGTAGACGGTGTCGATGACCTCGCCGACCTCCTTCTTGCGCAGGAGGCGGTTGACGATGTCGAACGGCGTCTTGAAGTTCTTCGGCAGGAGCGCGCCGAGCCGCAGCCGGCCCGGCGTGGTCTCGAACCGCTTCATGACGAACTCGCCGTTCTCGTCGACCTGCTCGATCCGGGCCGTGATCCTGGTGTGCAGGTTCACCGCCCCCGCGGCGAGCGCGTGGTCGACCTCCTCGATCGAGGCAAAGGTCATGCCCTCGCCCGGCTGGCCCTCACGGGCGATCGACAGGTAGTAGAGCCCGAGGATCATGTCCTGCGACGGCACGATGATCGGCTTGCCGTTGGCGGGCGACAGCACGTTGTTCGTCGACATCATCAGGACGCGCGCTTCCAGCTGGGCCTCGAGGCTCAGCGGAACGTGCACGGCCATCTGGTCGCCGTCGAAGTCGGCATTGAACGCGGCGCAGACCAGCGGATGCAGCTGGATCGCCTTGCCCTCGATCAGCACGGGCTCGAAGGCCTGGATGCCGAGGCGGTGCAGGGTCGGCGCCCGGTTCAGCATCACCGGATGCTCGCGGATCACCTCGTCGAGGATGTCCCAGACCTCCGGGCGCTCCTTCTCGACGAGCTTCTTCGCCTGCTTCACCGTGCTCGACAGGCCCTTCGCGTCGAGCCGCGAATAGATGAACGGCTTGAAGAGCTCGAGCGCCATCTTCTTCGGCAGGCCGCACTGGTGCAGCTTCAGCTCCGGGCCGGTCACGATCACCGACCGGCCGGAGAAGTCCACGCGCTTGCCGAGCAGGTTCTGCCGGAAGCGGCCCTGCTTGCCTTTGAGCATGTCGCTGAGCGACTTCAGCGGGCGCTTGTTCGTGCCGGTGATGACCCGGCCGCGCCGGCCGTTGTCGAAGAGCGCGTCGACGGATTCCTGCAACATCCGCTTCTCGTTGCGGATGATGATGTCGGGCGCGCGCAGCTCGATCAGCCGCTTGAGGCGGTTGTTGCGGTTGATAACCCGGCGATAGAGGTCGTTGAGGTCGGACGTGGCGAAGCGGCCGCCGTCGAGCGGCACCAGCGGGCGCAGCTCGGGCGGGATGACGGGGATCACCGTCATCACCATCCACTCGGGACGGTTGCCGCTCTCGCGGAAGGACTCCACGAGCTTCAGCCGCTTGATGATCTTCTTCGGCTTCAGCTCGCCCGTGGCCTCGGCGAGATCGGCGCGCAGCTGTTCGGCCTCGGTGTCGAGGTCGATCGCCGCCAGCATCTCGCGGATGGCCTCGGCGCCGATGCCGGCGCGGAAGGCGTCCTCGCCATAACGGTCCTGGGCGTCGAGGAACTCCTCCTCGCCGAGCAGCTGCCCGGCCTTGAGGTCGGTCAGTCCCGGCTCGATGACGACATACTGCTCGAAATACAGGATGCGCTCGAGGTCGCGCAGCGTCATGTCGAGCATCAGGCCGATGCGCGAGGGCAGCGACTTCAGGAACCAGATGTGCGCCACCGGCGAGGCGAGCTCGATATGGCCCATGCGCTCGCGCCGGACCTTCTGGAGCGTGACCTCGACGCCGCACTTCTCGCAGACGACGCCGCGATACTTCATGCGCTTGTACTTGCCGCACAGGCACTCGTAGTCCTTGATCGGACCGAAGATGCGCGCGCAGAACAGGCCGTCGCGCTCGGGCTTGAACGTGCGGTAGTTGATGGTTTCCGGCTTCTTGATCTCGCCGTAGGACCAGCTCAGGATCCGCTCGGGCGAAGCCAGCGAGATCTTGATCTCGTCGAACGCGCGCATCGGCTGGACCGGGGCGAACGGATTGGCGACTTCCTGGTTCATGTCTCTATCCTTGTTCGGGTGTCAGGAGCGGGGCGGCGTCCGCCCTCACTCCGCTTCCGAGTCCAGGAGCTCGATGTTGAGGCCGAGCGAGCGGATCTCCTTGACGAGCACGTTGAACGACTCCGGGACTCCCGCCTCGAAGTTGTCCTCGCCCTTGACGATCGACTCGTAGACCTTGGTCCGGCCCGCAACGTCGTCGGACTTCACCGTCAGCATCTCCTGCAAGGTATATGCCGCGCCGTAGGCTTCAAGGGCCCAGACCTCCATCTCGCCGAAACGCTGGCCGCCGAACTGCGCCTTGCCGCCCAGCGGCTGCTGCGTGACGAGGCTGTAGGGGCCGGTGCTCCGGGCGTGGATCTTGTCGTCCACGAGGTGGTGCAGCTTCAGCAGGTACTTCACGCCGACGGTCACCGGCCGCGCGAAACGCTCGCCCGTCCTTCCGTCATAGACGATCGACTGGCCCGAGGTGTCGAAGCCCGCGCGCTCCAGCGCGTTGTTGACGTCCGACTCCTTGGCGCCGTCGAAGACCGGGGTGGCGATCGGCACGCCCGCGGTGACGTTGCCCGCCGCCTCGAGGAAGTCGTCCTGGTCCATCTCCGAGAGCACCTCGTTGTAGAGCTGCTCGCCGTAGGCGACCTTCATCGCTTCCTTGACCGGGGTCATGTCGCCCGAGCGCCGATATTCCTGCAGGCCGAGGTCGATCGACTTGCCGAGGCCCCGCGCCGCCCAGCCCATGTGGGTCTCGAGGATCTGCCCGACGTTCATGCGCGAGGGCACACCGAGCGGGTTCAGCACGAGGTCGACCGGCGTGCCGTCGGCGAGGAACGGCATGTCCTCCTCCGCCACCACCTTGGAGACCACGCCCTTGTTGCCGTGGCGGCCGGCCATCTTGTCGCCGGGCTGGAGCTTGCGCTTCACCGCGATGAAGACCTTGACCATCTTCATCACGCCCGGCGGCAGGTCGTCGCCGCGGCGGACCTTCTCGACCTTGTCCTCGAACCGCCGCTCCAGCTGCTTCTTCTGCAGCTCGAACTGGCCGTGCAGCGCCTCCTGCGCCTGCGCGTCGGCGTCCTCGCCGAGCGCGAGCTGCCACCACTGGCCGCGCGACAGCTGGCCCAGCAGCTCCTCGTTGATCTCGGAGCCGGCCTTGACGCCCTTCGGCCCCTTCACCGCGGTCTTGCCGAGGATCAGGCCCCTGAGGCGGGCGTAGATGTTGCGCTCGAGGATGGCGAGCTCGTCGTCGCGGTCGCGCGACAGCCGCTCCACCTCCTCGCGCTCGATCTGGAGCGCGCGCTCGTCCTTGTCGACGCCGTGGCGGTTGAAGACCCGCACCTCGACCACCGTGCCGAAGTCGCCCGGCGGCAGCCGCAGCGAGGTGTCGCGCACGTCGGACGCCTTCTCGCCGAAGATGGCGCGGAGGAGCTTCTCCTCCGGCGTCATCGGGCTCTCGCCCTTGGGGGTGATCTTGCCCACCAGGATGTCGCCGGGGCCGACCTCGGCGCCGATGTAGACGATGCCCGCCTCGTCGAGGTTGCGGAGCGCCTCCTCGCCGACGTTCGGGATGTCGCGGGTGATCTCCTCGGGCCCGAGCTTGGTGTCGCGGGCCGCGACCTCGAACTCCTCGATGTGGATCGAGGTGAAGACGTCGTCCTTCGCCACCCGCTCCGAGATCAGGATCGAGTCCTCGTAGTTGTAGCCGTTCCACGGCATGAACGCGACGAGCACGTTCTTGCCGAGCGCCAGCTCGCCGAGGTCGGTCGAGGGCCCGTCCGCGATGAACTGGCCCTTCTGCACCACGTCGCCCACCTTGATGAGCGGCCGCTGGTTGATGCAGGTGTTCTGGTTCGAGCGCTGGAACTTGCGCAGCCGGTAGATGTCGACGCCCGGGTCGCCGGGGCCGACGTCCTCGGTCGCCCGGATCACGATGCGCATCGCGTCGACCTGGTCGACCACGCCGGCGCGCCGCGCGGTGTGGCAGGCGCCCGAATCCCGCGCAACCTTCTCCTCGATGCCGGTGCCGACGAACGGCGCCTCGGCGCGGAGCAGCGGCACCGCCTGACGCTGCATGTTCGAGCCCATCAGCGCGCGGTTCGCGTCGTCGTTCTCGAGGAACGGGATCAGTGAGGCGGCGACCGAGACGAGCTGCTTCGGGCTCACGTCGATCAGGTCGACGTTGGCCGGCGGGTTCAGCATGAAGTCGCCGCCCTTGCGGGTGGAGACGAGGTCGTTGGTGAACCGCCCCTCGCCATCGAGCTGCGCGTTCGCCTGCGCGATCGTGTAGCGCATCTCCTCGGTGGCGGACATGTACTGCACGTCGTCCGTCACCTGCCCGTCCTTCACGCGGCGGTAGGGCGTCTCGATGAAGCCGTACTTGTTCACCCGCGCAAAGCTCGCGAGGCTGTTGATCAGGCCGATGTTCGGGCCTTCCGGCGTCTCGATCGGGCACATCCGGCCGTAGTGGGTCGGATGCACGTCGCGCACCTCGAAGCCCGCCCGCTCGCGGGTCAGGCCGCCCGGCCCGAGCGCCGAAAGCCGCCGCTTGTGCGTGACCTCGGAGAGCGGGTTGGTCTGGTCCATGAACTGCGAGAGCTGGCTCGACCCGAAGAACTCGCGCACCGCCGCCGCCGCGGGCTTGGCGTTGATCAGATCCTGCGGCATGACCGTGTCGATCTCGACCGACGACATCCGCTCGCGGATCGCCCGCTCCATGCGGAGCAGGCCGACCCGGTACTGGTTCTCCATCAGTTCGCCGACCGAGCGCACCCGGCGGTTGCCGAGGTGGTCGATGTCGTCGATCTCGCCGCGGCCGTCGCGCAGGTCGACGAGCGCCTTGACCACGGCGATGATGTCCTCGCGGCGCAGGGTGCGCATGGTGTCGGGCGCGTCGAGGTCGAGGCGCATGTTCATCTTCACCCGGCCGACGGCCGAGAGGTCGTAGCGCTCGCTGTCGAAGAACAGGCTGTCGAACATCACGCTCGCCGCCTCGACGGTCGGCGGCTCGCCCGGGCGCATGACGCGGTAGATGTCCATGAGCGCCTGATCGCGGTTCATGTTCTTGTCGACCGCCATCGTGTTGCGGATGTAGGCGCCGACGGTGATGTTGTCGATGTCGAGCGTCGGGATCTCGGTGACGCCGTTGTCGAGCAGCACCTTGAGCGAGCCGCCGGTGATGTCGCCGGTCTTGCCGTCGACCTCCCAGGTCAGCTCGTCGCCGGCCTCGATCCAGATCGCGCCGGTCTCCTCGTTGATGATGTCCTTGGCGGCGTAGCGGCCGATGATCGCCTCGAAGGGGACGAGAACCTCGGCGATGTCGCCGCGGTCCAGCCACTCCTTGACCATGCGCGGCGTCACCTTCTTGCCGGCCTCGGCGATCACCTCGCCGGTCGCGACGTTGACGACGTCGTGCGCCGGCTTCGCGCCGCGCAGCCGCTCGGGGAAGAAGCGCGTGGCCCAGCCGTTCGCCTCCTTGCGGAACGAGACGGTGTCATAGAAGGCGTCGCAGACGCCCTCCTGGTCGAGCCCGAGCGCATAGAGCAGCGTCGTCACCGGCAGCTTCCGGCGACGGTCGATGCGGGCATAGACGATGTCCTTGGCGTCGAACTCGAAATCAAGCCACGAGCCGCGATAGGGAATGATCCGGCTGGTGAACAGCAGCTTGCCCGAGGAATGGGTCTTGCCCTTGTCGTGGTCGAAGAACACGCCCGGGCTGCGGTGCATCTGGCTTACGATCACCCGCTCGGTGCCGTTGACGACGAAGGTGCCGTGCTGCGTCATCAGGGGCATGTCGCCCATGTAGACGTCCTGCTCCTTGATGTCCTTGACCGAGCGCGCGCCGGTCTCCTCGTCGACCTCGAAGACGATCAGGCGCAGGGTGACCTTCAGCGGCGCGGCATAGGTCATGTCGCGCTGCATGCACTCCTCGACGTCGTACTTCGGCGGCTCGAGCTCGTAGCGGACGAACTCCAGCGTCGCCGTCTCGTTGAAGTCCCTGATCGGAAAGACCGACTGGAAGGTGCCCTTCAGCCCCTCCCCGTCCTGCGGAACCGGGCCGTCGCCCGACTGAAGGAACAGGTCATAGCTCGACTTCTGCACCTCGATCAGGTTCGGCATGTCCGCGACCTCGCGGATCTTGCCGAAGAACTTCCGAATGCGCTTGTGACCGGAATACGTCTGAGCCATGCTCGCACCTCTCGCCTCACGGCCGCTGGCTTCCGGCGGGGAACGGAAGCCGCGGCCTTGCTGACGCGTCGATCCAATGCCTGCGCGACTCCCACATCGCGCGTCCGGATCCCCATGCGTCTGTCACGATGCCCGCGCACGGGCGCCCTGAGAAACGCATGAACCGGACCCGCGTCGCCGCGGGTCCGACTCGTCTCGTTAACGCAACCTCAAGTTGCGCTCAACTCACTTCAGCTCGACTTCCGCGCCGGCGTCGACGAGCTTCTTCTTGATGTCCTCGGCCTCGGTCTTGGAGACGCCCTCCTTGACCGCCTTGCCGCCGGCCTCGACGAGATCCTTCGCCTCCTTGAGGCCGAGGCCGGTGATGGCGCGGACTTCCTTGATGACGTTGATCTTCTGGGCGCCGGCCGACTTCAGGATGACGTCGAACTCGGTCTGCTCCTCGGCGGCCTCGGCCGGAGCCGCGCCGGCGGCGGGGCCCGCGACCATGACGGCGCCGCCCGCGGCGGGCTCGATGCCGTACTCGTCCTTGAGGATCTTCTTCAGCTCGGCGGCCTCGAGCAGGGTCAGGCCCACGATCTCTTCCGCCAGTTTCTTCAGGTCAGCCATTTTTTCCGTTCCGTATCAGGTTCGATTGGGGTCGTCCGGTTCCGCCGCGCTCACACGCCACGATCCGGCCTCCAGGTCGCGTCAAGCCGCCTCGCGCTCCTCCAGCGTGGTGAGGATCGCGGCGATGTCCGCCGCCGGCGCGCCGATGGCCGAGACCAGCTGCCCGGCCGGGCTGCCGATGCACGCCACCACGGAAGCGATGAGCTCCTCGCGGGACGGCATCGAAGCCACGGCCTTCACGCCGGCCTCGTCCAGCGGCGTCGCCCCCATGGCGCCCCCGAGGACAACGAGCTTCTTGTTGTCCTTGGTGAAGGCCTCGACCGCCTTGGCGGCCGCGACCGGGTCCTGGGAATAGGCGAGCACCGTCATGCCCTTGAGCAGATCCCCCATCCTCTCGGCGGGGGTGTCCTTCAGGGCGATCTTGGCGAGCTTGTTCTTGGCGACGCGGACGCCGCCCCCGGCCTGCCTCAGGCGGGAGCGGAAATCCGTCATCTCGGCGACCGAGAGGCCCTCGTAGTGCGCGACCACGACGACACCAGAGTCAGCGAAAATCTGGCCGAGCTCGCCGACCACGACTTCCTTCTGGGCTCTATCCACGGTTCTCTCCAAGTATGGCGAAGGGTCGCCCCCTCGCCGGCTCGTATTCGCCGGGGTCTCCGACCCCCGGCGTCTCGGGTCCGTTGGCACGGGTCCCGCCAAGAACGCCCCGGAGCGTCTCCGCTCCGCTCGATCCCGATCGTTCCCCGTCTCGGGCAGGACCTACGCCCCGAAGGGCCGCCCACCGTCTCGGACAGTCGGACAGGGCTCGCGCCCCGCCCGGAACATCCCCCGGTCGCCCGGGGGAATCCCCTTACTCGGCGACCGCCGAGCTCACGTCGACGCTCACGCCCGGACCCATGGTCGAGCTGAGCGAAATCTTCTTCAGGTAGGTGCCCTTGGCGCCCGTCGGCTTCGCCCGGTTCACCGCCTGCACGAAGGCTCTGACGTTCTCGACGAGCTTTCCCTCGTCGAAGCTGGCCTTGCCGACGCCGCCATGCACGATCCCCGCCTTCTCGACGCGGAACTGCACCTCGCCGCCCTTGGCGTTCTTCACCGCCTGGGCCACGTCCATCGTCACCGTGCCGACCTTGGGGTTCGGCATCAGGTTGCGCGGGCCGAGGATCTTGCCCAGGCGGCCTACGATCGGCATCATGTCCGGCGTGGCGACGCAGCGGTCGAACTCGATCGTCCCGCCCTGGATCGTCTCCATCAGATCCTCGGCGCCCACGATATCGGCGCCGGCCGCCTTGGCCTCGTCGGCCTTGGCGCCGCGGGCGAACACCGCCACGCGCACGGTCTTGCCGGTGCCGTTCGGCAGGCTGACCACGCCGCGAACCATCTGGTCGGCGTGACGCGGATCGACGCCGAGATTGACCGAAACCTCGACCGTCTCGTCGAACTTCGCCGTGGCGTTGGCCTTGACGAGCTTCACGGCCTCGGCGACGGCGAGGTTCTCCTTGCCCTCGAACGCCTCGGCGGCCTTGCGGATGCGCTTGCCCTGCTTCGCCATGGCCCTACCCCTTGACCTCGATGCCCATCGACCGGGCCGAGCCCGCGATGATGTTCATCGCCGCATCGACGTCCGTGGCGTTCAGGTCCTTCATCTTCGCCTCGGCGATCTCGCGCAGCTGCGCCAGCGTCACCGACCCCGCATTCGCCTTGCCCGGCGTCTTCGACGCCGACTTCAGCCCCGCCGCCTTCTTGAGCAGGAACGACGCCGGCGGCGTCTTGATCTCCATCGTGAAGGACTTGTCGGTGTAGTAGGTGATGATCACCGGGGTCGGCTGGCCGACCTCCATCTCCTGCGTGCGCGCGTTGAACGCCTTGCAGAATTCCATGATGTTGATGCCGCGCTGGCCGAGGGCGGGACCCACGGGCGGCGACGGGTTCGCCTTGCCGGCGGCGACCTGGAGCTTCAGCTTCCCGGCTACCTTCTTGGCCATGACGGCCTCCTCTCCATGCCCTCCGGTCGCGACCTCGGGGCGCTACATGGGGTGGTGCGGTCCGCCGGGCGCGCCCGGCTCGCCTCCCACCACGGCTTCATCAGGACGCCTTGGCGACCTGGGTGAATTCCAGCTCGACCGGGGTCGCCCGGCCGAAGATCGAGACCGACACCTTGAGGCGGCTCGCGCCCTGGTCGACCTCCTCCACCATCCCGGAAAAGCCCTCGAAGGGCCCGTCGGTGACGTTCACCGTCTCGCCGGTCTGGAAGGTGATGATCGAGCGCGGCCGCTCCTGGCCCTCGACCACCTGGTTCATGATCCGGGCGACCTCCTCGTCCTTCATCGGCGAGGGCTTGCCCTGCGGACCGAGGAAGCCGGTCACGCGGTTGGTGTTGTTGATCAGGTGATAGGCCCGGTCGGTCATCTCCATCTTCACCAGCACGTAGCCGGGCATGAAGCGCTTCTCGGACTGCACCTTCTTGCCGCGGCGGATCTCGATGACCTCCTCGGTCGGGACCATCACCTCGGCGATCTCGTCGGCGAGCCCCTGCTGCGCCGCAGTGTCGCGGATCGACTCCGCGACCTTCTTCTCGTAGTTCGAGAGCACGCTCACGGAATACCAGCGCATCGCCATCTGGTTCGTCACCTCAAGTACCTCGGCGGGGTTCTTCGCCCTGGCCGCCGTCCTGCTCACGCTGGCTCGCGCCTCTCCCGACGCGAAAACGAGCACGCCGACCGAATCGGTGCGCGCCGTCAACTGCATTGGGAGGTGCTGACATACTCTTGCCATCGGGCAGGTTCAAGGGGGGAACGAACCGCGTTCACCCGCGGACCGGTTCACGCCCGGCCGCAGGTATCCCGGTCCTCGAAGCCCGCGCTGCGCGAGGGGTGGACCCGGATGCCGCGCGGGAACTTCAGCCGCTTCACAGGCGCCGGCGCGCGCCTCGCGGGCGCGGGCGCGCTCAGTTCCGCGACAGGGCCGCGTGCAGGCGCTCGACGTCGGCGCGGCGGCAGAGGTCGGTGCCCGGCGCCATGGCGGTCGCGGCCCCGGCCGCCATGCCGAGCAGGAAGGCCTGCACGACCGACCGCCGCTCCGCGAGCGCCAGCGTCATGGCGCCGACGAAGCTGTCCCCGGCGCCCGTGGCGCTCTGCGTGACGACCTCGGGGGCGCGCCGGACGAGCGTCGCCTCGCGGCTCGCCAGAACGGCCCCGTCGCGGCCCATGGTGACGGCCACGACCTCGGCCCGACCGGATTCCACGATCTCGCGCGCCGCCTCGGCCGCCTCGCCGGCGTCGGCGAGCGGCAGGCCGGTGAGCGCCCGGAACTCGCCGATGCTCGGCTTGATCAGCGCGAGCCCGCCCGCGTCCAGCGTGGAGCGGAAGGCGGGGCCGGAGCTGTCGACCACCACCCTGGCGCCGCGGTCGGCCGCGCGCCGGGTCAGCGTGACGAAGGCGTCGGGCGGCAGGCCGCGCGGCAGGCTGCCGCTCACCACCAGCCAGTCGTGATCCAGCCCGTCGATCAGATCGAGGCAGGCGAGCCACTCCGCCGGCGTCACCTCCGGCCCCTCGGGCACGAACCGGTACTCGAGCCCGGTCGAGCGCTCCATCACCGCCATGCTGATGCGGGTGTGCCCGGCGATCCGCACGCGGCGGAAATCGAGCCCCCGCTCGGCCATGAGCTCGTCGAGCACGCCCCCCGTGGCCCCGCCCGCAAGGTAGACCGGCAGCGCCGGCCCGCCCAGTTCGGCGATCACGCGGGCGACGTTCACGCCGCCGCCGCCGGGGGTGTAGCGATCGCCGCGGGTGCGGATCTTGTGGGTCGGCCGCACCGCTTCGGCCTCGGACGCCCCGTCGATCGCGGGGTTGAGCGTGAGCGTGACGATGGGCTTCATGCGGACCTCCGGGCGGCTGTGCTAGCACCGCCTGCGGCGGGCCGCAAACCGCCCGGCCGCGTCAGGCCAGCCGCACGATGTGGTTGTCGAAGGCGAGCCCGGCGAAGGCGCGCCGCCCCCCGGCCACGGCGGCGTCGAGAAACAGCCCCTCCCCCGTCGTGCAGACGAAGCGCCCCCGCGCCGCCGCCACGCCGCACAGGTCGGGCGAACTGATTTCCGACGCCGCTCCGGTCGCGAGGTCAAAGACCAGCATCATCCCCCCGCGAGGACAGGTGATGGCCGCCTGCCGCGCGTCGTCCGAGATCGCGGCGCTGCCCGCATAGTTGCGCGTCCGCCGCTGCGTCGCGGGCTCCGCGGACAGGAACTCGAGCGCCGGCGCGCCGGGGCGATGCACCGCGAGGAGCGGCGGGGTCTTGAGCTCGTCCCCCTCCCATTGCAGCGCCGCGGCGAGCGTGCCGTCGCGCGCGATGGCGATGTGGCGGATCGAGTTCAGCCGCAACTCGTCCGGCGTCTCGATCGTCTCGACCACCCGCCCGGTCCCGACGTCGAGGTACGAGAGGTTCGCGCGCATCGTCGCGAGGTTCAGGGGCGAGCGCACGTCCGTGTCGGTCGCGATGCCGCCGTTCGCCACCGCGAGCCGCCGCCCGTCGGGGGTGAGCAGGATCTCGTGCGGGCCGATCCCGCCCGAGGCGACCTCGCCCGTCCGCACATAGCCCGCGCTCGCGTCCCAGACGCCGAGCACGCCGCGACCCTCCTCCGCCGTCTCGGTGGTGAAAAGCGTCGAGCCGTCGCGGGCGAAGGCGCCGTGCCCCTGAAACGCCCGGCCCGCCGGCGCGCTCAGCTCGGCGACGACGCGACCCTCGGCGCAGTCGAGCACCAGCGCGTAGCGTCCCGGGCGGCGCGCGAAGGCGACCGCCTCGGCGAGCCGCGGCCGCGCCGCCGCGGCATGGCCGCGGGCGGGCAGCGGCACCCGGAACCGCTCGGCCCCGTCCTCGCCGAGCCCGAGCAGGACGAAGGCGCCGTCGGGCAGCCCTGCCGCGGCGAGATAGGCGGGCGAGCCCACGTCCGCCCAGGTGGCCCGGGGCGCGAGCCCGAAGGCGGCGACGGCGGCGAGCAGCCCGCGGCGCGACGTCCTCATCGTCAGTCTCCATCCATCGAGTTGAACCCGCCGGCGATGCCGAGCGCGCCGCCGACCTCCGCCACCAGGTCCGTGCGCAGTCGCCGGATCGCCTGCTGCGCCGATTCGACGCGCACCCGCGTGCCGGGCTCGGCGACCGCGACCTCGATCGCGCCCATCGACAGCGCGGCCTGCTCGGCCTCGACGAAGGCGGCGGCGAGGCCCGCCCGCGCCTTGTCCGCCAGCTCCGGCGCGAAGGCCGTCTCAAAGAGGTCGCGGGCCGCGGCGACGGAGAGGATCACGTCGCGCTGCGGCCGTCCGGTGCGCTAGGCCTCGGCGCGCCGGGGCTGCGGCTTCTCGAACGTGCCTAGCGGCCGGCCGAGCCGGTGATCGGCCGTGACCTCGAGCCCGCTGGTCAGCGCGGTGAATAGCGCGCGCGAGCCTTCCTCCGGCGTCAGGTAGAGCGGATTGTCCGCCGCCCCCGCCGTGGCGAGGTAGCCGGCGAAGGGATCGCGCCAGCGGTCCCGCGCCCGCTCCGCCGTGGCGGCGAGGTCGACGGCGACCGCCTCGACGAGCCGGCATTCATAGGTTGCGGGCGCCGGCGGCCCCTCGGCGAGCAGCGCATCGAGGGCGAAGAGCCCGCGCACCGCCACCGAAAGCTGCGCAAAGCCCGCAGGGTCGTCGACCACCGGATCCTCATCCGCCTCGAGCCTCGCGAGCGCCCGCGGCGTCGCGCCGCGCTCGTCCGGCCAGAAGGCGATGGAGAAGCCGGTGTCGCCCTCCTCCAATGGCCCGAAACGCAGGTGCGCGACCCCCATCCAGGCGTCGAAGGCGGTGTTGTAGGCCGCCATCACGTCCTCCGGCCCGCCGGCGCAATGCCCCCCGGCCGCCTCCGCCAGCGCCGCCGTCCCGGCAGCGAGCGCGTCGAAGCGGGGCAGGATGTGACCCTCCAGCGCCCGCGCCGCGACCGCCGCGTGGTCGATCGCCGCGGCCGGCGCCCCGAGGAGGCCCAGCGCCGCCACGGCCACCGCCGCCGCGCGGCGGGCGCGGGAAATCGGCCTCACAAGAAATACTCTATATTAATCAATATGTTACCCTCGTATCACGCGTGATAGCGCCGCCTGCATCCCCTAGAGGCTCCCCAGGAACCGCACCAGCGCCGCCCGGTCCTCCGGCGCCATCCCGACCACCCCGTCGCGGGCAGCCTGCGCCTCGCCGCCATGCCACAGCACCGCCTCCAGCAGCGTCCGCGCCCGCCCGTCGTGCAGGTAGCTCTCGCGCCCCGTCACCGTCGCGGTCAACCCGATCCCCCACAGCGGCGCGGTGCGCCATTCCCGCCCGTCGGCGCGCCCCTCGGGGCGCCCGTCGGCCAGCCCCTCGCCGAGGTCGTGCAGCAGGAAGTCCGAATAGGGCCAGATGAGCTGGAAGCTCAGTTCCGGCCGGCCGGGCATCCGGTGCGTGACGAACTTCGGCGCATGGCAGGCGGGGCAGCCGGTCGCGTAGAACAGCTCCTTGCCGCGCAGCACCTCCGGATCGTCGACGTCGCGCCGGGCCGGGACGGCGAGGTTGCGGCTGTAGAAGGTCACGAGATCGAGCGCCGCGTCGTCGACCTCCGGATCGCCGCCGTCCGGCGCGGCGCGGCAGACCTCCTGCGCCGGCGCACAGTCGCCCGCGCCGGCGGGATGCAGGCTCGTGGAGATGCCCATGTCGCCCGAGAAGGCGCCGGCGGTCTGCTCGCGGATCGTCGGCTTTCCGGCCTTGTGCCCGAACCGCCCGAGCATCGGCCGCGCGAACTCGTCGGACCAGACGATGTTCGGCCGCCCGCTGATCCCGTCGCCGTCGGCGTCGTCGGGGTCGGCGTTGGCGAGGATGTCCGCCTCCGGGATCGCCTCGACGAGGCCGAGGCCGATCATCTGCGGCGCGACCCGGGGCGAGAACATCACCCCCTCGGCCATCGGCCCGTAGGCGAGATCGGCCACGCCGTAGGCCGGCCGGCGCAGGCGCGCGGTCTCGCCGCCGGCGAGCGCGACCTCCTCCTCGGCATAGTCGATGGTCATCCGCCCCTCGGCCGGGACGCCCGCGATCGAGAAGGTCTGGAACTGGCCGCCATAGACCGGCTCCGGCGCCGCGCCGATCCAGTCGGCGATCTCGTCCGCCAGCGCGTCGTGATCCGACGGGACCGACAGCCGCAGGAACATCTGCGTCGCCGGCTCGCCGGGCGCCGGCGGATGCCCGCGCGCATCCTTGAGATGGCAGTTCTGGCAGGCCCGCGCGTTGAAGATCGGGCCGAGCCCGTCCGACGCCTGGGTCGAGGACGGCGCCGACACCCAGAGCTTGCGAAAGATGCCGTTGCCGACCTTGAAGTCGAGCTCCCTGGCGAAGTCGAGCGTCGCCGACGAGAACGAGAACGCATTGGCGTCCGGCTTGCGCCGGTTGGTCGCGGCGCCGCCGGGATTGGTCTCGAACGGCTCCGGCGCCGCGAAGCTCGCGGCCGGCGCCGTCACGGTCGCGACCCGCGCGGCTTCCTCGGCCGTGCGGGGCGTGACGTTCAGGTGCGCGTCCTCGGCGGGCTGCGACGCCGCCAGCGGGGCCGCGAGGACGAGCGCCCCGGCGATGAGGACGCGTCGCATGGCCGCCGCCTACTGGAAGACGGCGTCGGGGTTGTCGAGGCTGTCCGAACCCTCGAAGGCAATCTGCGACAGCCCGAGCGCCGAGACCGCGCGCTCGATGGCGCGGGTCTGGTCGATCAGCGCGTTGACGCCCCCCATCACCAGCGCCTCGCCGGCGACGTTGCCGGTCGCGAGCATCTGGTCGTAGGAGGTGCCGGCCTCCGCCACCGCCTTGATCGCCCCGAGCGCCGCCATCGTCGCGTCGAGCTTCGCGCGCAGGTCGGCGTCGACCGCCGGGTCGGCCGCGGCGACCAGCCCGGACACCGAGGGGCCCTCGACCACCGAGCCGTCGGTCCGCACGTAGCGCCCGAGATAAACGTTCCGGATGCCGAGCCCGTCATAATAGTGGCTGTTGTGGGTGTTGTCGGAGAAGCAGTCGTGCTCCTCCTCCGGGTCGTTGAGCATCAGCCCGAGCCGCATCCGCTCGCCGGCCTGCTCGCCGTAGCTGAGGCTGCCCATGCCGGTCAGGATCGCCACGACGCCGGCGGCCGGGTCAGTGAGCAGCACCTCGCGCGCCTCGCCGTCGTCGCCCCACTGCGCCGTCATCCACGCGAGGTCGTCGACGAGCAGGTCGGTCGCCGCCTCGAGATACTGCGCCCGCCGGTCGCAGTTGCCGCCGGTACAGTCCGCGCCGGCCGCATAGTCGGTCCAGGGCCGGTCGCCCGCGCCATGGTCGGTCCCGTGCAGGTCCTGCCCCCAGAGCAGGAACTCGATCGCGTGGTAGCCGGTGGCCACGTTCGACTCGATCGCGTCGGCCTCCTGGAGCCTGTCGGCGAGCAGATCCTTGGTGATCACGCTCGCGTCCACCGTCTCGCCCGAAAGCTCGAAGCTCGGATTGGCGATGACGTTCAGCGCCGCATAGGGGTTCTCGTCGGTGGCGCCGCCATAGACCGGGTCGACGTAGTCGATCAGTCCCTCGTCGAGCGGCCAGGCGTTCACCTTGCCCTCCCACTCGTCGACGATGGCGTTGCCGAAGCGGAACACCTCGGTCTGCTGGTAGGGCACGCGCGCCTGAAGCCACGCCGTCCGCGCCGCCTGCATCGTCTCCGCCGAGGGCGTGGCGATCAGCGCGCCCACCGCTGCGCGCAGCCGCTCGGCCGCCGCGAGCGAGTCGCCGTAGCCCGCCTCGGCGATGTCGGCATAGGTGCCGAGCGCCGCCGCCCTGTCGTCAGCCAGCGCCGCCCCCGCCGCCAGCAGGCCGAGCGCCGCCGCCCCTGTCCACAATCCCCGCATGCCCGCTCCTCGCCTGTCCTGCGGCCTGACCGCCGCGTTCCGGGCGGCACCCTAAGCCGGAGCAATCGAGTCGGGAATAGCCGACCGACAAAAATCATCGGAAATCACGGATTCCGCTGGAGCCCGGATCCCCCTAGAGGCTGCCGTCACCTCGCCCAAGCCCACCCGGGCCGACGCCCGCACCCTTTGCGAGCAGATCTGCAGAGCCCGCGGCGAGATGGAGAACCGCATCAAGGAGCGCCTGTTCGACCTCTTCCCCGAGATCGAGGCCCCAGGCCGGCCGAGGGGGATTACCCTGAAAAACTGCGCGGCTCCCGCGGGATTGCGCGGCCCGGCGGCTTCGCCTAAACGGGCCGGGCTTTCGCCGACCCGGAGCCTTCCCCCATGCGCCTGACCCAGTACTTCCTCCCGGTCCTGCGGGAGACGCCGGCCGAGGCCCAGATCGCGAGCCATCGCCTGATGCTGCGCGCCGGCATGATCCGTCAGGCGGCCGCGGGCATCTATTCCTGGCTGCCGCTCGGCTACAAGGTTCTGCGCCGGCTGGAGCAGATCGTCCACGAGGAGCAGCAGCGGGCCGGGCATATCCCGCTTCTGATGCCGACGCTGCAAGCGGCCGACCTCTGGCGCGAGAGCGGGCGCTACGACGACTACGGGGCGGAGATGCTGCGCATCAAGGACCGCCACGAGCGCGACATGCTCTACGGGCCGACCAACGAGGAGCTGATCACCGACATCTTCCGCTCGGCGGTGACGAGCTACAAGGATCTGCCGCTGACGCTCTACCACATCCAGTGGAAGTTCCGCGACGAGATGCGCCCGCGCTTCGGGGTGATGCGCGGCCGCGAGTTCCTGATGAAGGACGGCTACAACTTCGACCTGACGGTCGAGGATGCGCTGCACGCCTACAACCGGCACATGGTCAGCTACATCCGCACCTACGAGCGGATGGGGCTGAAGGCGATCCCCATGCGCGCGGACGGCGGGCCGATCGGCGGCGACCATACCCACGAGTTCCTCGTGCTGGCGCCGACCGGCGAAAGCGCGGTGTTCTACGACCGGGCCGTGACCGACCTGACGCTGGGCGACCGCGGGATCGACTATGCCGATCGCGGCCAGGTGTCGGACATCGTCGCGACCTGGACGGCGCCCTATGCCCGCACCGACGAGCGCCACGACCCGGAGGCCTTCGCGGCCATCCCCGAGGAGCGGCGCGTCGAGGGGCGCGGAATCGAGGTCGGGCAGATCTTCTTCTTCGGCACGAAGTACTCCGAACCGATGCGGGCGGTGGTGGTCAACGAGCAGGGCGAGCGCGTGCCGGTCCAGATGGGCAGCCACGGCATCGGCGTGTCGCGCCTCGTGGGCGCGCTGATCGAGGCGAACCATGACGACCGCGGTATCATCTGGCCGGAGGGGGTGACGCCGTTCCACGCCGGAATCGTCAACCTCAAGCAGGGCGACCATGCCTGCGACGCCGAGAGCCTGTCGCTCTATGCTGGCCTGCGCGCCGCCGGGCTCGACCCGCTCTACGACGACCGCGAAGAGCGTGCGGGGGCGAAGTTCGCGACCATGGACCTGATCGGCCTGCCCTGGCGGCTGACCGTGGGTCCGCGCGGGCTCGCGAGCGGCAAGGTCGAGCTGACCTCGCGGCGGACCGGCGAGAGCGAGGATCTGTCGCCGGAGGCGGCGATCGCCCGGCTGCGCGAGATCTACGCGGGAATCTGACGGGCGTGCGCCTGCGCCCATGACGCACGAGGCGACTGGCAAACCGTCGCGGGTTGGGATAACCCGCTTGCGAAAGAGCGGGGTGGGCCGAGCTGTTGGCTGACGATCACTACCTTCGGGACGCGATCTCCTCGGTGGAGGAGATCATTGAGGATGCGCGTAACGGGCGCATGTTCATCCTCGTCGACCACGAGGACCGGGAGAACGAGGGCGACCTCGTCATTCCGGCGCAGATGTGCACGCCGAATGCGATCAACTTCATGGCGACGCACGGGCGGGGGTTGATCTGCCTCACCCTGCCGGGCGAGCGGCTCGACGCGCTCGGGCTGCAACTGATGGCGTCGTCGAACTCCTCGCGGCACGAGACGGCGTTCACGGTCTCCATCGAGGCGCGCGAGGGCGTGACGACCGGCATCTCGGCCCATGATCGGGCGCGCACGGTCGCGGTGGCGATCGACCCGCGCTCCGGGCCGTCGGACATCGCGACGCCCGGGCACATCTTCCCGCTGCGGGCGCGCACCGGCGGCGTGCTCGTCCGCGCCGGGCACACCGAGGCGGCGGTCGACATCGCGCGGCTCGCGGGCCTCAACCCGTCCGGGGTGATCTGCGAGATCATGAACGACGACGGGTCGATGGCGCGGCTGCCCGATCTGGTGGCCTTCGCGCAGCGCCACGGGCTGAAGATCGGCACGATCTCGGATCTGATCGCCTATCGCCGCCGGCACGACAACCTGGTGCGGCAGACGGGCGTGCAGGCGGTGCAGTCGGAATACGGCGGGGCCTGGCAGATGCGGGTCTTCGGCGACGTCACCGGCGGCGGCGAACACATCGTGCTGACCAAGGGCGACATCAGCTCGCCCGAGCCGGTGCTGGTGCGCATGCACGCGGTCAACCCGCTCGAGGATCTGCTGGGGCTCCATGCCGGCCGGACGCACCAGGTCCGCGACGCGATGCTTGCCGTCGCGGCGGAAGGGCGCGGGGTGGTCGTAGTGCTGCGCGACATGTCGACGAAGCTCGACGTCGGCGATCATGTCTCGCCCAATCGATTGCGGCAGTACGGGATCGGCGCGCAGATCCTGAACGCGCTCGGCGTCCGCGAGCTGGTTCTGCTGACCAACTCGCCGACGCCGAAGGTGGTCGGGCTCGACGGCTACGGCCTGACCATCGTCGGCACGCGGCCGATTCCCGCGACGCAGGGCTGAGCCATGGCGGAGCGCGATCTGCATCACGGGCTGGCGACGCCGAGCCTCGGGGGCGACACGAGCGTGCTGATCGTCGTGGCCCCGTTCTACCGCACGATCGCCGACGGGCTGGTTGCGGGGGCGAAGGCGACGCTCGACGCCGCCGGCGCGCGGCACGAAGTCGTCGAGGTGCCCGGCGCGCTGGAGATCCCGACCGCGATACGGCTCGCCTCGCGCGTCGGGGCGTTCGACGGCTACGTAGCGCTCGGCTGCGTGGTGCGCGGCGAGACCACGCATTACGAGACGGTGTGCAACGACAGTTCGCGGGGGTTGACGCTGCTCGGGCTCGAGGGCGTGCCGCTCGGGAACGGCATCCTGACCGTGGAGAACCTCGCCCAGGCCGAGGCGCGCGCCGATCCGACGCGGATGAACAAGGGCGGCGGGGCGGCCGAGGCGTGCCTGCATCTGGTCGCGCTGTCGCGGCGCTTCGCGCCCGCGGCGCGGGGCGTAGGCTTCCGGCGATGACCGGTTCCTCCGAGGCGAAGAAGCCGACCGCGGCGCAGGCCCGGCGGATGCGCACCGCGGCGCGGCTCTACGCCGTGCAGGCGCTGTTCCAGATGGAGGCCACGGGCGTTCCGCTGGAGGAGGTCATCGAGGAGTTCGAGGCGCTGCGCATCGCCGCGGAGATCGACGGGCTCAGGCTCAACGACGCCGACCGGGAGCACTTTCGCCGGCTGGTGTCGGGCGCCGTGGCCGATCAGGCGCGCATCGACCAGCTCATGCACCGTGCGCTGGCGGCGCGCTGGCCGATCGACCGCATCGATCCGACGCTGCGGGCGATCTTCCGCGCGGCCGGGGCGGAACTCCTCGGCTCGGACACGCCGCCCAAGGTGGCGATCAACGAGTATCTCGAACTCGCCAAGGCGTTCTATCCCGACGGCAAGGAAGCGAAGTTCGTGAACGGCGTCCTCGACCAGATGGCGCGCGAGGCGCGGCCGGACGATTTCCGCAAGGGCGGCGCGTGAACGGTTCGCTCGGCATCGGCCGCCTGGCGCTCGGAAGCGTCGCGCTGTTGCTGAAGAACTTCGGCTTCCTGTTTCCGCTGGCCTTCGCCCCGGCGCTCCTGCTGACGCTCGCCACCTATGCGCTGCTCGGCGGGCCGGCGCCCGACGCGGCGGCCGTGACGGGGTCCGGCGGTTTCTTGGCGGGTGCGCTTGCTCTGGCGCTCAACCTCGTCGTGGGGTTCCTCGTGACCGGGGTGATGTGCCTCGCGGGGCTCGACGCCGCGCTCGGCAAGCGGCATCGCCTCGGCGAGTATCTCGCCCAGACCATGCGTCACGCCGGGCCGCTCGTCGTGCTCGGGACCCTGCTTTCCCTCGCCACCGCTATCGGGATCGCGCTCCTGGTCCTTCCCGGTCTCTACATCGCGGCGCGCTGGCTCCCCTGGGCCCCGGCGATGCTCTTCGAGAACCGCGGCTGGGACGCCATGGGCCGGGCGCAGGAGCTGACCGAGGGCCTCCGCTGGCCGCTCGCTCTTGCGGTCGCGACGATGGGGCTTGTCGTTGTCGCGCTCCTTCTGGCCGTGAGCCCGCTTCTCGTTGCGGCCGACGGGTCGATCGCGGTCGCGACCCTGCTGGAGGCGGCGCTGACGGCGGTCTACTACGGGCTGGTCGCCTGCTTCACGGCACTCGGCTACCTGCGGCTGCGGGAGCTGCGCGAGGGCCTCGACGCGGCCGCCGTGGCGGCGTCGATCGACTGACGCATCGCTGCCGCGGGCCAGGGGGGAGCGCCGTCCTCGGGGAGGCGCGCGGGCGCGCCCCCCGCTCGGACGGCGCTGACGTCGGCCGCCTTTGCGGCCTCCCTGGCGGAGCGGCCGCAAGCGGCCGCGAGTCCTTTCTCTCTCCCCGCCCTTTGGCGGGGAGGCGCCTGCTCGATAGGGTTTCCGCCTGTATGAGTGCCTGAAAGGGGAATGCGGCGCCGCCGGCGCTCGGGGCCCCTTCGTGACGCTGCTCACGAGGGTGGCGGCCCGTCGCCTCCACGGGGGCGGGCGGACGGCGACGCAAGCACGACGATGCAATACGCCGCAGGTGGGACGTCGGCGCGGCGCCCGGGTCCGGCCGACGGCGACGGGCGGAATGGCGGGGATGGAGTCAGGCCGGCGGGTCGACGAAGAGGGCTACGGCGTCGCTGATGGTGACCTCGATGCGCTCGCCGCGGGTGCGGGCGGCGGCGAAGGAGCGCATTCCGGGCTCGACCGGCGCCACGCGCACCTCCCCGGAGGGGAGCGCGACCGTCGCCTCAAAGCTGCGCGCGTCGTAGGAGAGGAAGACGACCGTCGTCGTCGTGACCGCGCCGAACACCGAGCCGGGGCGGGTCCCCTCGGGAGCGCGGCCGATCATCGCGAAGGTGTCGGTCTGGTTCGGCGCGGCGGAATCGGCGACCCGCACCGACATCGAGCCGAACATCTGCATGGTGGCGACGTCGCCCGGCTCGATCTGGTCGAAGTTGCGCATGTCGGGCGATGCGGTGAGCGTCAGGGTCTCGCCGCTGGCGGTGGCGAGGTCAATGCGGCGGGTGGCCGGGTCGACGGCGGTGACGGTGGCGGACACCTCCGCCGCGTGGCTCACCTCGCGCTGGAACATGCTGTCGCAGCCGGAAAGCGCTATGGCGGCGGCAGCGGCCATGAGGACGGTTCTCATTGGTCTCTCCTGTCTCAGTCGAAGCGGTTCGATTGCGGGAAGCCGCGCGGCGCCATGCGCCCGGCCGCGGCGCGGGGGCCGGTCCAGTCCGAGAGCTCGGGCTGCGCCACGGTGCGGGTGCGTCCCGCCGGATCCCTCCAGGCGAGGCCGTCGGCAAGCGTGAAGGTGGTTGCGTCGGAGAGGCCGCCGTCCTTGAAGCGTTGCAGGCGCACGCCCTTGCCGCGGCCCATCTCCGGCAACTCGGCGAGGGGGAAGACCAGCACCTTGCGGTTCTCGCCGACGACGGCGACGTGATCGCCTTCGACGCGGCGGCAGACGCGGACGCGGGCCTTGTCGCCGAGGTTCATCGCCTGTCTGCCGGCGCGGGTCTGGGCGAGCGCGTCGTCCTCGGGCAGGAGGAAGCCGTCGCCGGCGTCGGAGGCGAGCAGGAGCATGCCGCCGGGACGGTGGACGAGGAGCGCGACCGGATGCGCGTCGTTCGACAGGTCGACGAGCAGCCGCACCGGCTCACCCATGCCCCGCCCGCCGGGCAGGTTCGAAGCCGCGAGCGTGAAGATGCGGCCGTTCGAGGCCATGAGCAGGAGCTTGTCCGTCGTCTCGGCATGGAGCTGGAATCGCGGCCCGTCGCCGTCCTTGAACTTCACCTCGGCGCCCTCGGCGAGGTGGCCCCGCATGGCGCGGACCCAGCCCATCGCCGAGAGGATCACCGTCACCGGCTCGCGTTCGATCATGGCCTCGGGGCTCGCGGCCTCGATCTCCGGCGCGTCGGCGAACTCGGTGCGGCGGGCGCCGCCCGGGGCGTCCTTGCCGAAGGCCTTGCGCGCCTCGCGCAGTTCGTCGGCGATGCGGGCCCATTGCAGGTCCTCGGAGCCAAGGAGGGCCGCGAGATCCGCACGTTCGGCGACGAGCGCGTCGCGTTCGGCCCGGAGCTCCATCTCCTCCAGCCGGCGCAGGGCGCGCAGCCGCGTGTTGAGGATCGCCTCGGCCTGGGTGTCGGTGAGGGCGAACTCGGCCATCATCACCGGTTTGGGCTCGTCCTCGGTGCGTATGATCTGGATGATCCGGTCGAGGTTCAGGTAGGCGACGAGCAGTCCCTCGAGGATCTCCAGCCGCGCGTCGATCCGCTCCAGCCGGTGGCGCGAGCGGCGCTGGAGCACGTCGCGGCGGTGGTCGAGGAAGGCCCGCAGCACCTCGCAGAGCGAGGCGACCTGCGGGGTTCGGCCGTCGATGAGCACGTTCATGTTCATCGCGAAGCGCGTCTCGAGGTCGGAGCTGCGGAACAGCGTCTCCATCAGCACCGCCGGATCGACCGTGCGGGCGCGCGGCTCCAGCACGATGCGCACGTCCTCGGCGCTCTCGTCGCGGACGTCGGCGAGGATCGGCACCTTCTTTTCGTTGACGAGGTCGGCGATGCGTTCGATGAGCCGCCCCTTCTGGACCTGATAGGGGATCTCGGTCACGACGATCTGCCAGGTGCCGCGGCCCAGATCCTCGACCGCCCAGCGGGCGCGCAGGCGGAAGCCGCCGCGGCCGGTGCGGTAGGCCTCCTTGATCGCCGCGCGCGGCTCGACGATGATCCCGCCGGTGGGGAAGTCGGGGCCCTGGACGAAGTCGAGGAGTTTTTCGTCGGTGGCGTTCGGGTGCCTGACGAGGTGGAGGCAGGCCTGCACCAGTTCGTCGATGTTGTGGGGCGGGATGTTGGTCGCCATGCCGACGGCGATGCCGGACGAGCCGTTGGCGAGCAGGTTGGGGAAGGCCGCGGGCAGGACCACGGGCTCCTGCTCGGAGCCGTCGTAGTTGTCGCGGAAGTCGACGGCGTCCTCGGTCAGCCCTTCCATCAGCGCCGCGGCGGCGGCGGTCAGGCGCGCCTCGGTGTAGCGCTGGGCCGCCGGGTTGTCGCCGTCGATGTTGCCGAAGTTGCCCTGTCCGTCGACGAGCGGGTAGCGGATGTTGAAGTCCTGCGCGAGCCGGGCCAGCGCATCGTAGATCGACTGGTCGCCGTGCGGGTGGTAGTTGCCCATCACCTCGCCGACGATCTTGGCGCATTTGCGGAAGGCCCCGGCCGGGTCGAGCCGCAGGCCGCGCATGGCGTAGAGGATGCGGCGATGCACCGGCTTCAGCCCGTCGCGCGCGTCGGGCAAGGCGCGGTGGGTGATCGTGGAGAGCGCGTAGGTCAGGTAGCGTTCGCCGAGCGCGCGGGCGAGCGGCTCCACGGTCACGTCGCCGGACGGGATGTCGGGGTCGAAGGTGGGATCAGCCATAGATGTTGTGTACTCTGGCTGCGCCGTTCGGTCCAGCGGCGCCTTGCGCCGGCGGCGCGGTCGTGGCCAGAGTGCGCGGGCGCTGCGCGGAGGGCTGTTTGCGGACGATCCTGATCACCGGTTGCTCCTCGGGCATTGGGCTCGACGCGGCGCGGACGCTCATGGCGCGCGGCTGGCGGGTGTTCGCGACCTGCCGGGCGGCGGAGGACGCCGCGGCGCTCGACGCGGCGGGGCTGGAATCCTGGGCGCTCGACCTCGCTTCGGAGGCGAGCGTGGCCGACGGCGCGGCCGAGGCGCTGCGGCGTGGCGGCGGGCGGCTCGACGCGCTCTTCAACAACGGGGCCTTCGCGATTCCGGGGGCGACTGAGGACTTGCCGCGCGCGGCGATGCGCGAGATCTTCGAGACGAACCTTTTCGGGCAGCTCGACCTGACCAACCGGGTGCTGCCGGCGATGCGGGCGGCGGGCGCGGGGCGGGTGGTGATGAACTCCTCGGTGCTCGGCTTCGTGGCGCTGCCCTGGCGAGGCGCCTACGTGGCGACGAAGTTCGCGCTCGAGGGGCTGACGGACGCGTTGCGGCTGGAGTTGAGGGGAACGGGCGTGCATGTGGTTACGATCGAGCCGGGTCCGATCGGTACGCCGTTCCGGTCGAAGTCGGTCCCGCGCTTCGAGAAGTGGATCGACTGGCGCGCCTCGCCGCACCGCGAGGCCTACGAGACCACGCTGATGAAGCGGCTCTATGCGCCGGAGGGCGCGGCGAAGGGGCGGTTCGAGCTGCCCGCCTCGGCGGTGACGGCCAAGCTCGTCCGCGCGCTCGAGAGCCAGCGCCCGGCGCCGCGCTATCGGGTGACGACGGCGACCCACATCATGGCCGGGCTGACGCGGGCCCTGCCGACGCGGGCGCTCGACGCCCTGGCGGCGCGGCTTTGAGCGGGGCGGGGGAGCGCCGACCGCTCGCCTCGCGCAAGACGCGCGCGGCGCAGGCGGCCGCCGGCTGGCTGACCCGGGCGGGGGCGAGCCCGGACGCGATCTCGGCGGCGGGGATCGTCGCGGCGGGGCTGGCCTGCGCGGCGCTGGCGTTCGCGCCGGAGCGGGCCTGGGCTTGGCTCGCCGGCGCGGTCTTCGTGCAGTTGCGGCTGGCGGCGAACCTGCTCGACGGCATGGTGGCGATCGAGGGCGGGCGCGGCGGGCCGGTCGGCCCGCTCTGGAACGAGGCGCCCGACCGGGTGGAGGACACGCTGATCCTCGTCGGCTTCGGCCTCGCCGCGGGCGCCTACGACCTCGGGCTGTGGGCGGCGGTGGCGGCGCTGTTCACGGCCTATGTGCGGGTGCTCGGCGGCACGCTCGGGCTGGCGCAGAGCTTCATGGGCCCGATGGCCAAGCAGCATCGCATGGCGCTGGTCACGCTCGGCTGCCTTGTCGGCTTCGCCGAGACGATGCTCGACGGCGAGCCGCGGCTGGCCCGGCTGATCCTGTGGGCGGTGTTGCTGGGGACGCTGGCGACGGCGCTGCGCCGGCTCCGCGCCATCGCCGGAGCGTTGAGGGCGCGCGCATGATCCTCGAGGCCGTCCTCGTCGGGCTCACGCGGTTCCTGGTCGGCGGGCGGGCCTACTGGCTCGGGGCGCAACCGACCTCGCGCCAGCGCATCTACTTCGCCAACCACCGCTCGAACGCCGACACCGTGGTGCTGTGGGCGGCGCTGCCGCCGCCGCTGCGGCGGCGCACCCGGCCGGTGGCGGCGCAGGACTACTGGGCCCATGGCCGCCTGCGCCGTCTTTTCGCGCTCGATGTGCTGCATGCGGTGCTGATCGACCGGGGCGGCGGGCGCGACGCGCTCGACCCGCTGCACGAGGCGCTGGCCGAGGGCTGTTCGCTCATCATCTTTCCGGAGGGCGGGCGCGGACCCGGGCCGGCGCCGCTGCCGTTCAAGAGCGGCCTCTACCATCTCGCGCTCGCCCATCCGGGCGCGCAGCTCGTCCCGGTCTGGCTCGACGACGTGGGCCGCGCCCTGCCCAAGGGCGTGTCGATCCCGATCCCGGTCTCGACGCGGGCGCTGATCGGCGCGCCGATCGCGCCGGACCCCGGCGAAACGCGCGACGCCTTCCTGACGCGGGCGCGCGATGCGGTGGTGGCGCTGGGGCTCAGCCTCCATCCCGACTTGCCGGTCGCGCCGCCGGAGCCGCCCCATGCGTGACCTCCTGCTCGCCCCGCTGCCGCTTACCTTCGAGGCGTTGTTCGTCTTCCTGCTCGTGGCGAGCCTCGTCGGCCGCGCGCTGGCGCGCAGGCGCCCGGAGGACGCGACGATCCGCAACGCCAACGACCGGATCCGGTCATGGTGGGCGATCTCGGTCATACTCGCGATCACCTTCGCGTTCGGGACGACGGCGACGATCCTGCTCTTCGCGCTCGTGTCCTTCTGGTGCCTGCGCGAGTTCCTCTCGCTCACGCCCACGCGGCTTGCCGATCACTACGCGCTGGCGGCGGCGTTCTACCTGTTCCTGCCGCTCCAGTTCGCGCTGCTGCTCTGGCCCTGGCCCGGCGTCTTCGTGATCGCGATCCCGGTCTACGGCTTCCTCGCCCTGCCGGCGCTGTCGCTCGTCTTCGGCGAGACCGACGACTTCCTGCAACGGGTGGCGAAGATCCAGTGGGCGCTGATGCTGACGGTCTACGCGCTCAGCCATGCGCCGGCGCTGCTGCTCCTGCGGTTCGACGACTACCCGGCGGGGCCGTTCGGCCTCCTCGCCTTCCTGCTCCTCGTCACCCAGGGGAGCGACGTGGCGCAGTACCTCGCCGGCAAGCGCTTCGGGCGGACGCCGCTCGCGCCGCGGATCAGCCCGAACAAGACGCGCGAGGGTCTGCTCTACGGCGGAGGCGCCGCCACGGTGCTCGGGGGCGCGCTCCATGGCCTGACGCCGTTCGGGTTCTGGGGGGCGCTCGCGATGGCGGCGGTCCTGGTGGCCGCGGGGGCGCTCGGGGGGCTGGTGCTGTCGGCGGTCAAGCGATCGCTCGGGGCGAAGGACTGGGGAACCATGATCGAGGGCCATGGCGGCATGCTCGACCGCATGGACAGCCTCGCCTTCTCGGCGCCGCTGCTGTTCCACCTCGCGAACTATTTCTGGGCGGTCTGATCCGAGGCCGGCGAGCTCCAAGCCATCAGCGCAACACGGCTAACACGCGTGATAGCCGGACAACCAATTGATTTCAAATTATAAATCCGACCGCGGATCGGCGCGTTCCACGCGAGAAGCCGCCGAAGCGCGCCGGGATCGATGAAAACATGCAACCTCTCCGCGCTCGAAGGCGCTCGCCGGGGCGTGGCGCGCGCCCCGGCGGACCCGCTGCGTCAGGCCGGCGTCGCCCGGTAGGCGGCGAGCGTTCGCTCGGCCGCGTCCTTGCGAACGAGCTCGGCGAGTTCCGCCGTCACCACGCGCCGGCCGACTGGCCAAAGCGAAATGGCCGCCAGCTTGAAGGACTGAAGACCGAACGGAATGCCGATGAGCGTGAGGCAATTCACCACACCCGCAATGGCGTACATCACGAAAAGGATGATTCCGAACGTCATCGCCCAAATGATGTTGAAGATGAAACCGATCGTTCCCGTGGCGGCGGTTGTGGCCGAAATTCCCTTCCGGTCCAGATCGCGGACATGAACGATTTCCTTTCCGAACGGCCAGGCGGAAAGTTTTGCCATTTCGATCGCGGCCCTGGTGAGCGGAAGGCCGACAATCGTCAGCGCGAACACCGCTGCGCCGATGAGCCAGACGAGCGCGGTGATTCCACCACCAAGCACGAACCAGATGACATTTCCTGCGAATCTCACGATGACCCTCCGCACGCTGGATGGCGGTCAACGTCATTGCCAAAGCTTAACAGGTTGCTGAAGAAGTCTCCGGGCTACCCGGTATTTGCCGCGCCGTTTCCGGGTCCGGCCCCGTCGCGCGAGTGAACCGGCCTACATGCGGCCCCAGAAGTCGAGGTCGCGCATGGTGATGCCGCCCCACAGGATCAGGGCGCAGAGCGGGGCCCAGAGCGCGACGGCGATCACCGTGACCCAGAGGAACTTGCGCCGGAGCCCCGCCTCGGACGGCGCCGAGGCGGGGGTGCCGGGTTCGACCTCGCCGCTCTCGTCCTGGGTCCGGAGCCCGATCGGCAGCGCGACGAAGAGGGTCAGGAACCAGATGACGACGAAGAGGACGATCGCCCCGGTGATGGTCACGGGACTCAGGCCTCCTCGAGTTCGACCAGAGTGCCGTTGAAATCCTTGGGATGCAGGAACAGCACCGGCTTGCCGTGCGCGCCGATCTTCGGCTCGCCGTCGCCGAGGACGCGCGCGCCCGACGCCTTCAGCCGGTCGCGGGCGGCGCGGATGTCGTCGACCTCGTAGCAGACGTGGTGGATGCCGCCCGAAGGGTTCTTGGCGAGGAAGGCCGCGATCGGGGAGTTCTCGCCGAGCGGGTGCAGGAGTTCGATCTTGGTGTTCGGCAACTCGATGAACACGACGGTGACGCCGTGGTCGGGCTCGGCCTGCGGGGCGCGGACGAGCGCGCCGAGGGTGTCGCGGTACTGCGCGGCGGCGGCCTCGAGGTCGGGCACCGCGATGGCCACGTGGTTCAGGCGTCCGATCATGCTGGCCTCCGGAGCTGACGGCGGGGTGTCTAGGGGATTCGCTGCAGTGCGGCAACGTCGGCGAGTTCGGCGAGGAGGCGCGCGGCCTCGACGGCGCAGGGGCTGAGGCCGTCGCGGTTCTCGGCCGGGTAGAAGCGCGCGCGCAGCGCCGTCGGCATCGGCTCGGGGCGGAACAGCAGCACGCGCGGGCCGATGCGCTCGGTCTCGCGCGCCCAGGAGGCGGCGAGCGCGTCGGCGGCGGCCTTGGTCGCGCCGTAGCTGCCCCAGAACGGCCGGCCGGCGCGGTCGTCGGCGACCTGGACGAAGACGCCGGCAGGGGCGGCCTCGAGCAGCGGGGCGACCATGCGGATCAGGCGTTGCATCCCGCGAAGGTTCACTTCAACGCTGGCGTCGAAGTCCTTGGCGGCGATGTGGTGCGCGGGCGTGAGCGGCGCGGCGTGGGCGGCGGCGTGGACGACGAGGTCGAGCCGGCCCCAGCGCTGGTGGATGGCGAGGCAGAGCCGGGCGAGGCCGCCCTCGTCGGTGATCGAAAGCGGCGCGAGCACCGGGCCGGGGCCGCCGGCGGCCTCGATCGCGTCGGCGAGGTCCTCGAGCCCGCCCACGGTGCGGGCCATGCCGATCACGGTCGCGCCGGCGGCGCCGAGGGCGGAGGCGACGGCGTAACCGAGGCCGCGGCTCGCGCCGGTGACGAGGGCGACGGTGTCGGGGTCGGGAGTCATGGCGCGCCTCGCATCATCCATTTGGAATTGCCCGAAAAAGCGGCGCTGGAATGCGGCTGGAACCGGGCTGGAATCCGGCTTGCCACTTCTTTGCGGGCGGTTAGCACAAGGCCATCCGCATCATTCCGCCGGGACCGGGGCGTCGAAGCCGCGCTCGATCATGTCGGTGGGCCGCACGGGATAGTCGCCCGAGAAGCAGGCGTCGCAGAACTGCGGGTTGCGCTGATCGCGGCCCTCCTCGGACCCGCAGGCGCGGTAGAGGCCGTCGAGCGACACGAAGCGCAGCGAGTCCACCCCGAGGTGACGGCGCATGTCCTCCTCGGACATGGTGGCGGCGAGGAGCTTCGCGCGGTCCGGCGTGTCGACGCCGTAGAAGCAGGGCCACATCGTCGGCGGCGAGGCGATGCGGAAATGCACCTCGGCCGCGCCGGCGTCCATCACCATCTCGCGGATCTTGCGGCTCGTGGTGCCGCGCACCACCGAATCGTCGACGAGGACCACTCGCTTGCCGGCGATCACCGCGCGGTTGACGTTCAGCTTCAGCCGCACGCCCATGTTGCGGATCTGCTCGGAGGGTTCGATGAAGGTCCGGCCCATGTACTGGTTGCGGATGATCCCCATCGCGTAGGGGATGCCCGACTGCTGGCTGTAGCCGATCGCCGCGGGCGTGCCCGAATCGGGCACCGGGCAGACGAGGTCGGCCTCGACCGGGGCCTCGCGGGCCAGCTCCATGCCGATCCGCCGCCGCGTCTCGTAGACCGAGCGGCCGCCGATCACGCTGTCGGGCCGCGAGAAGTAGACGTGCTCGAAGATGCAGAAGCGCGGGCGCCGCGGCTGGAACGGAAAGAAGCTCTGGAGCCGGCCGTCCTCGACCATCACCATCTCGCCCGGCTCGATCTCGCGGACGAACTCGGCGCCGATGATGTCGAGCGCGCAGGTCTCGGAGGCCAGCGCCCAGCCGTCGCCCAGCCGGCCGAGCATCAGCGGCCGCACCCCGAGCGCGTCGCGCACGCCGATGAGCTTGGTGCGCGTCATGGCGACGATCGAGAAGGCGCCCTCGACGCGGCGGAGCGCGTCCTTGAGCCGCTCGGGGATGGTCTTCTGGATCGAGCGCGCCATCAGGTGGATGATGCACTCGGTGTCCGAGCCGGACTGGAAGATCGAGCCGTGGGCGATCAGTTCCTCGCGCAGCGCCAGGGCGTTCGTGAGGTTGCCGTTATGGGCGATGGCGCAGCCGCCCATCTGGAACTCGGCGAAGAGCGGCTGGACGTCGCGGATCTGGGTGTTGCCCTTGGATCCTGCGGTCGAGTAGCGCACGTGGCCGATGGCGAGCTGGCCCGGCAGGGTCTCCATCAGCGAGGCCGAGGTGAAGTTGTCGCGGACGTAACCGAAGCGCCGGGCCGAGGAGAAACCCTCCTGCGGGCAGTAGGCGACGATGCCGCCCGCCTCCTGGCCGCGATGCTGGAGCGCATGGAGCCCGAGCGCGACGAAGCTCGCGGCGTCCTGCACGCCGATGACGCCGAAGACGCCGCATTCCTCGCGCAGCTTGTCGTCGTCGAACGGGTGGCTCAGCAAACCGGCGGTCTCCGGGGCGCGCGCGCGCGTTGCGCTGCCGTCATATAGCCGGAAGGGCGGCCGGTGTCAGGGGGCCGCGCGCGGTTTTTCGCATTTGCGTGATCCTTCGCATGTGCGTTATCGCGCCGCGACCATGCGGCGCTGCCGCATGTCACGCCCCGGATGCGGGCGGCGTTTCGGGCGTGACGGGCGCGACGGCCTGGGCGCAGGAGCCGACAAGGCGCTCGTACTGGCCCGCGATCCATTGCGGCGCGTCGTCGGGCAGCGCGGCGGCCAGATCCGCCTGGATGCCGGCGAAGAGGGTGCGGGTGTAGCTCGCGTCGACGATCGGCGCGCCGCCGGCGCCGCCGAGGATGCGGTCGTAGACCACGAAGGCGATGGCGATGAGCGCGACGCCGCGCGCCGCGCCGAAGACGAGGCCGAGCCCCTGGTCGATCGGCCCGATCGCCGAGTTCTGCACCGCGCCGGAGAGGAGCGGCGTGAACACCGAGACGACGATCAGCGCCACCGCGAAGACCGCGACGAAGCCCGCGAGCACGCCGAGCTCGCACGAGCCGCCGATCACGTCGCGCAGCACCGGCACCTCGCGCACCAGGGGCTCCACCGCCGGCGCGAAGGCGAAGGCCGCCACCGCCGCGACGATCCAGCCGGCGATCGCCAGGGCCTCGCGCACGAACCCGCGCGACCAGGCGAGGACCGCCGAAACCACGACGATCGCCAGCGCGATGCCGTCGACGATGTTGAAGCCGTCCATTTCCGGGCCCCTATCCCTCGATGCCGCCGAAGCACTTCTCTATGAACCCGGCCAGATCCGCAACCGGATGCAGCTCCAGCGGTGCGGGCCCGCCGGTGCGGAGCCCGGCCGGGGCGAAGGCCGCCGCGAAGCCGAGCTTGGCCGCCTCGCGCAGCCTTGCGTCCGCCTGCGCCGTCGGGCGCAGCGCGCCCGAGAGCGAGACCTCGCCGAAGAGCACCGCGTCCGGCGGCAGCGCCGTGTCCTGCCGGGCGGAGAGGAGCGCGGCCGCGACCGCGAGATCGGCCGCCGGCTGGGTGACGCGCAGGCCGCCGGCGACGTTGAGATAGACGTCGAGCCCGGCGAAGCCGACGCCCGCCGGCGCCTCCAGCACGGCGAGGATCATGGCGAGGCGTCCCTGATCGTAGCCGAGCGACGAG
>NZ_JAGOID010000111.1 GCF_017995835.1 Amaricoccus sp.
GCCCTCCACCTCCGAAGTGCTCGACTGGCTGAAGCTGCTGCTCGCCGAGGATCTGGACGCCGTCGATCTGCGCGCCGATCCGACCTCCAACCTGCCCCGCCTGCACGGCGCGCTCCTGAAGAACGAGCAGGACGTCCATCTGTTCGAACGCCTCGCCTTCCTCGCCCGGGGAAAACGCTCGTGAACCGGCGCCCCGCCGCCGTCGGAAATCTTTTGCCCGCATTCCCGCGTCGGACCCGTGACAACGGGCGCTCGCTTTACTATGTTGCAGTGCAGCAAAAGGAGACAGCCCATGCCGCGAGCCACCAGCCCCTTTACAGCCTTGATAGCTTGGGGAAATCTGACGCAGTCCTACGCACGCATGAGCCTCGCGGCCGGCGAAGTGATTTTGCGCCGCACAATGCAGATGGCGAGCGGCACGATGACGCCGCACGAGGCGGTCGCCATGGTGATGGAAAAGCCGGCCGCCTTTGCCACCTCGGCGGAGCGCGCTGCGGTCGCGGCGGCACGCGGCGGGGACGTCACCCGGATCGCCTCGGCGGCGCTGCGGCCCTACGGCGCCAAGACGCGGTCCAACGTCCGCCGGCTGCGCAAGTAGCCGCGCCCTCTGTGGCGGCGGCGGAGACGCCGCGATGATTGCGGTCCGACCCACCACGGTCGCCCACGAGGACGCGTGGCGCGACCTCTGGGGCGGCTATCCCGACTACTGCGGGATCAAGCTGACCCAGGACTTCAACGCGACGGCCCGCCGCCTCTACGACCGGATCGGCGTCGTCACGCCCTTCGTCAAGCACCGGCGCTGAGAGCGCGCCGGTCGATGCGCGGCGCCCCGGTCCGATCCTGCCTCGCGGCCGCCTGCCTTGCGGCGCTGGCGGCTTGCGCGACCGCGCCCGGCGGCGGGCCGCCGCCCTCCGAGGTGCGCTTCGCCCCGGTCGCCCAGCCCCGCGGCGTCGCCCGCGCGAACGCCGATCTCGCGCAGGACTTCCTCGACCTGACCTTCGCGCTGGAGAGCGGCGAGAAGCTCGACCGGCTGCTGCGCTACGAGGCGCCGGTTCGCGTGTCGATCACCGGCCTCGACGCGTACCGGCCCGACCTCGAAGCCCTGCTCGCCCGCCTGCGCGACGAAGCGGGCGTCGACGTCGCGCTTTCGGCCGATCCGAAGCAGGCCCAGATCCGCATCGAGGGGGTGCCCGCCTCCGCGCTCGCCCGGGTGTTCCCCTCCGCCGCCTGCTTCATCGTGCCCGGCGAGACGACCTGGCGCGGCTTCCTGCGCCGCCGCGGCGACCCGCCGCTGCGCTGGGGCGAACAGAAGGAGCTCGGCGTCGCGTCGATCTTCGTGCCCCATGACGGCATCCCGCAGGACGTGCGCGACTGCCTGCACGAGGAGATCACCCAGGCGCTGGGTCCGGCCAACGACCTCTACCGCCTGCCGGATTCGATCTGGAACGACGACAATCTGCACTCGATCGCGACGCCGTTCGACATGCTGATCCTGCGGGCGCTGTACCAGCCCGAACTGCACAGCGGCATGACCCGCGAGGAAGTGGCTGCCCGGCTGCCCGCCATCCTCTCCCGCGAGAACCCGAAGGGCCGCGGCGCGCCCCGGCAGGCGCGCCACCCGGAATCGCGCGCCTGGGCGAGCGCGATCGAGGTCGCCCAGGCGCCGCGCGGCTCGCGCGAGCAGCGCCTCCTCGCGGCGCGGCAAGCGACCCGGATCGCCGCGGAGATGCGCCCGCCCGACCACCGCCTCGCCGTTTCGCTGCTCACGCTCGGCCGACTGACGCTCAGGAGCGACCCGGCCGCCGCGGCGCGCTACTTCGCCGAAGCCTACGACGTCTCGCGCCGCCGGCTCGGGACGGGCGACCTGCGCACCGCCCACGCGGGCGTCCATGTCGCCGCCGTGGCGCTCGCGGCCGGCGAATACGACACCACCGTGACGCTCGCCGACCGCCATGTCCCCGCGGCGCGTCAGGGCCAGAACGCCATCCTGCTCGCCGGCCTCCTCTCGCTCGAATCCGAGGCGCTCCTCGCTCTCGGCAGGACCGAGGCGGCGCGCGAGGCCCGTATCGACAGCCTGCGCTGGGCCCGTTACGGGTTCGGCGACGATGACGGCACGCTCGCGCGCGAGCAGGCCGCGCTCGCCGCGCTGCGTCTGGACCGGGACTGAGCCATGCTGATCCTTCTCGCCATCGCGCTCGGCGCCGTTCTCGGCTGGCGCCGCGCCGCGTCCCGCGGCGGCGACCGTCTCGACCAGCTGCAATACGCCGCCGCCCATGCCATCGCGTTCGGCCTCGTGACGACGATCGCCCTCGTCGTCCTCGGCCAGATGCGCGCGGGCTGAGGCCGATGTTCACCCGCTTCTTCGCCGAGCTGCGCGGCGAGGGCGTCGGAACCTCGCTGCGCGAGTATCTCGCATTCCTCGAGGCGCTCGAGGCCGAGGTCGTGCTCTACGACGCCGAGGGCTTCTACCACCTCGCCCGCGCCGCGCTGGTCAAGGACGAGCGCCGCATCGACCGCTTCGACCGCGTCTTCGCCCGCTGCTTCCAGGGCCTCGGCGAGCTCACCGCTGAGGAAATCATCGCCCGCGTCGACCTTCCCGCCGAATGGCTGAAGAAGCTCGCCGAGAAGCACCTGACCGATGAGGAAAAGGCCCAGGTCGAGGCCCTCGGCGGCTTCGACGAACTGATGGAGGCCCTGCGCAAGCGGCTCGCCGAGCAGCAGGGCCGCCACCAGGGCGGCTCGAAATGGATCGGCACGGCCGGAACCTCGCCCTTCGGCGCCTACGGATACAACCCCGAGGGCGTGCGCATCGGCCAGGACGAGAGCCGCCACCGCCGCGCCGTCAAGGTCTGGGACCGCCGCGAATTCCGAAACCTCGACGATCAGGTCGAGATCGGCACGCGCACGATCAAGCTCGCGCTCCGCCGCCTGCGCCGCTGGGCGCGCGAAGGCGCCGCGGACGAACTCGACCTGCCCTCGACCATCCGCCGCACCGCCGAGCAGGGCTGGCTCGACGTCGTCACCCGCCCCGAGCGCCACAACGCGGTCAAGGTGCTGCTCTTCCTCGACGTCGGCGGCTCGATGGACGAGCATGTCCGCATGGTGGCCGAGCTGTTCTCGGCCGCCCGCGCCGAGTTCAAGCACTTCGAGCCTTTCTACTTCCACAACTGCCTCTACGAGGGCGTCTGGCGCGACAACCGCCGCCGCTGGGACGCACAGACCCCGACCGCCGAGGTCATCCGCACCTATGGCCCGGAGTACCGCGCCGTCTTCGTCGGCGACGCGGCGATGAGCCCCTACGAGGTCACCCAGCCGGGCGGCGCCAACGAGCACTGGAACGCCGAGGCGGGCGCCGTCTGGCTGGCCCGCGCGCTCCACGCCTGGCCCCACGCCGCCTGGCTCAACCCCGTGCCGGAGGCGCACTGGCGCTACGCGCTCTCGACCGACCTGATCACCCGCATCTTCGACGGCCGCATGTTCCCGCTCACCCTCGCCGGCCTCGACGCCGCGATCCGGGAGCTGGCGCGGTGACGCCAGCCGTGCCCCTGCCCGCCATCTTCGACGAAGGCCCCTTCGCTCCGGCGCCCCGTCCCTTCAACCTCGCCGCCCACGCCCTCGCCGCGGCGGACCTGACCCCCGGCAAGGTGGCGCTCGAGATCCTCGCCGGCCCGGGCGAGGTCGCCGAAACCTGGACCTACGCCCGCCTCCGCGGCGCGGTCCTGCGCACCGCCGGCGGCCTCGCCGCCCTCGGCGTCGGACCGGGCGACCGGCTGCTCCTGCGGATCGGCAACTCGGCCGACTTCCCGCTGCTGTTCTTTGCGGCCAACGCTCTCGGCGCCATTCCCGTCCCGACCTCCACGGCGCTCACCCCGCCCGAGGTGGCCGTCCTCGTCGAGGACCTCGCCCCGAGCGCCATCCTCTGCGGCGAGGGCGTCACGCCCCCGCCCGACCCGATGGGCGCGACATTGCTCCTGCCCGCCGACGTCGCCCGCCTTCGCGACGCGGCCCCGGCCGATTTCGCCGCGACCGATCCCGACGACCCCGCCTATATCCTCTACACCTCCGGCAGCGGCGGCCGCCCGAAGGGCGTGACGCACGCCCAGCGCGCCGCCTGGGCCCGCCGCATGATGTGGGACGGCTGGTATGGCCTCACCGCCGACGACCGCGTCCTGCACGCCGGCGCCTTCAACTGGGCCTATACCCTAGGCGCCGGCCTCATGGACCCCTGGGCCGCCGGCGCCACGGCGCTCATCTACGCCGGCCCCCCCGGCCGCGGCGTCTGGCCGGCGCTCGCCCGCGCCCACGGCGCGACGATCTTCGCCGCCGCGCCCGGCGTCTACCGCCAGATGCTCGACGCGCCCGATCTCGCGCAGGGCTTCGCCCGCCTCCGCCACGGCCTGAGCGCCGGCGAGGCGCTGCCGCCTGCCGTCGCCGCCGCCTGGACCGGCGCCACGGGCAAGCAGATCTACGAGGCGATCGGCATGACCGAGGTCTCGACCTACGTTTCCTTCTCGCCGGCTTCGCCGCCCGTTCCGGGCCATGTCGGCCGCCCGCAGCCGGGCCGCCGGATCGCCATCCTGGCCGGGGAGGGCGAAACCCCGGTCGCCCGCGGCGAGGAGGGGCTGCTGGCCGTCTCGCGCCGCGATCCGGGCCTGATGCTCGGCTACTGGCGCCGGCCGGAGGAGACCGCCGCCGCCATGCGCGGCGAGTGGTTCGTCACCGGCGACCGCGCCCGCATGGACGCCTCCGGCGCCATCGCCCATCTCGGTCGGGCCGGCGACCTGATGAACGCCGGCGGCTACCGCGTCAGCCCCGCCGAGGTCGAGGCGGCGCTCGCGCTGCACCCCGGGGTCGCCGAAGCCGCCGCCGCGGAGATCCCCGTCCGCGACGGCGTCACCGTCATCGCCGCCTTCTACGTCCCCGCCGCCGGCCCGGTCCCGTCCGAGGATCTCGCCGCCCACTGCGCCGCCCGCCTCGCCCGCTACAAGACGCCCCGCGTCTTCTATCCGGTCGCGGCGCTCCCCCGTACCGCGAACGGCAAGCTCCGGCGCGCCGACCTCGCCGCGCTCGCGCGCCCGGGCTTTCATACGGCCTCCGCCTGAATGCCTCGCGTCTGCGTTAACGATTCAATTCTGACTCTTTTGCTTGGCATATGGGTCGTGCATACGTTGTGCATGGAGCGTGCATCGAAGGATCCGCCGTAAACCCTTGACGCGGAAGTCCTCGGACGGAAACCGTATCATTCAGGTTAGCTGGTCTGGAGAGCAGTCGGTTTTTCGCCCACAGGCGAAGAACAGGCAAAGCCGCAAAGGCGGCCTACCCCGCCTCGCGCTGCCGCGCCGCCTCGACGGCGCCCTCGCCTTCCGGACCGAGGCCGTAACTCATGCGCCGCATCTGCTCCAGCACACGCCCCATCTCCGCGTCGTCGAGCACCGGCGGGTCGCCCAGCGCCAGCGCCTGCACGTAGAGACGCGCCAGCGTCTCCACCTCCACCGCCAGCCACAGCGCCTTCTCGACGCTCGCGCCAAGCGCGATCTGCCCGTGCTGGCCGAGCAGGCACGCGAGCCGCCCCTCCAGCCCCGCCAGCGCCGCGTCCGACAGCGCCTGCGTCCCGAAGGTGGCGTAGGGGGCGCAGCGGATGTCCGTGCCGCCCGCCACCGCGATCATGTAGTGAAAGGCCGGGATCGCGCGGTGATGGCAGGCGAGCGTCGTCGCATAGACCGAGTGGCAGTGCAGCACCGCCTCGACATCGGGCCGCGCCGCGAGGATGTCGCGGTGAAAGCGCCACTCCGACGAAGGCCGCCGCCCCTCGTAGTTCCCGTCGAAGGCCATCGACACGATGTCCTCGGGAACCATCCGGTCATAGGGCAGCGACGAGGGCGTCACGAGGAACCCCTCGCCGAACCGCGCGGACAGGTTTCCCGACGTGCCCTGGTTGATCCCGCTCGCGTTCATCGCCCGGCAGGTCTCGACCATCGCCCGCCGGAGCTTGCGTTCCGTCTTCATGCGCTTCTCCTCCCCTCGGAGCCCCCATAGCCGACAGCCCGTTTCCCGTCGAGCACGCGCGACGGCGGTATCTGCTACACTCGCCACCGGAAACGATTCGCCAACCGGAGCAACGCGATGGCCGACGCCGCGACGACCGGAGCCGCCGGGGGCACCCTCGATCCCGCCAAGGCCCCTGTCGCGCAGGTCCTCGCCGCCCTGGGCGTCGACGCCGCCCGTGGACTCTCCGCAGACGAAGCCAAGGCGCGCCTCGCGAAGTACGGCCCCAACGCGCTCACCGAGAAGGAGCGCAGCGCCTGGTCGAAGCTCGTCGGCTATTTCATCGGCCCGATCGCCTTCATGATCGAAGCCGCGGCGGTCGTCTCGGCGATCCTCGGCCACTGGCAGGACTTCGCGATCATCACCGGCCTTCTCGTCTTCAACGCAGCACTCGACTTCTGGCAGGACCGCAAGGCCTCGAACGCGCTCGCCGCGCTGAAGAAGGGCCTCGCCCCCAGCGCCACCGCGCTCCGCGACGGCGCCTGGGCGACGCTGCCCGCCGCCGACCTCGTCCCCGGCGACGTGGTGAGGATCCGCCTCGGTGCCATCGTGCCGGCCGACCTGCGCCTCGTCGCCGGCGACTTCGCCTCGATCGACCAGTCGGCGCTGACCGGCGAGTCGCTTCCCGCCGCCAAGAAGCCCGGCGACGCGGCGTATTCCGGCTCGGTGGTGAAGCAGGGCGAGATGACCGGCGTCGTCATCGCCACCGGATCGAACACCTACTTCGGCCGCACCGCCAAGCTCGTCGCCGGCGCCGGAGCGGCCAGCCACGCCCAGAAGGCGATGTTCCAGATCGGCGACTTCCTGATCCTCCTCGCCGTGGCGCTCGCCGCCATCCTCGTCGGAACCCAAGCCTACCGCGAACTGGTCATCGCCCACGACTGGCGGCTTTCCGACGCGCTCGGAATCCTGCAATTCGTCCTCGTCCTGCTCGTCGCCTCGATCCCGGTCGCCATGCCGGCGGTCTTCTCGATCACCATGGCGCTCGGCGCCCTCGCTCTCTCGAAGCAGAAGGCGATCGTCTCGCGGCTCGAGGCGATCGAGGAAATGGCGGGCGTCGACATCCTCTGCACCGACAAGACCGGCACGCTGACCAAGAACCAGCTGAAGCTCGACCCGCCGATCCTCCTCGCCGCGACCGACCCGCAGGCCGTCATCCTCGCCGGGGCGCTGGCCTCCCGCGCCGAGGACCACGACCCGATCGATGACGCCGTCCTCGCCGCGCTGGCCGACCCGAAGGCGGCGGCGGCCTGGCGCCCGACCGCCTTCACTCCCTTCGACCCGGTGACCAAGCGCACCGAGGCGACGGTGACGGACCCCGCCGGCAAGACCGTCCACGTCGCGAAGGGCGCGCCCCAGGCCATCGTCGCGCTGGCGAAGCCCGACCAGACCACCGCCGACAAGGTGGCCAAGGCCGTCGCCGACCTCGCCGCCCGCGGCTACCGCGCGCTGGCAACCGCGCGCTCGGACGACGGCGGCGCGACCTGGTCGCTCCTCGGCATCCTGCCGATGTTCGACCCGCCGCGCGACGACAGCAAGGCGACCATCGCCGCCGTCCGCGCCAAGGGCGTCTCGGTCAAGATGATCACCGGCGACGACACCGCCATCGCCGCCGAGACCGCCCGCCAGCTCGACATGGGCGCGAACATCCTTACCGCGTCCGACGTCTTCCCCAAGGACATGAACCCCGACCATCCGCCGGCCGCCATCGTCGACATGATCGAGAAGGCCGATGGCTTCGCCCGCGTCTTCCCCGAGCACAAGTACGCCATCGTCAAGGCGTTGCAGTCGCGCGGCCACCTCGTCGCCATGACCGGCGACGGCGTCAACGACGCCCCGGCGCTCAAGCAGGCCGATTGCGGCACGGCCGTCTCCGGCGCCACCGACGCCGCCCGCGGCGCGGCGGCGCTGATCCTGACCGCCCCCGGCCTCTCGGTGATCGCCGCCGCCATCGACGAGGCCCGCCGCATCTTCGGCCGGGTGACGTCCTACACGATCTACCGCGTCGCCCTGACGATGACGATCATGTTCCTCGTCGTCCTCTCCACCGTCTTCCTCGGCTTCCAGCCGCTGACCGCCGCGATGATCGTCGTCATGTCGCTCCTCGACGACGTGCCGATCATGACCATCGCCTACGACAACACCCCCGTCTCGCCGCAGCCGATCCGCTGGCGGATGCGCTGGCTTCTCGGCGTCTCCGCGGCGCTCGGGCTCTTCTCGATCATCCAGTCCTTCGGGCTGCTCCTGATCGCCATGGAGGTCGCCTCCGACCCGCGCTGGGCCTGGCTCGGCGTCGCCGGCCACGACCACGTCCAGACCGTGATGTTCCTCCAGCTCGTCGTCGCCGGCCACCTCCTGCTCTTCGTCACCCGCAGCGAGCGCTGGTTCATGCTGCCGCCCTTCCCGGCCCTGCCGCTCGTCGCCGCGATCGCCGCCACCCAGGCGCTCGCCGTCGCCATCGCCGCCCGGGGCTGGCTCGGCCCCGCGCTGCCGTGGGCGACGATCGGCCTGATCTGGGCCTACAACCTGATCTGGATGCTGGTCCTCGGCGTGGTGCGGCTGGGGGCCGAGCGGCTGATGGCAAACGCCACGCCGGCGCGCCTGCGGGGAGCGGCGATCCACACCACGCCGCTCGGCCCGCAGCCGGCCGCCACGAAACAGGGGAGACGCGCATGGACTACCGCAGGAAGCTGATCGCGAAACCCGGCGCGCGGATCCGGCTGCGCGACGTCGATCCCGCCTGGCACGGCAGGCACGAGGACGAGGCGGCGGCGAAGTCCGAGCTCGACGCCTGCATGGCGCGGATCACCGACCTCCAGGAACGCCTCTACGC
>NZ_JAGOID010000024.1 GCF_017995835.1 Amaricoccus sp.
CTGGGAGGGGCCGTCGCCGGAGGTCGCGCGGCTCGGCGCGGCGATCGCCCAGGGGACGGGCCTGCCGGAGATCGTCGGGCGGGTGCTGGCGTCGCGCGGGGTCGAGCCGCACGAGGCGGCGGCCCAGCTCGCCCCGACGCTGCGCGAGCTGATGCCCGACCCGTCGCGGCTCGCCGGCATGGACGTCGCGGCGGCCCGGCTGCATCGCGCCGTCGGCAAGGGCGAGCGGATCGCGGTCTTCGCCGACTACGACGTGGATGGGGGGGCCTCGGCGGCGCTGCTGCTGACCTGGCTGCGGGCGCAGGGCAGGGCGGCGACGCTCTACGTGCCGGACCGGATCGAGGAGGGCTACGGGCCCAACGAGCCCGCCATGGCGGCGCTGGGGGCAGCGCACGACCTGATCGTCTGCGTCGATTGCGGCACGCTGAGCCACGGGCCGATCGCGGCGGCGGGCTGCGACGTGATCGTGCTCGACCACCACCTCGCCGGGGCTGACCTGCCGCCCGCCCTCGCGGTGGTGAACCCGAACCGGCCCGACGACGCCAGCGGGCTCGGCCATCTCTGCGCCGCCGGCGTGGTGTTCCTGACGCTGGTCGCGGTCAACCGGCTGATCCGGGCCGAGGGGGCGGCGGGACCGGACCTGATGCCGCTCGTCGATCTCGTGGCGCTCGCCACCGTCGCGGACGTGGCCCCGCTGGTCGGGCTGAACCGCGCCTTCGTGCGGCAGGGGCTGGCGGTGATGCGCGGCGGGCTGCGGCCGGGAATCGCGGCGCTGGCCGAGGCGGCGGGTCTCGTCGCCGCGCCGGGGGTGCATTCGCTCGGCTTCGTGCTCGGGCCGCGGGTGAACGCCGGCGGCCGGGTCGGCGCGGCCGACCTCGGGGCGCGGCTCCTCGCCACGGCCGACCCGCACGAGGCGGCGGCGCTCGCCGGGCGGCTCGACCGGCTGAACGGCGAACGCCGCGCGATCGAGGCCGAGGTGCTGGCGCGCGCCATGGCGCAGGCCGAGGCGAACGGCGTCGACGGCTCGCTGGTCTGGGCGGCCGGCGAGGGCTGGCACCCGGGCGTGGTCGGGATCGTGGCGGCGCGGCTGAAGGAGGCGTTCGGGCGGCCGGCGCTGGTCGTGGGCTTCGCCGGCGCGGCGGGCAAGGGCTCGGGGCGGTCGATCCACGGCGTCGACCTCGGGGCCGCGGTGGCGCGGCTCGCCGCCGAGGGGCTGATCGAGCGCGGCGGCGGGCACCGCATGGCGGCCGGCGTCAGCCTCTCCCGTGACCAGCTCGCCCCGGCGATCGAGCGGCTGGCCGCGCTCTTGGCGCGCAAGGCCGCGGCGCCGGAGACCGGCCGGCCGTTGCTGCTGACGGGGCTCGTCCCCGCCGGCGCCGATCTGGCGTTCGCCGAGGCGATCGCCGGCGCCGGGCCCTACGGCGCCGAGGCGCCGGCCCCGCGGGTGGCGGTGGCGGACGCGCGCCTGACCGGGCTGAAGCGGCTGGGCGGCGGGCACCTGGCGCTGTCGGCGACGGACGGGATCGGCGGCCGGCTGGAGGCCGTCGCCTTCCGCGTCGCGGAAAGCCCGCTCGGGCCGCTGCTGGAGGCGTCGGTCGGCGGCCGGGTGCACCTCGCCGGACGCCTGGAGATCGACGAATGGGGCGGGCGCCGGCGGGTGAAGCTGCATGTCGAGGACGCGGCCCGGCCAGCATGACCACGGCCCCCGCCCACCGTCACGCGGGCGGCTCCAATCTGGTTATCCTAGAAAGCGCGGTCCGCGTCGCATAAAACACAGTACCGTAAAAGATCAAGCTGACCAAGATGAGAATCGGCAGCCGCCCAAAGTTGATACTGTAGGCGCCGGGATTCTGCCACCAATCGAAGAAGCCGAGCCCGGAACCGAGCATACTTCCAAATATCGCACCGAACCCGGCTCCGGCGCAGATCATGATCCAACCGCCTAGTCCGACTGCCGTTCCCATGGCCGCTAGGCCGATCCCGCCGATCACATAGGTTGTGAATCCGCCGAGAAAGGTCCCCCCGACGAGACCGCCGACGAAGCCTCTCCGAGCTGCTTCCCAGGTCTTTTCAATCCAGCTCTTGCTCTCGATGACGTGATCGAAGCCCCACAGAAACACCAGCAGCGCACACACAAAGGCGAGGACATGTGGCGCGATCGCTATAGCATTTCGTCGTGTTAGGTACCTGAGAACCATGCCTGCCCCGCTTGTCGCCCGAACCGCGGGAAGAATAGCCACCCCGGAGGGTGCCTGTCTTCGCGTATCACTACCGTTGCAGCGACGTGGTTAACGAGGCCGCATGGCACGCGCAAGCCTTGCGCGTGCCAGAATGCGCTTGATCGCCCCCGGAGCGGCGTCTACATAGCCGCAGCGCCTCCGGTCCCTTCGTCTATCGGTTAGGACGTCAGATTTTCAATCTGAAAAGACGGGTTCGACTCCCGTAGGGACTGCCACTTGCCCCCGCCGGGGAGAGGCGCTATGTGAGCGCGGCCGAGGCCCCTTCGTCTATCGGTTAGGACATCAGATTCTCAATCTGGAAAGACGGGTTCGACTCCCGTAGGGGCTGCCAGACCGCCGCGCCGGCATGCCGGAGGCGCTCCCCATGACCATCGCCGAGCCGTACCTCGCCTTCTTCCGCGCCGCGGGCAGGCTCAAGGACACGCTGCGCAATTCCTGGACGCGGCAGGGGCGGCGCGAGAGCGTGGCGGAGCATTCCTGGCGGCTGGCGCTGATGGCGGTCGCGCTCGAGGACGAGCTCCCCGGGATCGACCACAAGCGGCTGTTGCAACTCCTCGTCCTGCACGACCTCGGCGAGGCGATCCGGGGCGACGTGCCGGCCCCGATGCAGGACGGGACCGACCGCAAGGCCGGGGAACGCGCCGACGTGGCGGCGATCGCCGCGGCGCTGCCGCCGGGGCCTGCGGCGCGCATCCGGGCGCTCTGGGAAGAATGCGCGGCCGCGGCCACGCCGGAGGCGCGGCTGGTCAAGGGGCTCGACCGGATCGAGACCTGCCTCCAGCACGTCGAGGGCGCCAACCCGCCGGGCTTCGACTATGCCTTCAACCTGACCTACGGGCGTGAGCACACCGACGGCCACGCGCTGCTCGCCGCGTTGCGCGCGCCGGTCGACGCCGCGACCGCGCGGCGGGCGCGGGAAGGGTAGGCGCGCCTTCGCCCGGCCGACGCATTCCGTTCCTCGGGACATGGCCGTAGGAATTCCTGCGGGCCACACCGGAGCGACATTCTTGCCGGACGACTTGGGCGGCGCAGCCGAGCCGCATTTTTCGATGCGCCGTCCGGGAAATACCGTCGGCGCCCGGCTCAGGAACCCGTGAACAGGAAGTCGATGGCCTTGGTGATGCGATACGCGTCGTCGGCCAGCGTTGTGACTGACGGGCCGGCCAGGGCATCAGGGGCGCCGCCATTCGTGTGGGAAGCGCGGACAGGGACGATGCCTGCATGTCGACAATGAGGCGGCCGTCGGGAAGGCGGTAGACGTCATAATGCGCCATGCGAAGCCTCAGAGCCCAACCGAAAATCAAGTTGAGTGATTTCGGCTGCCTGTGACTCTCTGGGTTTGCACAGACCCCTGGAGGATCGGATGGCCTGGACTGAAACCACTCGCCGGCAGCATTCATGCCGGCGCCGAGCAAGGTCGGCCGGCCGCGCACGACCGATCTGCGCGAGGTGTGGAACGCGATCCAGTATCGGGCGGCGACCGGCTGCCAGTGGGCGCTGCTGCCCAAGGATTTCCCACCCTTCACCACGGTGCAGCACTATTTCTACCGGCTGCGTGACAGCGGCGTTCTCGACATCCTCAACGAGACCCTGACCATGGCGGCGCGCCTGATCGCGGGGCGCGAGCCCGAGCCGACCGCGGCATCATCGACGGCCAGGTGAAGATCACCGAGAGCGGCGGGCCGCGCGGCTATGACGCGGGCAAGAAGGTCAAGGGTCGCAAGCGCGTTCGGCATCTCTCTCGGACCGGTGGCGTTCGATGCCTCACCCTGACCGACACGCAAGGCGACCTGCTGGCGGGCCTCGTGCACGACGCCCCCTGAACGCGTCGCGCATGTCCTCGCGGATCATGCGCCGCACCGTCTCATACCGGCGGGCTCATGACACGACTCGCGGGCCTTTTCGATCTCTAACACTTTTATTGTTTGTATTCAGATAGTTGCTATATCTATCACGCGTGTTAGCCCGTGTCGCGCCGGGTGGCCTGGCAGACTCTCCGGTATGAGGCGTCAGGTGCCCGTCGGGCATGACCATCCTCCGATCCGTCTATGGCGCATCCTATCACGCCATCCCGACAAGCAACCGCCAGCAAGCAGGTGGACGGCGATCCCGCGGCCCTTGCCCCCTTCGGGGCTGCCGCGCCATAGTCCTGCCGGACCCTACCGGCGGACGCACCCCATGCCCTTCCAGGAAACCGAGTATCATCCCTACGACTTCGCCAACCGGCGCCATATCGGGCCCTCCCCGCGGGAGATCGCGGAGATGCTGGCGGTGGTGGGGGCGCCGAGCCTCGAGGCGCTGATCGACGAGACCGTGCCGAAGGAGATCCGGCAGGCCGAGCCGCTCGACTGGGGGCCGGCGCTCAGCGAGCAGGCGATGCTCGTCAGGATGCGGGAGGTGGCGCGCAGGAACCGGCCGATGACCAGCCTGATCGGGCAGGGCTACCACGGCACGGTGACGCCCCCCGTCATCCAGCGCAACATCTTCGAGAACCCGGCCTGGTACACCGCCTATACGCCCTACCAGCCGGAGATCAGCCAGGGCAGGCTCGAGGCGCTGCTGAACTATCAGACCATGGTCTGCGACCTGACCGGGCTCGACGTGGCCAATGCGAGCCTGCTCGACGAGGCGACCGCCGCGGCCGAGGCGATGGCGCTCTGCCAGCGGGCGGCGAAGTCGAAGGCGACGGCCTTCTTCGTCGATCGGGACTGCCACCCGCAGACCATCGAGGTGATCGAGACGCGGGCGGCGCCGCTCGGATGGCGGGTGATCGTCGGCGATCCGTTCACCGAGCTGGCGCCCGGCGAGGTGTTCGGGGCGATCTTCCAGTATCCCGGCACCTACGGGCATTGCCATGACTTCTCCGGGCCGATCGCGGCCCTGCACGCGGCGGGCGCGCTGGCGGCGATGGCGGCGGATCCGCTGGCGCTGACGCTCCTGAAGCCGCCGGGGGAGATGGGGGCGGACATCGCCGTGGGCTCGACGCAGCGTTTCGGAGTGCCGGTCGGGTTCGGGGGACCGCATGCGGCCTACATGGCGGTCCGCGACGCGCTCAAGCGCTCGATGCCGGGGCGGATCGTCGGGGTCTCGATCGACGCGCGCGGAAACCGGGCCTATCGGCTGGCCTTGCAGACGCGCGAGCAGCACATCCGGCGCGAGAAGGCGACGTCGAACGTTTGCACCGCGCAGGCGCTGCTTGCGGTCATGGCGTCGATGTATGCGGTCTTCCACGGGCCGGTAGGGCTGAAGGCGATCGCGCAGCGGGTGCACCGCAAGGCGGTGCGGGTGGCGAAGGGGCTGGAAAGCCTCGGGTTCAGGGTCGAGCCGGAGCGGTTCTTCGACACGATCACCGTCGATGTCGGCGGCCTGCAGGGGGTGATCCTGCGCGCCGCGGCGGCGGAGGGGGTGAACCTGCGCCGGGTGGGGACGACGAAGATCGGCATCGCGCTCGACGAGCGGGCGCGGCGGCGCGACGCGCGGGCGATCTGGGCGGCCTTCGGCGGCGACGCGGTGGATCTCGCCCTGGAGAACGGCGACCGGCTGCCCCCGGACCTGATCCGGACGAGCGCCTACCTGACGCATCCGATCTTTCACATGAACCGGGCCGAGGCGGAGATGACGCGCTACATGCGGCGCCTCGCGGACCGGGATCTGGCGCTCGATCGCGCGATGATCCCGCTCGGCTCCTGCACGATGAAGCTCAACGCGACGGCGGAGATGATGCCGGTGAGCTGGCCGGAATTCGCCGACGTGCATCCGTTCGCGCCCGCGGACCAGGTGGCCGGCTATGCCGAGCTGATCGCCGACCTCGAGGCGAAGCTCTGCGCGGTGACGGGCTACGACGCCTTCTCGATGCAGCCGAATTCCGGCGCGCAGGGCGAGTATGCGGGGCTGCTGACCATCCGGGCCTGGCATGCGGCGCGCGGCGAGGGGACGCGCGACGTCTGCCTGATCCCGACCTCGGCGCACGGGACCAATCCGGCGAGTGCGCAGATGGCCGGGATGAAGGTCGTGCCGGTGGCGGCGGCGGAGAACGGCGACGTCGACGTCGCGGATTTCCGCGCCAAGGCGGAGGCGGCGGGCGCGCGGCTCGCGGCCTGCATGATCACCTATCCCTCGACGCACGGGGTCTTCGAGGGGACGGTGCGGGAGATTTGCGAGATAACCCATGCCCTTGGCGGGCAGGTGTACCTGGACGGGGCGAACATGAACGCACTGGTCGGGCTGGCGCGGCCGGGGGACATCGGATCGGACGTGAGCCATCTGAACCTGCACAAGACCTTCTGCATCCCCCATGGCGGCGGCGGCCCGGGCATGGGTCCGATCGGGGTGAAGGCGCATCTCGCGCCCTATCTGCCGGGACGGCCGGGGGGCGCGGGGCGGGTGAGCGCGGCGGCGTTCGGGTCGCCGAGCCTGCTGCCGATCAGCTGGGCCTACTGCCTGATGATGGGCGGCGCCGGATTAACGCAGGCGACGAAGATCGCGATCCTGAACGCAAATTACGTCGCGGCGCGACTGGGGGAGGCCTATCCGATCCTCTATGCCCGGGGCGGGCGGGTGGCGCATGAGTGCATCGTGGACGTGCGGCCGCTGAAGGAGCGGGCCGGGGTCAGCGTCGACGACGTGGCCAAGCGGTTGATAGATTGCGGTTTTCACGCGCCGACGATGAGCTGGCCGGTGGCGGGGACGCTGATGATCGAGCCGACGGAGAGCGAGCCAAAGGCCGAGCTCGACCGGTTCGTGACCGCCATGCTCGGGATCGCCGCGGAGGCGGCGGCGATCGAGCGCGGGGAAATCGACCGCGAGAACAACCCCTTGCGGAACGCGCCGCACACGGTAGAGGATCTGGTGGGCGACTGGGACCGCCCCTATTCGCGCGAGGCGGCGTGCTATCCGCCGGGGGCGTTCCGGGTGGACAAGTACTGGTCGCCGGTCAACCGGGTGGACAACGCCTGGGGGGATCGGAACCTGATGTGCTCCTGCCCGCCGGTGGAGAGCTACATGGAGGCGGCGGAGTAGCCGCCTCAATGGTTTACGCCGGTTTTCCCGATGCACCGTGCATGCACAATCCATGCACGATCCATATGCATAGGAAAACAGTCGGGATCAGGGCGTTAACGCCGAGACCTCACGGCCCGAGAGCGGTCCTGCCGGAGCGGACGGCGTCGACGACGTCGCGGATCGCGTCGGTGACGAGCTGCGGGTTGTTCTTGTGGATGTTGTGGCCGCTGTCGGTCTTCGTCACGTGCCGCGCGGCCGGGACGAGGGCGGCGAGGTCCGCCTGCGCCACTTTCTGGGCGCGGTCGGTGACGTAGCCGACATCGGGCGGGGTGTCGGGGCCGAGCAGGCCGTCGGCGATGAAACCCGGCACGAGCGGCCCCCAGGGGTGGTCGGCGCTCAGCACCACGAGCGGCATCGGCCGCAGCGGCGGGGCGGCGAGCAGCTGGTCGAAGCTCTCGTCCGCATCCGCCCGCTCGAGTTCCGGATAGATCTTCAGGCTCTCGGTCATGTCGCCGTCGAGGATGATCTTCTGCCAGCGCCATTCGTCAGGCGTCTCGGCCACCCTGAGAAACTCGGAGAGTGCATCGACCAGCACCATCCCGGCGACGTCCCCGGGCCAGGTCATGGCGTAGAGCCGCACGACGAGCCCGCCATAGGAGTGGCCGACGATCACGAACGGCGTCGCGACCTTCGCCGCGACGACGAGCGCGCGGAGGTCGGCGACCGAGGCGGCGGCGGAGGTCGGCATCGGCGCGGGATCGCTCCGGCTCGGACTGCCGTCGGCCAGCGGCGTGCCGGGGCGATCATAGGCGCAGACGCGCGTGAACGCGGCGACATCCGCGAAGACCGGCGCCCCCTGCGTCCAGTCCTCGGCGGAGGCCTTGCCTCCGGGCACGACGAGCACCGTCGGCGACCCGGTTCCCCGGCATTCGAGATACATCCGCCGGCCGTCGCCGATGTCGAACGCGCCCGCGACCTCGCCCTCGGCCGCAAGGGCAGGGACCGCGACGGACGCCACGACGACGCTGGAGCGGAGTGCGTCCCGGCAGAGCCGGGCCGTCCGCTTCATAACACCGGACGATTCCGTCCGGTTGGAGATCGCCCTGGTTCGCAGCACATTCCGGACAGACATGGCCATCCCCCGGCGGCCGTCCGCGATCTCCTCGATGCCGGCGATCCGCCGCCCGACGCGCCGGCATCGAAGGCTACACCCCGGCGCCGCCGCGTGCCAAGACGCCTCCCGCGGCGGCCACTCCCGGCGGGAAATCTGTTGCGCGCGCGGCGGAATGCGGCATATGGTTCGGCGCCGAACAAGGGGACGGCGACGGGGTGGCGACGTGGTGGTCGAAGACCGCGATAGCGGCGCCCCCGAATATGACGCTAGATCCCTGCTGGCGCTGGCCCAAGTCATGGGGGGAAACGGGAAGCGGTCTGTAGGACAGGCCGCTTCCCAGTGCTCCTACAGCACGAAATCCCCCGCGGCGTAGTCTGCCGCCACCACTGCGCCGTCGCGGATGTCGATGCGCAACTCGAACCCCGCCGCCTTCGACGTGTTGCCGAGCACCCGGGTGACGCCCCCCGCATCGACCAGCGACAGTCCGCCCACCGCCGTCGAACCCCAGACGAAGGCCTGGTCTCCGGGGCGATGCGCGTCGGCGTCGACGCCGGCGAGGTCGATCAGGTCGCCGCCGGACCTTCCCGCACGCTCGAACGCGGCGACGCCGCCCGACGCCTCGATCACGTCGAAGGCCCTGGCGGTCGAGGCCCGGGGGCCGTCGAAGTCGAAGCGGTCGGCCCCCGCCCCGCCACGCAGCACGTCCGCGCCGTCGCCGCCGTTCAGCACGTCGGCCCCGGCGCCCCCCTCCAGCACGTCGTCGCCGCCGAGCCCGCGCAACGTGTCCCGTCCGCCGCCGCCGCGCAGCTGGTTCTGCGCGGCGTTGCCGAGGATCGTGTCGTCGCCCGCGCCGCCGAAGGCGTTCTCGATCAGCGACCGCGGATCGCCCTTGTACTGGAGCGCGTTGAACACGTTGCCCCGCGCAAGGCCGCCGTTCGGCCCGGCGCCGAGATCGGCGCGCTGCGCCGCGGAAAAGGTGGAATGCCCGCCCGGCGCGAGGTCGATCTCCAGATCGGTGGCGTAGTTGGAGAGGTCATAGGTGTCGTTCCCGCCGCCGTCCCAGATCGTCTGGAAGATCCGGTTCGCGCCGGGCGCGATCGACAGCTTGCCGTTGACGAAGGAGGCGCCCGTGTTCGGGTTCCAGTCGTAGGTCGTGTCGCCGGCGTTGGTGGAGAAGTCGGCCCCGTAGAGATGCTGGAGCGCGGCGATGTCGAGCATCATGTAGGTCTGCGGAAATCCCCAGGTCTCGTTGGTGAAGTACTCTTTCGCGCCAATGCCGGCGCGGTAGGTCATCGCCGTGAACTCCATCGAGTCCCATTCCCGCGGGAGGCGCCCGAACAGGTCGCTCTCGTGCCCGTGCATGAGGCCGAGCGTATGGCCGATCTCGTGGATCAGCGTCATGTAGGCGACGTTGCCGGCGACGGGATCGCGCAGGTCGGTGGCGAAGAAGGCGTCGCCGCTGACCGGGTCCGCGCCGGGGACGATCGCGGCGGCCGAGCCGGCGGGCGCCTCGCCCGTCACCGCCAGCCGGATCGTTCCCGCGCCGCTTCCGTGGCCCGCATAGCGGACATCGAGCCTCGTGAACCCCTCCACGGAGTTTCCGATCCCCCCGGCGGGCTGGTCGAAGAGCTGCATGTTCAGGATCGCATGGGCGGTGGTGAGCTGCGCCGCCGACAGAGGCGAGAACTTGCCGAAGTAGGGCCCGTCCCCGCCGTAGTCGCTGGCCCGGTCCGGGTCGCTGTAGGTGACGAACCCGTCCGACCACGCGAGGTTCCACAAGAGCGAGTCGATGCGGGGATCGCCCGTCAGCTCCACCCTCGCGACCCCCGGCGCGGAAACGGACTCCAACCCCGCGCGTGGGGCGAGACGAACTACGTCGGACCGGGGAACCAGGGGCATCGCGCACAACTCCATAGCAGTCTCTGCCACGGCCGGCGCGCGCGTGTCGCCAGTGCTTCCGCTCCCACGCCCCCCGACCGGCGAGCATGGTATACGCCGTGGGCGCGCCGGCAAGGGCGCGCAGGCGCCGGCCGTCGGCGTGGGCGAGTTTCACCCGCCAGCCGCGGCGGCCCGCTGTCCCGAACGGATCCCCCGGCGGACGGGCGGCGCGACTACTCGAGGACGACCGCCGGCTCCAGCGCGAGCCGCGAGGCCAGCGCCGCCAGCCGCCGCGCCACCGCCTCGCCGGCGAAGTCGCGCGCGCTCGCCGCCAGCGCAAGCTCCAGCCGCCGGCCGGAGATTCCCAGCCTGGCGTGCTCCAGCACCCCGGGCACCGAGCCCGACAGCATCGCCCCGAGGCGCATGGCGCGTCCCAGCACGACCGCCTCGGCCGTGCGCGCCGCGTCGAGCAGCTCGGCATAGCGCCCGAGATCCTCGGCCGTCGCCATCGCCTTGTAGCGATGCAGCATCGCCACCCCGAGGAAGGCCCGCTCGGCGTGGTTCACCCCCGCGACGTTCGAGCGCATCACGGCCTCGAAGGCGAGCTCGCCCCGGTAGTCGGGATGCGCGCGCCAATAGGCGTCGTGCAGCAGGCAGGCGGCATGGACCAGCCGCCGCTCGTCGCGGGACTGGTCCGGATAGAGCGGCGCGAGCCACTCGAAGAGCGCGTCGCCGAACCCGGGCCAGCGCGAGGCCTGCCGCTCCTGGTGGCGGCAGGACTCGATCAGCGGGTCGAGCGCGCGCATCTCCTCGGGCATCTGCCGGTAGAGCAGCCCCTCGCGCAGCCCGTAGCCGGAGATCGTCACCTTGCCCGGCTCCACCCGCCGCAGGAACTCCGCCAGAACCTGCGAGGCCAGCGGCACCAGGCTCAGCCGCGCCGTCGATGTCCCGGTCAGCGACGACATCCGCGCCTGGTCCTGCTCGCGGACCCAGCCGAGCGTCTCCATCAGCTGCGGGACCGGCGGCGCATAGCCGTGCAGCACCCGAAGGGGATAGCCCATCCGCTCCATGTCCAGCCTGGCGATCGCCCGCCACGAGCCGCCGACGAGGAACAGCCGCGGCGCCGGCCCCGGCACCGCCTTGCGCAGCGCCTTCACCTCCTGCCGGATCGTCTTGGCGAGCGCCTTGGCGTCGGCGACGTCGGCGAGCGTCAGCGGCCCGAGCGGCGAGGTGGCGCAGTCGCCGATCTCGCCGCGGACGAGGTGCGCCAGCTCCATCGAGGCGCCGCCCATGTCGCAGACCAGCCCGTCCGCCCGCGGCCAGCCGAGCAGCACGCCCTTTGCCGCCAGACGCGCCTCCTCGCCGCCGCTCGCGACGTGCAGGATCAGGCCGGTCTCGCGCTGGACCTGTTCGCAGAAGGCGGGCCCGTCGCGCGCCTCGCGCACCGCCGCGGTCGCCACGGCGACAAGTCCCGACAGCTCCATCCGCCGGGCAAGCGCCACGAAGCGGTTCAGCGCCGCCAGCGCCCGCGTCCAGCCCGCCGGGCTCAGTCGCCCGGTGTCGGCGAGCCCGGCGCCGAGCCCGGCCAGCACCTTCTCGTTGTAGAAGTACGCCGGGCTGCGGGCCATCCCGTCGAAGACCACCATCCGGATCGAGTTCGACCCGACGTCGATCACGCCGATCCGCTTGAGCCGGGCCTTGGCGAGCTCGCCGAGCTCCAGCCGGGGGATCCTGCCGCTGCGCCTTGCCTCGCTCACGCTCCGCCCCCGCGCCGTGGTCGCCCGCGGACGGGTGTCGCATTCCGCGCGCGCCCGCGTCAACCTTCGACTGGGCTGACGGCGATCCCGTCCCCGCGGCCTTGCGCGCCCGGTCCGGCGCGCTATCGTCCGGGAACGCCCGCCGCTGCGCGGGCCGGCGCGACGGAGGCGAGCGTGAGCGATGCGAACGGGGGACCGCTGCCCCACCCTGCCGACCGGGACGGTCTCTGGCTCGGCCGCGTCTGGGACCCCGAGGCGGGCGGCCCCTGCGTCGTCACCCTGCGCGACGGCGCCGTCATCGACGTCACCTCCCGCGCCGCTCCCACCGTGCGCGACGTCCTCGAGCACGACGACCCGGCGGCGCTCCTCGCCGCGCCCGGCCGCGAAATCGGCGCGCTCGCCGACCTCGCCGCGCCGGCCGGTCCCGACGCGCCGCGCCTCCTCGCGCCCTGCGACCTCCAGGCGCTCAAGGCCTGCGGCGTGACCTTCGCCCGCTCGATGGTCGAGCGCGTCATCGAGGAGCGCGCCGCCGGCGACCCGGCCCGCGCCGAAGCGATCCGCGCCCGCATCGCCGACCTGATCGGCGCGACGCTGCACGACATCCGCCCCGGCTCGCCCGAGGCCGCCGACGTCAAGGCGGCGCTCCAGGCCGAAGGACTGTGGAGCCAGTACCTCGAGGTCGGCATCGGCCCGGATGCCGAGGTCTTCACCAAGGGCCAGCCGCTCTCCGCCGTCGGCTGGGGCGCGATGGTCGGCATCCACCCGGTCTCGCGCTGGAACAACCCCGAACCCGAAATCGTCCTCGCCGTCGACAGCCGCGGCCGCATCCGCGGCGCGACCCTCGGCAACGACGTCAACCTCCGCGATGTCGAGGGCCGTTCCGCGCTCCTCCTCGGCAAGGCCAAGGACAACAACGCCGCCTGCGCCATTGGCCCGTTCATTCGCCTCTTCGACGCGGACTTCACCCTCGACGACGTCCGCGCCGCGGAGCTGACCCTGACGGTCGCGGGGAAGGACGGCTTTCGCCTCGACGGGCGCTCCTCGATGCGCGAGATCAGCCGCGACCCGGCCGACCTCGTCGCCCAGACCATCGGCCGCCACCACCAGTACCCGGACGGACTGATGCTCTTCCTCGGGACGATGTTCGCCCCGGTCCAGGACCGCGACGCCCCCGGCCAGGGTTTCACCCACCACGAGGGCGACCGCGTCTCCATCGCCGCGCCCGGCCTCGGCGCGCTGGTCAACACCGTCGGCCTCGCCACCGAGGCGCCCGAATGGACCTTCGGCGTCGCCGCTCTGATGCGCAACCTCGCCGCCCGCGCCCTGCTCTGACACGCATCCCGGGCGGCCCCCTGGCCGCGCGCCTCGCGCCGCCGGCGCCGCAATCCCCCTTCAGGCATTCATACTGGCAGAAACCCTATCGAGCAGGCGCCTCCCCGCCAAAGGGCGGGGAGCAGCAAAGGACTCGCGGCCGCTTGCGGCCGCTCCGCCAGGGAGGCCGCAAAGGCGGCCGACCGTCAGCGCCGTCCGAGCGGGACCCCCTTGCGGGGTCCCCGAGGACGGCGCTTCCCCCGGCCCGCGGCAGCGACCCGCCCGCCCGCCGAAGAGGGCCGGTCAGGCCGCGGTTTCCTCGAGCCGCGCCACATAGCGCGCGAGGGTGTCGACCTCGAGGTTGACCAGATCGCCGAGCGCGACCTCGCCCCAGGTGGTGACCTCCCGGGTGTGGGGGATCACGTTGATCCCGAACTCCGCCCCCTCGACCTCGTTCACCGTCAGCGAGGTCCCGTTCAGCGCCACCGACCCCTTCGGCGCGATGAACCGCGCCAGCCCCGCCGGCGCGCGGAACCGGAAGCGGACGCTGTCGCCCTCCGGCGCCAGCCCGACCACCTCGGCGAGCCCGTCGACATGACCCGAGACGATGTGCCCGCCGAGCTCGTCGCCGACGCGCAGGGCGCGCTCGAGGTTCACCCGCCGCCCCGGCGCCCAGGGCGCGCGCCCGGCGCGGACGCTGGTCTTCGACACCGTCTCGGCCGAGACGTCGACGTCGAACCAGCCGCCGAGCGGCCCCGGCCCGCGGTCGACGACGGTCAGGCACACCCCGTCGCAGGCGATCGAGGCCCCGATCGCGATCGTCTCCGGCGCATAGGCGCAGGCGATCCGGACGCGCAGGTCGCCACGGTCCTCGACCCGCTCGACCCGGCCCACGGCGCTGACGATCCCGGTGAACATGGTCCGACCTCCCGCTTTTCGCTCGGCCGGGTGGTAGCCCGCGCGACGGTCCGGCCGCAAGCGGCCTCGCGCCCCCTACCATCGCGCCCCGACTTGTGATGCTCTGCGCCGCGACACCATGAGGCCCGCCATGCCCGACTACGAACGCATCCTGATCACCGGCGCCGCCGGCAGCCTCGGCCGGCGCCTGCGCCTCGGCCTCGCCCCCCTCGCGACCCGGATCCGGCTCGTCGACGTCAAGGATCTCGGCCCCGCCGCCGCCAACGAGGAGGTCGTGGTCGCCGACCTCGCCGACCGCGACACGGCGATCGAACTTACCCGCGACTGCGACGCCATCGTCCATTTCGCCGGGCACCCCCGCGAGATCACCTTCGACGAGCTGATGGCCGACGTCCTGCCCGGCGCCTACCACATGTACGAAGGCGCCCGCCGCCACGGCGCCCGCCGCGTCGTCTATGCCAGCTCCATCCATGCCGTCGGCTTCGCGCCCGTCGAGGACGTGCCCGACACCCGCGTCATGCACCGTCCAGACACCTTCTACGGGCTTTCCAAGACCTTCGTGGAGGACCTCGCAAGCCTCTACTGGGACAAGTTCGGCGTCGAGAGCGTCTGCCTGCGCATCTGTTCCTGCTTCGAGGAGCCCCGCGACCGCCGGATGCTGTGGTCCTGGCTGTCGTTCGCCGACTGCGTGCGCCTGACCGCCGCCGCGCTCACCGCGCCGCGCGTCGGCTTCTCCGTCATCTACGGCACATCCGACAACGCCGCCGCCGCGGTCTCCAACGCCCATGCCGGGCATATCGGCTTCAGGCCGCAGGACAGCGCCGACCCGTTCATCGCCGACCTCCTCGCCAGGACCGACCGCCCCGACCCCGCCGCCGTCGCCACCCGCGTCGTCGGCGGCTCCTTCGCCGCCACCGGCCACCCCGACGATGATTGAGGAGACCGCCGACGTCCTCATCGCCGGCGGCGCCGTCGTCGGCAGCTCGGTCGCCGCGCATCTCGCAGCGCTCGGCTACCGCGGCCGGATCGTCGTGGTCGAACCCGACCCGACCTTCGCCCGCGCGGCCACCGCGCTCTCCGCGAGCGGCATCCGCCGGCAGTTCTCCAACCCGCTCAACGTCGCGATCTCCGCCTACGGCCTCGCCCAGATCCGCGCCCGCGGCCTCGCCTTCCACGAGAACGGCTACCTGCACCTCGCCGCCAGCGCCGCCGGGGAGGCCGAGCTGCGCCGCCGCCACGCCACCCAGGCCGCCGGCGGCGCGGAGGTGGCGCTCCTCGACCCCGCCGCGCTCCGCACGCGCTTTCCGAGCCTCGCGACGGCCGACCTCCGCCTCGGCGCGCTCGGCCTCTCCGGCGAAGGCTGGTTCGACAACATGGGCCTGCTCGCCGCCTACCGCGCCGAGGCGCGGGCCGGCGGGGTGGCGACCGTCCGCGACGCCGTCGCCGGCCTCGCGCTCCGCGGCGGGCGCGTGGTCGGGGCGACGCTCGCCGGCGGCGGCCGCATCGCCTGTGGCGTCTTCGTCGACGCCGCCGGCGGGCGGGGCGCCGATCTCGCCGCCATGGCCGGCCTCGCGCTCCCCGTCGAGCGCCGCAAGCGCACGGTCTTCGCCTTCGCCGCCGCCGCGCCGCCGCGCGAGTCCCTGCCGCTGACCATCGACCCGAGCGGGGTCTGGTTCCGCCCCGAAGGCGCCCGCTTCATCGCCGGCGGCGCGCCCGACCCCGATCCGGAGGTCGCGCCCGACGACTTCGAGCCCCGCCACGAGGAATGGGAGACGCTGGTCTGGCCGGCCCTCGCCGCGCGCGTCCCGGCCTTCGAGGCGCTGAAGCTCACCGGCGTCTGGGCCGGCCACTACGACATGAACACCCTCGACGCCAACGCGGTCGTGGGCCCGCATCCGGAGGTGGCGAACTTCCACTTCGCCAACGGCTTTTCCGGCCACGGCCTGCAACAGGCCCCCGCGATCGGCCGCGGCCTCGCCGAGCTGATCGCCACCGGCGCCTACCGGACCCTCGACCTCTCGCCCCTCGGCTACGCGCGCATCGCCGCCGGGCGACCCTTCACGGAAGCGGCGGTGATCTGATGGACCCCTTCGACGCCCTTTTCCACACCTGGCCGCCGGCCGAGACCCGCCGCGTCGGCCCCTGGCTCGCCCGGCGGGGCGACGGCGGGGGCAAGCGCGTCTCCTGCGCCACGCTGCATGGCGATCCCGGCGATCTCGATGCGCTGGCCGCGACGATGCGCGCCTGGGAGCAGCCCACGCTCGTCATGGTCCGCGAGGACGAGGCCGCGCTCGACGCGCGCCTCGCCGCCGCGGGCCATGCCGTCGTCGACCCGAGCCTGATGCTGGTGGGCGAGATCGCCGCCGTCGCCGACGGGCCGCTTTCCGAGGAGGCGATCGACTGCGACGCGCCCCTCGCCTGCATGGCCGCGCTCTGGCAGGCCGAGGGCGTCGGCCCGGGCCGGCGCGCCGTGATGTCGCGGGTGACCGGCCCGAGAACCTGGCTCCTCGGCCGGCGCGACCAGACCCTCGGCGCCGCGGCCTTCGTCGCCGTCCACGAAGACACGGCGATGATCCACGCGCTGGCGGTCGCCGCGCCCTTGCGCCACCGCGGGCTCGGCGCGCTGATGACGCGCACCGCCGCCGCCTGGGCTGCCGGACACGGCGCGACGACGCTCGCCCTCGCCGTCGCCGAGGCGAACGGCCCGGCCCGCGCGCTCTATGCCGGGCTCGGCATGCGCGAGGCCGCCCGCTACCACTTCCGCCTCGCCCCGTGACCGGTATGCGTGACCGGTCCGCGGCCGTACCGGAAAGGTCTCGACCATTGGCGTCCGGGGCGGCATGATCGCCCCCATGACCCGCAGGACCCCCGCCCGCCCGCTCCGCCTCGCCGTGCTCCTCGTCGCCGCGGCGCTTGCCGCAAGCTGCGGCGGCGTCGATGACGGAACCCGCTGCGACGACGGCGGCTCCGGCGGCAGGGTCGTCCACGGCGTCTGCCTCTGACCGGCCTTCCCGGCGAATCCGTCCGCAACCTCGGGTCGGACGTCTCCGACGACGCCCGACCATGATACCGGCGGGCTCATGAAACGACTCGCGGACCTTTTTGACCTTTGCCATTTTTATCGTGTGTACTCAGGTAGTTACCCTATCTATCACGCGTGCTAGCCCGTGTTGCGCTGGGTGGCTTGGTAGACTCGCCGGTATGACACGAAGGCGCGACGCTCCCGGCCCTTGCGCCCCGGCCTCGCGCCCCTAGAATCGATCTGCCCCGCCGGGAGACACACGATGTTGCAGACCGCTCCAGCCGACGTCGTCGACGCCGACTTCCTCAATTCCGAGACCCCGCCGGCGCGCGAGCGTCCCGGCTTCGACCCGACGGAACCCGACCGCTTCATCAACCGCGAGCTGTCCTGGCTGGCCTTCAACTGGCGCGTCATGGCCGAGGCGGAGAACCCGGCGACGCCGCTGCTCGAACGCGTGCGCTTCCTGTCGATCTCGGGCTCGAACCTCGACGAGTTCTATTCCGTCCGCGTCGCCGGCCTGCGTGGCCTCGTCCGCGAGGGCGTCGCGGCGCAGAGCGCCGACCGTCTCTCCGCCGCCGAGCAACTCCACCGCATCGACGCCGACGCCCGGGCGCTGATGCTGCGCCAGCAGGAGTGCTGGGTGACGCTGCGCGAGCTGCTCCGTCGCGAGGGGATCGACATCCTCGGCCCCGCCGACGTCCGCCCCGCCGACGCGCGCATGCTCGAGACCTATTTCTTCGAGCAGGTGTTCCCGATCCTCTCGCCGCTCGCCATCGACCCGGCGCATCCCTTTCCCTTCATCGCCAACGGCGGCTTCGCCATGGGGCTCCAGCTCCGGCGCGAGGAGGACGACGAGGTGCTGGAGGCGCTGCTGCCGGTGCCGAACCAGGTGCCGCGCATGCTCGCCCTCGCAGCGGGGCCGAAGGGCGAGGCGCGCTTCCTGCCGCTCGAGGCGCTGCTGGAGCTGTTCCTCGACCGGCTGTTCCCCGGCTACGTCGTGCTCGGCACCTGCGCCTTCCGGGTTCTGCGCGACAGCGACCTCGAGGTCGAGGAGGAGGCCGAGGATCTCGTGCGCGAGTTCGAGACCGCGCTGAAACGCCGCCGTCGCGGCGGGGTGATCCGCATGAAGATCACCGCCGGCGCGCCCGCCGACCTGCGCCGGCTGATCGTGCGCTCGCTCGGGGTGGCCGACGACGAGGCGCTCGACGTGCCGGGCATCATCGGCCTCGCCGATCTCGCCGAGCTTTGCCGCCTGCCGCGGCCCGACCTGCTCTGGCGCCCGTTCACCCCCCGCGTGCCCGAGCGCGTGCAGGATTTCGAGGGCGACATCTTCGCGGCGATCCGCCAGAAGGACATGCTGCTGCACCACCCCTACGAGTCCTTCGGCATCGTCGTGGGCTTTCTCCAGCAGGCGGCGCGCGACCCCGACGTGGTGGCGATCAAGCAGACGCTCTACCGCACCTCGCGCGACAGCCCGATCGTCGCCGCGCTCTGCGAGGCGGCCGAGGACGGAAAATCCGTCACCGCGCTGGTGGAGCTGAAGGCCCGCTTCGACGAGGCCGCCAACATCCGCCAGTCCCGCAGGCTGGAGCGCGCCGGCGCGCAGGTCGTCTACGGCTTCATCGACTGGAAGACCCACGCCAAGATCTCGACCGTGGTCCGGCGCGAGAAGGGCGAGCTCGTCACCTATACCCACTTCGGAACCGGCAACTACCATCCCGGCACCGCAGGCATCTACACCGACCTGTCGCTCTTCACCTGCGACAAGGCGCTGGGGCGCGACGCGACCAAGGTGTTCAACTACGTCACCGGCTACGTGAAGCCGATCGCGCTCGAGAACCTCGCCATCTCGCCCCACATGATCAAGCCGCGCATCCTCGCCGGGCTGGAGGCGGAGATCGAGCACGCGCGCGCCGGCCGACCGGCGCAGGTCTGGGTCAAGCTCAACGCCGTCACCGATCCGACGGTGATCGACGCGCTCTATGCCGCGAGCCAGGCCGGGGTGAAGATCGACATGGTGGTGCGCGGCATTTGCTCGCTCCGCGCCGGCGTGAAGGGGCTCTCCGACAACATCCGAGTGAAGTCGATCATCGGGCGGTTCCTGGAGCACAGCCGCATCGTCTGCTTCGGCGCCGGCCACGGCCTGCCGTCGCCGCAGGCGCGGGTCTACATCTCTTCGGCCGACTGGATGGAGCGCAACCTCGATCGCCGCATCGAGACCCTGGTCGAGATCGTCAACCCGACGGTGCACGCCCAGATCATCGACCAGGTCATGGCGGCGAACATGGCGGACCAGGCGCAGAGCTGGGTGGCGCAGGCCGATGGCTCCTACCGCCGCCATACCTCCGAGGAGGGCGCCCGGCTGTTTTCCTGCCACCGCTTCTTCATGGAGAACCCCTCGCTCTCCGGCCGCGGCCGCGCCGGCGCCCGAGACGTGATCGGTCTCGTCCATTCGGAGGGTTAGCCGGCGCCCCCGCGACGGGCCTGCGCCGTTCCTCGGGACACAGGCGGTGGCTGTAGCGTCGGGAGCACACCCGCAACAGAACTGTCGGTGACACGTCAATTTGGCCGGTCTTCGTAGCAAGTCGTTTGTCCGCTGGCGCGTCGAGCGGGATCACGCGGCCAGCTCGGTATCGGCGACCGGCGTGGCGTCGGCCTGGTAGCGGCCGATGCAGCGCGGTCCATGGAACAGGGCCAGGCGGCCGTCGGCGTAACGCCGGACCTGGACCGTGGCCCTGACGTAGTGGGCCCGCAGCCGGCTCGGCGGGATCTGCCCACCTCTTTCGATTGCCCTGCATGCCAGAACCGCTTTCGCTTGCAATCTGCCGCGTGGTGCGCCATCTAGGCCGCGCTACGTTACCTCAATCGCTACTGTCTCCGTCGCAGGCTTCAGTCACCCGATTTTGCTCTGACCGACGCCGGGCTGCCGCATGTCGCGGGCAGCAACCAAGACAGGAGACCTCGCGATGGCCAACGGCACCGTGAAATGGTTCAACGCCACCAAGGGCTTCGGCTTCATTCAGCCGGAGAAGGGCTCGAAGGACGTCTTCGTGCACATCTCGGCGCTCGAGCGCGCCGGCATCAGCCACCTCGATGATGGCCAGAAGGTGACCTTCGACATCGAATCCGGCCGCGACGGCCGCGAGTCGGCGTCGAACCTCGCCCTCGTCAAGTGATCGTCCCGCGTCGGGCGGCGCTTCGCGTCGCCCGGCGCGCCTGCTCGGGCAGGGTGGGTGATCCACGCATACGGTTTCCGTCCGAAGGCTTCGGCGTCAGAGGTTTACGGCGGATCCTTCGATGCACGCTCCATGCACAACGTATGCACAACGCATATGCCAAGCAAAAGAGTCGGAATTGAATCGTTAATGCAGGCGCGAGGCATTCAGGCGGAGGCCGCATGATGCCGGCGGACTCATGAAACGACTCGCGGACCTTTTTGACCTTTGACGTTTTTATCGTGTGTATTCAGGTAGTTATCCTACTATCACGCGTGTTAGCTCGTGTTGCGCCGGGTGGCTTGGTAGACTCGCCGGTATGACCTGCGCCGCGCCGGGATCTCGTGAATGGCCATGGCCGCATCGAGGCCCGCGGCATCGCGGACCGGACCGGCGCCGCAGTCTCCCGGCGACGCCGGACTACGCTACTCCGTGTTCAGCATCAGGTGTTCGTAGGGCGTCCCGGCCCACATCACGTAGGGCCGCTCGGCATCGGCCGCCGCCTCGCGCGGGTAGCCCTTGAGCAGCGACTTCGCCTCGGCCCCGACGATCATCACATGCGGCCCGGTGGCGATCCAGTTGTTGTCCGCCGTCTTTTCGGTAGCGAAGGGATCGGTGTTGCTGACGCCTTCGTCCCCGAGCAGCATGTAGATGAAGCCGAGCTTCTGCGGGGCCTCGCCCTTGCTCATGAGCGCATGCATGAACTCGACGCCGCCGGCGTCGGCGCACATCGGGTTCGTCCCCGGCTTCATGCAGGTCCAGCCGTTGGACCCCTCCCGCACCGTCTTCATGCCCTCGGCCGTCACCTGCACGAGGGTGGCGTTCTGGAGGATCGACGCCGGCGCGACGCCCTTCAGCGTCGCGAGGATGTCCTCGGCGGAGGCGTCCTGCGAGAAGCCTGCCGTTCCGGCAAGCATCGACGTCCCGACGATCGCAAGCACAAGGGTGGGCTTCATGGTAAGGTCCTTCGATGTGAGGTCCTCGCCACCGCGGCCGCGCTCCCGCGCGAAGGCGGCAGCCGCGACAGTCTACGCTCATCCCCCCGGCTTTGGTAGGCGTGCAGGAGCTTTTGCCACGGCGCGGCGGGCCGCTTCCGCGCCGCGCTGTCAGGCTGACCGGGCGAGCCGCAGAAACCCCTCGACGAAGTCGGGCGTCGCGTCCTCGGCCCGGCGGCCGACATGGATGCTCTTGCCGATCCCCTCGGGCCCGAGGCGCAGCGAGCGGATCGGCAGGCTGGCCCGGTATTCCGCGATCAGCCAGTCCGGCAGCGCGGTCACGCCCCGGCCCGCCGCCACCATCTGCAACATGATGTCGGTGGTCTCGATCACCTTCACCGCCCGCGGCAGGCAGCCCGCCGGGACCAGGAACCGGGTGTAGATGTCGAGCCGCTCGGGCGACACCGGATAGGTGATGAGCACCTCGCCCGTCAGGTCGCCCGGCGCCGCGACCTCGCCGGCGAGCGCGTGGTCGCTGCTCACGGCGAGGCGCATCTCGTAGTCGAAGACCGGCTCGTAGGCGAGGCCGGGACGCTTCACCGGATCTGGCGTGATCAGGATGTCGATCTCGTGCGCGAGCAGGGCGCCGACGCCGCCGAACTGGAACGCCTGCCGCACGTCGACGTCGACCTGCGGCCAGTCGCGCAGATAGGGCTCGACCACCCGCAGCAGCCAACGGTAGCACGGGTGGCATTCCATCCCGATGCGCAGCATCCCGCGCTGTCCGCGCGCGAAATCGGCGAGCGTGGCCTCGGCCTGCTCGAGCTGCGGCAGGACCCGCTGCGCCAGGCCGATCAGGTGCCGCCCCGCCTGTGTCGGCCGCAGCCCGCGCCCCTCCTTCTTCCAGAGAGCCACGCCGGCCTGCGCCTCCAGCCGCCGGATCGCATGGCTCAGCGCCGACTGGGTCAGGTGCAGCGCATCGGCCGCCGCGGTGACGCTGCCGAGCCGGTCGGTCTCGCGCAGGATCGCGAGGTGCTGGCGCTCGATCATCGCATGAACCTCCGTCATTGCGGGAAGCCCCGCGCCGTGCCGTCAGTGCTGCGTCGACGGGTGCGACTGACGCCGCGCGTCCCGGTCAGCCCACGTGCCGCAGCGTGTCGAAGAGGCGGGGATCGTAGCTCGTCTGCCGGAAGGTCTCGCCCCGGGTCAGGATCGACACCGCGTCGTGGCTGTGCAGCGATTCCTGGTGGCTCGCGATCACCCGGAAGTCGCCGACCCGGGGCTCGGCCTCCAGCTCGGCGCAGAGGAGCCGCACGGCGTCCTCGACGAAGACCGGGTTCGCGCCGTTCAGCTCGGCGAAGGCCTGCTCGTCCTCGCGTTTGACCATCACCTGCGTCTCGGTCGGGATCGCCCGGTTGCAGAGCGCCACCAGATCCTCGAACCACAGCCGCCCGGCGCCGACCAGCTCCACCGAGACCCGCGCCACGGAGCGTTGCGCGTGGGGGGTGGCGAGCTGCCCGCGCGTCTCGCGGGCATGCTCGGCCAGTTCCAGCGAGCAGGGACAGGTCGAGGAATAGACGTAGTCGAGATGCACGATCCGCTGCGCGCGCCCGCGTTCGCGGATCATCTCCAGCGCCACGTCGTAGTACTGCCAGCCCTCCAGCCCGCTGCGCAGCGACCGGCGCAGCATCGGATAGCGCAGGCGCATCTGCAAACGCGCGTCGAAGCTGCCGAGGTCGGTCTCGTAGCTGTCGAGGACGGCGCCGATCACGTCGAAGGAGAACGAGGTTTCGGCGTGCTTGTAGAAGGAGCGGATGATCCGGCTCATGTTGATGCCGCGCTTGTTCGCCTCGAGCGACACCGAGCCGGTCACCGCGGTCTCCAGCGTCAGTTCGCCCCCCTCGCGGGCGTGGAAGCGCACCGGCAGGCGGAAATTGGCGATGCCGACATGCTGGATCTCGGCCCGTGCGCCGCGGATGCCGCTCGCCGGGCCGTTCTGGAGGTCGGGCAGGGTGGCGACATAGGCCGCGTCGGCCGCGAACCCGTCCGGGTAGTCGCGCGAAAGCGCCGTGGTCGCCGGCTGGGGCGGACGGGTCTCGATCGTCATGGTCTCGGCCTCTCCTCGCCCGGCCTCGGCATGGCGGGCCTCAGGAAGAAGGCGCCTCACAGCGCCGCGTCAAGTCCCCGGCGCACGTCGGCGACCAGATCGGCCGGGTCCTCGAGCCCGACGGAGACGCGCACCAGCCCGTCGGAGATGCCGAGCCCGGCGCGCTGCTCCGGCGTCAGCCGCTGGTGCGTCGTCGTCGCCGGGTGGGTGACGAGCGACTTCGCGTCGCCGAGGTTGTTGGAGATCAGCACGATCCTGAGCGCGTTCAGGAAGCGGAACGCCGCCGGCTTGCCGCCCCCGAGGTCGAGAGCGAGCATCGTGCCCCCCGTCTCCATCTGCCGCGCCGAGAGCGCGTGCTGCGGATGGTCGGGGCGCCCCGGATAGATGAGCCGCGCCAGCGCCGGATGCCCGGCCGCCGCCTCGGCGATCGCGGCCGCGGCGGCGGCCTGCGCCCGCACGCGCAGGTCGAGAGTCTCCAGCCCCTTCAGCAGCACCCAGGCGTTGAACGGGCTCAGCGCGCCGCCGGTGTGCTTCATGAACGGCTCCAGCACGCCACGGATGAAGTCGCGCCGCCCGAGCACGACGCCGCCGAGGCAGCGCCCCTGGCCGTCGATGTGCTTGGTCGCGGAGTAGATCACCACGTCCGCCCCGAGATCGAGGCTGCGTTGCAGGACCGGCGTCGCGAAGACGTTGTCGGCGACGACGAGCGCGCCCTGCGCATGGGCGAGCGCGGCCACGCCGGCGATGTCGATCACCTCGAGCGTCGGATTGGAGATCGACTCGAGGAAGACGAGCTTGGTGTCGGGCCGGATCGCCGCCTGCCACTGCGCGAGATCGGCACCGTTGACGAAGCTCACCTCGACGCCGAAGCGCGGCAGCAGGTTCTCGACGATGTAGAGGCACGAGCCGAAGAGCGCGCGCGCCGAGACGATGTGGTCGCCCGCCTTCAGCGCGGCGAAGAGCGCGCCGTGGACGGCGGCCATGCCGCTTGCGGTGGCGAAGGCGTCCTCGGCGCCTTCGATGGCGGCGATGCGCTCCTCGAACATCCGCACCGTCGGGTTGCCGTAGCGGGCATAGATGAACTCGTCCTCGCCCGACTTGATGAACCGCGCCTCCGCCGCTTCCGCCGAGGGGTAGACGAAGCTCTGGGTGAGGAAGATCGCCTCGGAGGTCTCGGCGAAGCCGCTGCGCTTGACGCCGGCGTGAACCATCTGGGTCCTCGGGCTCCAGCCCTCGCTCATGCCCTTCTCGTCGCGCACGGCGCTTGCCCTCCGACCGGCGTTTCGCTCAGGCGGCGGCCATACGCCCGGGCGCGCCGCCGGTCAATGCGTCGGCACGTCGAGCACGTCGGAGACGGCCTTGACGCGGGCGGGGCGCGCGCGCAGCGTGCGGCGCGCGCCCGTGCGGGCGGCGGGGACTCGGGACCGGAATGGTCGATTTCAGGCCGGTCGGCCACATCCTGGGATGGCTCCTCGCGGCGCTCGGGGCGTCGATGGCGATCCCGCTCGCGATCGACCTCGCCGATCGGAACGGCAACGCGCCGGCCTTCGCGCTGTCCATGGCGCTGACGACGACGCTCGGCGTCCTGCTCGCCGTCGCCTGCTCAGAGCGCCGCCCCCGTGACCTCGACCTGCGTCAGGGCGTGCTGCTGACCGTCGGCGCCTGGGCCGCCTTCACCGGGTTCGCCACCCTGCCGCTGATGCTCGGCGAGCCCGACATCAGCTTTGTCGACGCGCTGTTCGAGACCACCTCGGCGATGACCACCACCGGCGCCACGGTGATCGTCGGCCTCGACGACCTGCCGCGCGGCGTTCTCGCCTGGCGCAGCCTCGTCACCTGGATCGGCGGCATCGGGGTCGTGCTCCTCGCCATCATCCTCCTGCCGGTGCTCGGGGTCGGGGGGATGCAGCTCCTGCGCAGTTCGGACTTCAACACGCTCGGCAAGGTCATGCCCAAGGCCAAGGAGATCGCGCTCTCGTTCAGCGCCGTCTACCTCGCGCTCACGCTCGCCTGCACGCTCGGCTATGTCTGGGGCGGCCTCTCCGAGTTCGACGCGCTCACCCACGCCATGAGCACGATCGCCACCGGCGGCATGGGCAACTACGACGCCTCGTTCATCAACTTCAGCGCGACGACGCAGTACGTGGGCGCGGTCTTCATGCTGCTCGGCGGCATGTCCTTCGTCCGCTTCGTCCAGCTCGGCGCCGGCGACCCGAAGCCGCTGTTCCAGGACAGCCAGATCCGCGCCTTCCTCGCGATCTACCTCGTCCTCTGCCTCGGGCTCCTCGTCGCGCGGATCGAGAACGGCGACCGCATCGACGAGCCCGCGCTCCGCGCGATCCTCTTCAACATGTCCTCGATCATCACCACGACCGGCTTCGTCAGCGCCGACTACATCCAGTGGGGTCCGCTCGCCGACACGCTGTTCTTCTGCGCCATGATGGTCTGCGGCTGCACCGGCTCGACCGCGGGCGGGCCGAAGGTCTTCCGATACCAGCTGCTCGCCGCCGCCGTCGCCGTCGAGATCGGCCGGCTCTACAGCCCGAGCGCGGTGCACCTGCCGCGCCTCCAGGGCCGCGCCGTCACCGCGCAGGCCATGAACTCGGTGGTCGGCTTCTTCATGCTGTTCTTCCTGACGCTCGGCATCGGCGCCGTGCTCCTCGTCCTGCTCGGCCTCGACCCGGTCACGGCGATCTCCGGCGCGGCCGCGACCCTCTCCAATGTCGGGCCCGGCCTCGGTCCGGTCATCGGGCCGGTCGGCAACTACGCCAGCCTCTCCGACCCCGCGATTCTCGTCCTCACCTTCCTGATGCTCGTGGGGCGGCTCGAACTCCTGCTCGTCTATGTGCTGTTCACCGCCGCGTTCTGGCGCGCCTGACGTCCGCCGACCTCGGGCGGTCTCCGCCTTGACAGGCTGCGGGCCCGGGCGGCACCGTCGTGCGGGCCGCGCAGGGAGCCCGGGCCGCGCATGATCGACTTCAGACCGGTCGGCTACATCCTCGGGCGGCTCCTCGCGCTCTTCGGCGCGTCGATGGCGCTGCCGATGGTCGTGGATCTCACCCACGGCAACGGCAACGCGCATGCCTTCGCCATCTCGATGACGGTCACGGTCACGGTCGGCTGCCTCGTCGGCATCGCCTGCTCCGAGCGACGGCGGCGCGACCTCGACCTGCGCCAGGGCTTCCTGCTCACCGTGGCGACATGGATGTCCTTCACGGCGTTCGCGGCCCTGCCATTCCTCCTCGGCGCGCCGCATCTCGGCCTGACCGACGCCATCTTCGAGAGCACTTCGGCCATGACCGCGACGGGCGCGACCGTCATCGCCGGTCTCGACAGCCTCCCGCACGGGGTCCTGCTGTGGCGCTGCCTCGTCACCTGGATCGGCGGGATCGGCGTCGTGCTTCTCGCCATCATCATGCTCCCCGTCCTCGGGATCGGCGGCATGCAGCTCCTGCGCAACTCCGACTTCAACACGCTCGGCAAGGTCATGCCCAAGGCGAAGGAGATCGCCTTCTCGATCGCCTCGGTCTACCTGACGCTGACGCTCGCCTGCGCGCTCGGCTATGTCTGGGGCGGGCTCTCCGGGTTCGACGCCCTCACCCACGCCATGAGCACGGTCGCCACCGGGGGCATGGCGAACCACGATTCATCGTTCATCGGCTTCAGTCCCGCGGCGCAGTACGTCGCCATCGTGTTCATGCTGCTCGGGGGGATGTCCTTCGTGCGCTTCGTCCAGCTCGGGGCCGGCGACCCGCGCCCCTTGCTGCGCGACAGCCAGATCCACGCATTCCTCGCCATCTACCTCACGCTCTGCCTCGGGCTGGTCCTCGCCCGTATCGACAATGGCGAGCGGATCGACGAGACGGCGCTGCGCGAGATCCTGTTCTCCATGGCCTCGGTCATCACCACGACCGGCTTCGCCAACGCCGACTACGGCGCCTGGGGCCCGCTCGCGACCACGCTGTTCTTCTGCGCGATGATGGTCTGCGGCTGCTCGGGCTCGACCTCGGGCGGGCCGAAGGTGTTCCGCTACCAGCTCCTCACCTCGGCCGTCGCGGTCGAGGTCCACCGGCTCTACAGCCCGACGGCCGTGACCCTGCCGCGCTACGAGGGCAGGACGATCACGCCCGAGGTGATGAACTCGGTCATGGCCTTCTTCATGCTGTTCTTTCTCACCCTCGGGATCGGCGCCATCGCGCTCGTGCTGCTCGGGCTCGATCCGGTCACGGCCATCTCCGGCTCGGCGGCGGCGCTGACCAATGTCGGCCCGGGCTTCGGGCCGCATATCGGCCCGGTCGGCAACTATGCCGTCCTCTCCGATGAGGCGATCTGGGTGACGATCATCCTGATGTTCGTCGGCCGGCTCGAGCTTCTGACCGTCTATGTCCTCTTCACCGCGACCTACTGGCGTGGCTGATCACTCCTGCCGCCGCACGTCGAGGTGCGCGTCGAAGAAGGCAAGCGCCGCGTCCCCGATGTGCTCGTGCAGCGCGGCGCGATCGACGCCGGGGGCGTCGATGCAGGCATCGGGGTAGTTGTCCCGACCGATCTGGTCGCATTCGTTGCCGAAGATCTCGTGCCCGACGGGTCCGGGCAGGATGTCGAGCACCGCGTCGGGAATGTGCTCGGCGGCGAAGGCGGCGTTCTCCGCCGGCGGCGTCGTGGTGTCGCCCTCGCCGACGACGATGTAGGCGGGGATCGCCATGCGCCCGAGCCCGGCCGCGTCCATCCCGAACCCCTGCACGTCGCCGGGGGCCATGGCGAAGGCGGCCTTCACCCGAACGTCGCGTACGCCAAGCGCCGGGCCGGCGTCGAGGTCCATCGCGGCGCGCAGCCGGGGCGGCACCACGAACATCGCCTTCCAGCGGCGCTGGAAGGCGAGGAACGTCTCGGGATCGACCTCGGCCCCGCCGATCCAGAGCGCGGTGAAGCCGCCCTGCGAATGGCCCGCCACCCCGATCCTGTCCGGGTCGATGCGCGGCCCCCACGCCGCGTCCCCGAGCAGGTGGGTGATGTCGAGCCCGATGTCGCGCGGCCGCTGCCAGATGCGGTTGCGCACATAGAGCGCGCTCGAGTCATAGGTATTGGCGCTGTAGTGATAGACCATCGCGACGATATAGCCCCGCGCCGCGAGATGCGCGCCGAACCAGGCGTAGCCGGCGCCGTTGCCGCCGGCGCCGTGCGAGAACACGACGAGCGGGTGGCGCAAACCGTCGTCCGCCGGAGCGGCGTCGGCGTAGAGGGCGAGGTTGGTCGAGAGAAAGACCCTGGCGGGCGCGGCGTCCGGCTCCGGGGCGGCGGGATAGATCAACAGCGCGTCGAGCGACCGGCCGTCGCCGGGATCCTGATACTCGACCCACGTCATGCCGACCGGATAGGACGCGGCCGGCAGGATATCCGTCGCCGCGGCCACGGCCGGCCAGGCCAGGAGGGCGCAGGCGAGGAGCGACAGTTTCCGCATCATGTCACCGTCTCCAGATAGGGTCGCGGGCTCGACCGGGCTGGATTGCCGCGAAGGCTTCCGTCGAGCGCCGCCTCGCCCGCCTCCGCCTTCGGCTTTCCGTTGATCCGGCGAAAAGCCGAGGCAGGTCGATTCGGGGTCTCATCGGGGCCATTCTCTCCCCTGGAGCCGGCTCCCGTCCAGAAGTCGGGAAGCGCCTGAGGGCGCGCATGATCGCGCGAGGCCCCGGCCGCTAGCCGTTGCACATGGCCCCCGGATGGCCCGCGCGCCCGCGCGCTTGGGGCCAAACCGCCGCCGCCACTGGACCCGGAGGCCGGGACGTCATATCTGCCACGGGGCTGGATGAAGGACCGCCGCTCGTGGCTACCCCGCGCTTCGAAGCGATCGCCGACGACTTCGCCTTCCTCGACGACTGGGAGGACCGGTACCGCTACGTCATCGAACTCGGCCGCGCCATGGCCCCGCTCGACGAGGCGCTGCGCGGGCCGGCGACCAAGGTCGAGGGCTGTGCGAGCCAGGTCTGGCTGGCGCCGACGACGACGGGCGAGGGGGCGGCCGCCCGTTTCGACTTCGTCGGCGATTCCGACGCGCTGATCGTCCGCGGCCTGATCGCGGTCCTGCACGCGCTCTATGCGGGGCTTGACCCCAAAGGCGTTCTCGCGGTGGATGCCCCGATGGAGCTCGGCCGGCTCGGCCTGGACCAGCACCTGTCGTCGCAGCGCTCGAACGGCCTCAGGGCGATGGTGAACCGGATCCGCGCGCTGGCGGCGGCGATGCATCCGGCCTGACCGGAGGAGGGATGACCGATGGCGAACCCGCTGGAAAAGCTGCTCGGCGAGCGCGACTGGCTGCTGGCGGACGGCGCCACGGGCACCAACCTCTTCAACATGGGCCTCGAGGCCGGCGAGGCGCCGGAGTTCTGGAACGAGACCGAGCCGGACAGGATCCGCGCGCTCTACAAGGGCGCGGCCGATGCGGGCTCGGACATCTTCCTCACCAACAGCTTCGGCGGCAACGCCAGCCGGCTGAAGCTTCATGACGCCCAGGGCCGGGCGTTCGAGCTCAATCGCATCGCCGCGGAACTGGGCCGCGAGGTCGCCGACGCCGCGGGCCGGACCGTCGTCGTCGCGGGCTCGATGGGCCCGACCGGTGAGATCATGGCCCCGCTCGGGCCGCTCACCGTCGAGGACGCGGCCCAGATGTTCGAAGAGCAGGCGCGCGGCCTGCTCGCCGGGGGCGCAGATGTGCTCTGGGTCGAGACCATCTCCGCGCCGGAAGAGTTCGAGGCCGCCGCCCTCGGCATCTCCCGCGCCGGCGCGGCCTGGTGCGGCACGATGAGCTTCGACACCGCCGGCCGCACCATGATGGGCGTCACCTCGGCGGCCATGGTGGGCCTCGTCGACGGCCTGCCCAACCCGCCGCTCGCCTTCGGCGCCAATTGCGGCGTGGGCGCCTCGGATCTGCTGCGCACCGTCCTCGGCTTCACGGCGCAGCATCCGCGTCTGCCCGTCGTCGCCAAGGGCAACGCCGGCATCCCGAAGTTCCACGACGGCCACATCCACTACGATGGCACGCCGGAGTTGATGGCAGACTACGCCATCCTCGCCCGCGACTGCGGCGCGACCATCATCGGCGGCTGCTGCGGCACGACGCCGGCGCATCTCGTCGCCATGCGCGCGGCGCTGGAGGCGACCCCCCGCGGCCCGCGGCCCGACCTCGCCGAGATCGAGCGCCGGCTGGGCGGGTTCTCGTCCGCATCCGATGGCGTTGATGGCGGCGTGGACGGCGGCGGCGAGGCCGGCGGCGGCGCCCCGCGCGAGCGCCGGCGCCGGCGGGGTTGAGGCAGGGCGTCGCGGCCCTGATGACCGACTGGCTCGGCGTTCCCGGCGCGCTCTCGCTCGGCTTCGATGCGCTCTTGTTCGATCCGGAGGCGTTCCGGCGCGTCGCCGCTCCCGACGGTCCGCGCGGCGCGGCCTTCGCCATGGTGTTCCTCGCCGGCGTCTCGCAGGCGACCGGCCATGCGCTGACGCTGTTTCTCAACCATGTCCGGCCGGGCCGCTTCGTGCTGAGCCTCGCGCTCCAGGGCGCGATCTATGTCGCCGGCGCGCTGATGACGGTGGCGCTGGCGCTGATGCTCGACGTGGCGGCCTTCGGGCGCGACCTCGCCTTCGTGCCGACCGCCTCGGTGGTGGCGCTGGCGCATTCGCCGCTGATCTTCGGCCTGCTGACGCTCGCGCCCTATCTCGGCGAGCAGCTCGACCGGGCGCTCGATGTCTGGGTGCTGCTGCTCACCCTGTTCGGCCTGCACCACGGGCTGGGGCTGCCCTTCGCCGACGCGGCCTTCTTCGCCTTCGCCGGCTGGGCCTCGATGCGAATCCTCGCGCTCGCGCTCGGCCGCCCGCTCGGCGTCGTCCTGCGCGCGCTGGAGCGGGCTGCGGCCGGCGAGCCGCTGACGCTGACGTCGGACGAGCTTGTCGACGACCTGCGGCGCCGCGCGCGGGCCGATCGCGACGCGTTCGCGCGCGAAGGACGCGAGCGCGACGGAGCCGATCGCGGGGAGGCGCCGTGACCGAGGCGTTCGTCTGGCTCTTCGTCGTCGGCGGGCTGGCGCTGACGCTCTCGCTTGCGCTCGCGCCGATCGAGTCGCTCGGCTGGTGGGCGGGCTGGCTCGCCCCCGGCCCGGAGGAGGACGCTGCGGCGGCTCCGGCGGCGGCGCCCGCCACGGCGCCGGCGCCGCCGCCGGACTGCTTCGTGGTGTTCCTGTCCGGGATCGGCGCCATCTCCGGCGACGCGCTCCTGCCGCACGAGACGGCGTTCCTCGACCGGCTGCAAGCCGAGCTTCCCGAGGCGCGCATCGTGCGCGACGTCTTTCCCTATGCGCCCTCCGGCCGCGAGCTTCTTACCGGGCAGAGGGTCTTCACCTGGTTCTGGCTGCGGGTGCGCGAGTGGCGGCTGAACGGCACGCGGCTGCTGCCGGACATCCTCAACCTGCGCAACCTCTTCCAGGTCCTCGTCTCGGCCGATGACCGCTATGGCCCGCTCTACGGCTTCGGCATCGCCGGGATCGTGCGAGAACGGCTCGCGGCGGCCGGCTACGAGCCGCGCCGCCCCGTGCAGGTTGTGCTCCTCGGGTCGAGCGGCGGCGGCCAGATCTCGGTCGGCGCGGCGACCTACCTCGCCGACGCGCTGGGCGAGCCGCCGGCGATCGTGACGATCGGCGGCGTCATGTGCTCGGACCGGGGCATCGAGGCGGCGTCCTGGCTGGTCTCGCTCTTCGGATCGGGCGACCGGGTCTATGCGCTCGGCCGGATCGCGTTCCCGGGGCGCTGGCCGGTCGCGGGCAGCTCGTTCTGGAACGAGGCCCGCCGCGACGGCCGGCTGGTCGAGCGCGAGATCGGCGCGATGTCGCATTCCGGGCCGGGTGGCTACCTCGACGCTGCGCCGCGCCAAGGCGGGCGACCCTGGCTCGACGTGACCGTCGCGGCGGTCGCCGCGGCGATTCGCGATGGTCTCGCCAGACCGCGACCGGAGCGCGGCGCCTGACCGCCGTCGCGCCTCCCGGCGCCGGCCCGGTCGATGGCGAGGCGACTGCGGAAGCAAGCGGCGCCGGCAACCGGAGCGAGGGCTCGCGACAGGGGTTCCGCTCGCCGCGAAATGCTCTTATCTGGTGGAAATGAGGCCGAAGACCAAGCCCCTCGCGTTCTCCGTCCACCTGCTGACTGGCTCGGGCGCCGCGCTGGCGTTGATGGCGCTGGTCGCCGCGACCAAGGGCGAATGGCGGCTGATGTTCGGCTGGCTGGGGATCGCGCTGATCGTCGACGGGATCGACGGGCCGCTGGCGCGCAAGGTCGACACCAAGAAGAACGCCTCGAACTGGGACGGAACGATCCTCGATCTGGTGATCGACTATCTGACCTATGTGTTCATTCCGGCCTATGCGCTCATCTACACGGGTCTGCTGCCCTGGCATCTCGGCCTAGTGGCGGCGCTCGTCATCGCGCTGACCGGGGCCATGTACTTCGCCGACGTGCGGATGAAGGCGGACGACAACTGCTTCGTTGGCTTCCCGGCCGTGTGGCAGATGCCGCTCCTCGTCTTTCTGGTCTTCGACCCACCGGTCTGGGCGACGCTCGCCATCATCGCGGTTCTGGCGCTGGCGCAGTACACCTGGCTCAAGTTCATCCACCCGATGCGCACGGCGCGGTGGCGTCCGCTGAACCTGACGGTGACGATCCTGTGGGTCATTCTCGCCGGCTGGTCGGTCTGGGACGTGTTCGAGCCGCCCGGGCCGGTGAAGGTGGGGCTCCTCGTCACCTCGCTGTGGCTCCTGCTCGTCGGCATCGTGATGCAGGCGATTCCCGAGCGCCCCCGCACGTCCGTCAACGCGGAATAGGCGCGAAAGCCACTTGCCCGGGCGAGGCGGGGCAAGCGGCGGAAAAGGCGTGATTCTATCTGGCTGGAACGCGGCTGGAACCGGGCTGGAATCAGGG
>NZ_JAGOID010000112.1 GCF_017995835.1 Amaricoccus sp.
GCCCGGAACGACGTCGATGATCAGGTCGGTGTGCTTCCAGACCTCGTATTGCGGCCCGCTGATCCAGAACGGCGCGCCGCCGATGCGGCCGAGGAGCACGTCGCCGTCGCCGACGACGAACCCCCCCTCCGGATAGCACATCGGCGAGGACCCGTCGCAGCAGCCCCCCGACTGGTGAAACATCACCGGACCGTGGTCGGCCACGATCTCGGCGAGAAGCGCCAGCGCCTCCGGCGTCGCCGTCACCTTGCCGAGGCCGTCCCCGGTCGCGTTCATGCGGCGACCCCGGCCAGCGGCCCGCCGAACGCGCCCACCACGGCCGCCTTCGTGGTTTTCGCCATCATCTCCTCCTTCGAAGCAAAACAGGGGCGGCGCGGCGGCCGCCCCCGGAGGTTCCCGGGCAGGGGGGAGGATGGCCCGGGGGAAGCCGTATCAGAAGAACCCGAGCTTCTTCGGGCTGTAGCTGACCAGCAGGTTCTTGGTCTGCTGGTAGTGGTCGAGCATCATCTTGTGGTTCTCGCGGCCGATGCCCGACTGCTTGTAGCCGCCGAAGGCCGCATGGGCCGGATAGGCGTGATAGCAGTTGGTCCAGACGCGGCCGGCCTGGATCGCCCGGCCGAACCGGTAGGCGCGGTTCCCGTTCCGGGTCCAGACGCCGGCGCCGAGGCCATAGAGCGTGTCGTTGGCGATGGCGAGCGCCTCGGCGTCGTCCTTGAACGTGGTGACCGAAACCACCGGCCCGAAGATCTCCTCCTGGAAGATCCGCATCCTGTTGTCGCCGCGGAACACCGTCGGCTTCACGTAGTAGCCGCCGCCGAGATCGCCCGCCAGCGTCGCCCGCGCGCCGCCGGTCAGGACTTCCGCGCCTTCCTGCCTGCCGATGTCGATGTAGGAGAGGATCTTCTCCATCTGCTCGCTCGACGCCTGCGCGCCGATCATCGTCGCCGGGTCGAGCGGGTCGCCCTGGATGATCGCCTCCACCCGCTTCACCGCCCGCTCCATGAAGCGGTCGTAGATCGACTCGTGGACGAGCGCGCGGGAGGGGCAGGTGCAGACCTCGCCCTGGTTCAGCGCGAACATCGTGAAGCCTTCGAGCGCCTTGTCGAAGAAGTCGTCATCCTCGGCCGCCACGTCGGCGAAGAAGATGTTCGGGCTCTTGCCGCCCAGCTCCAGCGTCACCGGGATCAGGTTCTGGCTGGCGTACTGCATGATCAGCCGGCCGGTCGTGGTCTCGCCGGTGAAGGCGATCTTGGCGATGCGCGGGCTGGACGCCAGCGGCTTGCCGGCCTCGAGGCCGAAGCCGTTCACCACGTTGAGCACGCCCGGCGGTAGCAGGTCGCCGATCAGGTCCATCAGCACGAGGATCGAGCCCGGGGTCTGCTCGGCCGGCTTCAGCACGACGCAGTTGCCGGCCGCGAGCGCCGGGGCGAGCTTCCAGCAGGCCATGAGCAGCGGGAAGTTCCACGGGATGATCTGGCCGACGACGCCGAGCGGCTCGTGGAAGTGGTAGGCGACGGTGTCGTGGTCGATCTCGGCGAGGCTCCCCTCCTGCGCCCGGATCGCCCCGGCGAAGTAGCGGAAATGGTCGACGGCGAGCGGCAGGTCGGCCGCCGTGGTCTCGCGGATCGGCTTGCCGTTGTCCCAGGTCTCGGCGCGGGCGAGGAGGTCGAGGTTCTCCTCGATCCGGTCGGCGATCCGGTTCAGGATGCGGGCGCGCTCGGCGACGCTGGTGCGGCCCCAGGCCTCCTTGGCGGCATGGGCGGCGTCGAGCGCGGCCTCGACGTCCGCGGCGTCGGAGCGGGCGATCTCGCTCAGGACCTGCCCGGTCACCGGCGAGGTGTTGTCGAAGTAGCGCCCCGACTTCGGCGCGACCCAGCCGCCGTTGATGAAGTTGTCATAGCGCGTGGCGAAGGGGGACTTCGCAGCGCGGAAGAACTCGACTTTGTTCACGGTTATCCTCCCGGTCAGAATCGCGTCGGCGGATGCGTCCGCAGTGAAAGGAAGTTGCGTTGCGACTCGCCCGGCGTCACCCCGGGCGAAGCAGCCGGAGCGGGCGGGCTGTATCAGGAATGAGACAGTCAAGCCCCGTCGCGACCGTGGTCAGCGGCCATGCCGCCCGCGCATGGCGATGGTTGCGGAGGGGGCGAGGCGCTTTCGGCTGCCCTGCCGGGCGACGGGTAATCGCGTCGGCGTCAGAGCAGCTGGAACCGGTTCAGCTTGCGATAGAGCGTGGCGCGGCTGATGCCAAGCGACCTGGCCGCGGCGGAGGCGTTGCCCCCGGCGCGCACCATGGCGCGCTGCACGGCGCCGCGCTCGGCGTCGTCGAGATCGCCGCCGCTCGCGAAGCCGAGAACGTCGGACAGGGGGCGCGGGCGCGCCGGGCCGGCCGGCGGCATCCCGAGCGACTGGCGCGCGGCGCGGCTGACGCCGATCACCACGTCGTCGGCGTCGACGGCGATCAGGCCGCCCGCCGCCGCGCCGGCGCCGGGCGCGACGACGATGCGCGCGTCGGGGAAGGCCAGGCGGAACGCCTCGGCCTCGATCCGACGGGCCGCGTCCTGCGCCGCGACGGTGATCAGGCCGAGAAAGGCCTCGGTGGTGTCGGCCCGGCAGGACGAGACGTCGAGCGCGGCGGCGAGGCGGCCCTCGTGGTCGAAGACCGGCGCCGTGACGCAGCTGAGCCCGGTGTTGCGGGTCAGGAAGTGCTGGTCGCGATGGATGGCGAGCGTCCGCTGCTCGACGATGCAGGTGCCGATGCCGTTGGTGCCCTCGGCCGCCTCGCTCCAGACCGAACCGACCCAGAGGCCCCAGTCGCGAAAGTTCGCGTCGTCGCCGGGAGCGCCGCGGCGATCGACCGGGACGCCGTCGCTGTCGGCGAGGAGCACGCAGCACCCCACCGAGCCCACCGCCTGGAACAGCCTGTCGAGGCTCGCCTGCGCCGCGTGCAGCAGGAGGCCGCTCCGCTCGCGCGCCGCGGCAAGCTCCGGCACGCTCAGCCGGCGCGGCTCGGCGCGGGCCGAGGGGTCGAGCTTGTGCAGGGCGGAGGAACGGCGCCACGATGCGGCCAGCGCCGACCGCGCCGGCGCGTCGCCGGCGATCGCCTGCTGAACCCGGTCGGCATGGCGGACAGGCCGCTCCGCGCGCATCCTTCCTCCCCCGTCGGCCGCACCTTGGCGGTCCCCTTGCTCCCACGCATGCCCGAGGGCCCGCCGCTTGTCCAGCGATCCGGCCCGCCCGTCCCGCGCCGCCCGGCGCGAAGTGCGGGCTGCCGTCGTCGATCCTGGAACGAAATCAGCGCCATGGCGTCGGCGGTGGGGATCTTGCGACCTTGGTCGCATCCCCGGGGTCCCGGGCGGCGGAACGGCGATGACGCCCGCGACGCCGGGGGGGGCGCGCCCGCGACCGGCCGTGCCAGCGCGCGGCCATCGGCCCGGTCATACCGGCGGGCTCATGAAACGACTCGCGGACCTTTTTGACCTTCAGGATTTTTATCGTGTGTATTCAGTTAGTTACCCTATCTATCACGCGTGTTAGGCGTGTTAGCCCGTGTTGCGCCGGGTAGCATGGTAGACTCGCCGGTATCAGACCGCCCGCAGAAGCCCACGCCGGCGGGCGAGGACATCGGCGCGGGGCCGGCTGCCGAGCCCCGCTGGCCGGGCCCCGTCGCCGGTCACTTCTCCCAGTAGACCGCCGTCATGTCGTCGGCCTGGATCGGCGCGTTCTGCCACAGGCCGCGCAGGCGCGCGTCCGCCACGCCGGTCTTGGCGAGCTGGAACAGGAACACCGCGACCGACTGCTCGGCCACCCGCTCCTGCATCGCGCCGAGCACCGCGTTGCGGTCGGCCTCGTCGCTCATCCCGGCGAGCCCGGCGACGAGCGCGACCATCACCGGATCACGGGAGCCGAAATAATAGTCCGGCCGCGCGTAGATGCCGATGTCCATCGGCTCGGTGTGGCTGACGATGGTCATCCCGAAGTCCTTGTTGCCAAAGACCTGCTCCAGCCACTGCGCCCATTCCATGTTGACGATCTCGGCCTCGATGCCGATGGCGCGCAACTGCGCCTGAACGATCTCGCCGCCGCGGCGCGCATAGGGCGGCGGCGGCAGCGCCAGCGTGGTCTCGAACCCGTCCGGATAGCCGGCCGCGGCGAGGAGCGCCTTCGCCCCCTCGATGTCGTAGGCGTTCTCGCCGGTCAGATCGACATAGGCCGGGTGGTGCGGCGCGAAGTGGCTGCCGATCGGCGTGCCGTAGCCGAACATCGCCCCGTCGACGATCGCCTGCCTGTCGATCGCCTTGGCCACCGCGCGGCGCACCCGGATGTCGTCGAAGGGCTGGCGGGCGTTGTTCATCGCGAGGATGGTCTCGCCCTCGGTGGTGCCGACGATCACCGAAAAGCGCGGGTCCGCCTGGAACTGCGCGAGGTTCTCCGGGGCCGGGAACACCGGGAAGGCGTCGACGTCGCCCGCCATCATCGCCGCGAAGGCCGCCGTCGGGTCGGAGATGAACTTGAACGTCACCTTGTCGAGCTTCGCCGGCTCGCCCCAGTAGTCGGGGTTCTTCACCAGCTCGATCCGGTCGCCCTGCACCCAGTTCGAGAACCGGAACGGCCCGGTGCCCACGGGATTCGTCTTGTTCGTGTCCGCCGTCGCCGGCGAGACGATCACCGCGTCGCCCCAGGCGAGGTTGGAGAGCAGGTCGCCCTTCGGCGCGTCGAGCCCGATCTCGACGGTCGTGTCGTCGATGGCGATGACGTCGTTGATGCCGTCGAAGAGCTGCTTCTGCGCGTTGATGCTGCCCTCGCCGCGGGCGCGGTCGAAGGAAAAGGCCACGTCCTCGGCGGTGAAGGCCACGCCGTCGTGGAAGGTGACGCCGTCGCGCAGGTGGAACACCCAGGAGAGCCCGTCCGGCGCCTCCTCCCAGCTCTCGGCGAGGCCCGGCCCGACGCGGCCGTCCGGGCCGACCCGGGTCAGCCCCTCGAAGACGTTGGCGTAGACCACCTCGTCGATCGCCGCCGCCGCCCCCGCCGTCGGGTCGAGATGCGGCGGCTCGAGCTGCATGCCGACGACGATCTCGTTCGACGCGGCGTGGTCCTGGCCGAAGGCCGGACCGGCGAGCAGCGCCAGCCCCAGCGCCAGCGCCGACAGGGGGTAAGTCATCGAGGGTCTCCGCAGATGGAAGGGCGGGTGGTCACGCGCGGTCATGTCCGAGCAGGTCGCCGAGGGCGAGCGCCATCACCAGCGCCGCGTCGAGCATGTCGTCCACGCCGACATATTCGTCGGGTTGGTGCGCGAGGTCCAGTATGCCGGGCCCGTAGGCCACGCAATTGCTGAGCCGTCCGATCCGGTCAACATGCTTCTGGTCGTAGGTCCCCGGCGAGACCACGAATTCGGCCTCCCGCCCCAGCACCCGCGCCACCGCCCTGGCGAGCGCCGCCGCCACCGGCGCGTCCCGGTCGGTCATGGTGGGCTGCACCTCGAACAGGTCGCGCACCTCGGCGCGGAAACGACGGCGATCCTGGGCGAGTTCGATGGTGGCGGTGAGTTCGGCCTTCACGTCCTCGAGCCGCTCCTCGGCGAGGAAGCGGCGGTCGATCACCATGCGGCAGCGGTCGGGCACCACCGGCGAGGGCAGCCCGCTGGAGCCCGCCGGCTGCTCCGCCTGCCCGCCGTGGATCGAGTTGATGTTGACGGTCGAGGCCCGCGCCCCCTCCGGCACGACTGGCATGGCGGTGCGCTTCAGCGCCAGCGCCGGGATCAGCGTCGCCTCCATCTCGGCGACGATCGCGCCCATATGGCGGATGGCGCAGTCGCCGAGGAACGGCATCGAGCCGTGGGCGATCCGGCCGAAGGTCTCGACCTCCGCCCACCAGACGCCGCGGTGCCCGAGGCAGACCCGATCCTTGTTGAGCGGCTCGGGAATGATCACATGATCGACCCGCGCATAGAGCCCCTGCCCGGCGAGGAAGGCGACGCCGCCATAGCCGCCGGTCTCCTCGTCGGCGGTGGCGGTGATCTCGATCGCGCCCGGGAAGTCCGGGACGAGCGCGAGGAACGCCTCCACGGCGACGATGGCGGCGGCGAGCCCGCCCTTCATGTCGCAGGCTCCGCGACCGTAGATCCGGCCATCGATCAGCGCGCCGCCGAAGGGATCGACCGTCCAGCCCTGCCCCGCCTCGACCACGTCGATATGGCCGTTGAACTGCACGCACTGGCCCGGCCGCGCCCCCTCGCGGCGGGCGAGCAGGTTCCAGCGCGGATGGCGGTCGCTGTCGCCGGGCGCGCCCTCGGCCCGGAGGAAGCGGCAGTCGAAGCCCTGCGGCCGCAGCCGGTCGGCGACCAGCTCGCAGGCTTCGCGATAGAACTCGCCCGGCGGGTTCACCGTCGGAATGCGGACCAGCGCCTGGGTCAGCGCGACGAGATCGTCGCGCCGCGCGGCGATCTCGTCGCGCAGGCGGTCAGGCATCGGCATCCTCCAGAGCGGTCCGGTCGAGGATTCAGGCCAGCCCAGCATCGTGCATCGCCGCCGCCGACGCCACCGCGTTGATCGTCGAGCGGGGCCGGCAGAGATGCGCCGGCGCGCGATGGGGGACGCTCATGTGGCGCCGCAGCAAAAAGGTAAACCAATCGGGCCCGCCCGCTTTGACCGCAGGGGCGGGCGCTGATACGACCCGGCCAGTCGAATCACCAGTAAAGGTGCCCCCTGATGGCCGCGTCCAGTTCCCCCTCCGCCAAGAAGCCTGTCGAATCCTTCGTGAGGTATCCGGCCCCGCCTGCGTCCAACCTCGCCCCGATTCCGGAACTCTATGTTTCCTACGACAGCGCGGCCAAGCTGAAGGTCGAGGCGGGGGAGCTGGTCTCCTGGGATCTCACCCAGCGGCAGGTCTGCGACCTCGAGCTCCTGATGAACGGCGGCTTCTTCCCGCTCAAGGGCTTCCTCGGCGAGGCGGACTACAACGGCGTCGTCAGCGAGATGCGGCTCGCCGACGGCACGCTGTGGCCGATGCCGATCACGCTCGACGTCTCCGAGGCCTTCGCCGCCAAGGTCGAGCCGGGCCAGGACATCGCGCTGCGCGACCCCGAGGGCGTCATCCTCGCCATCCTGTCGATCACCGACAAGTGGTCGCCGGACAAGTCGCGCGAGGCCGAGGGGGTCTTCGGCGCCGACGACATCGCCCACCCGGCGGTGAACTACCTGCACCACAAGGCCGGCCCGGTCTATCTCGGCGGCCCGATCACCGGCATCCAGGCGCCCGTCCACTATGACTTCCGCGCCCGTCGCAACACCCCGAACGAGCTGCGCGCCTACTTCCGCAAGCTCGGCTGGCGGCGGATCGTCGCCTTCCAGACCCGCAACCCGCTGCACCGCGCCCATCAGGAACTGACCTTCCGCGCCGCGCGCGAGGCGCAGGCGAACCTGCTGATCCATCCCTCCGTCGGCATGACCAAGCCCGGCGACATCGACCACTTCACCCGGGTGCGCTGCTACGAGGCGGTGCTCGACCAGTACCCGGCCTCGACCACCACGCTGTCGCTCCTCGGCCTCGCGATGCGCATGGGCGGCCCGCGCGAGGCGGTGTGGCACGGCATCATCCGGCGCAACCACGGTTGCACGCACATGATCGTCGGCCGCGACCACGCCGGCCCGGGCAAGAACAGCCAGGGCAAGGACTTCTACGGCCCCTACGACGCCCAGGAGCTCTTCGGCTCGCTCCAGGCCGAGATCGGCCTCGAGATGGTCGACTTCAAGCAGATGGTCTACGTGCAGGAGAAAGCCCAGTACGAGCCGCGCGACGAGGTGGCCGAGGGCGAGACCATCCTCGACATCTCCGGCACCGAGCTGCGCCGCCGCCTCCAGGAAGGTCTGGAGATCCCGGACTGGTTCTCCTTCCCCGCCGTCGTCGGCGAGCTGCGCCGCACCAAGCCGGCGCGGGCGAAGCAGGGCTTCACCGTGTTCTTCACCGGCTTCTCCGGCTCGGGCAAGTCGACGATCGCCAACGCGCTGATGGTCAAGCTGATGGAGATGGGCGGCCGCCCGGTGACGCTGCTCGACGGCGATCTGGTGCGCAAGCACCTGTCGAGCGAGCTCGGCTTCTCCAAGGAGCACCGCGACATCAACATCCGCCGCATCGGCTACGTGGCGTCGGAGATCACCAAGAACGGCGGCATCGCCATCTGCGCGCCGATCGCGCCCTACGCGGCCACGCGCCGCGCCGTGCGCGAGGAGATCGAGGCCTTCGGCGCCTTCGTCGAGGTCCATGTCGCGACCACGATCGAGGAATGCGAGAAGCGCGATCGCAAGGGTCTCTACAAGCTCGCCCGCGAAGGCAAGATCAAGGAGTTCACCGGCATCTCCGACCCCTACGACATGCCGGAGAACCCGGAGCTGCGGCTCGACACCGAGAATCTCGACGTCGACTACTGCGCCCAGCAGGTCATCCTCAAGCTGGAGCAGATGGGCCTCATCGCCGCCTGACGGACGCCGTCGCCCGAACGGCACGGAACCGAACCTCCGCCGGCGCGCCGGCGGAGGTTCTTCGTTTCGGGGGCGCCCGACGCCAGCGACCGGGCGCCGCGCGCGCCGAAGCCCTGTCGAATCCTGAAAAAGTGGCAAGCCGGATTCCAGCCCGGTTCCAGCCGCGTTCCAGCCAGATAATACCGGCGAGTCTACCAGGCCACCCGGCGCAGCACGGGCTAACACGCGTGATAGATGTAGCCGGAGCAAAAGGCCGGGCGGCTCTACGCGAGGGCGGCTTGGCGGATGAGGTGATCCAAGGCGGGAATGGTGGGTGCGCCGGGGATGCGGAGGCGGTCGCCGAG
>NZ_JAGOID010000113.1 GCF_017995835.1 Amaricoccus sp.
CGGCCCGACCGGTTCCGGTCGGCGATAGATCACGAGATCGTCGGTGAGTTCCTCGGGATACGCGAACGGCCAGGCCTCGGCCGATTCCTCCACGAAGAAATCGAAGGGGTTGTAGACCGCCATGTCGGCGACGAGATCGACCTCGATCTTCAGCTCCCGCACCGGCTCGGGAAACACGAACCGCGCCAGCCAGTTGCCGTAAGGATCCTGCTGGTGGTTGACGAAATGCGGCTGCGGCCCGACCTTCAGGCTGTGCGACAGCACGCGCGTGCGCGAATGCGGCGCCGGCCGCAGCCGGATGATCTGCGGCCCGAGCAACACCGGCCGATCGTAGCGGTAGTGCGTGAGGTGGTAGATGCTCGCCTTGATCGCCATGCCGCCCCCGTTTCGCCCGTGGTGGTGACCGAACCGTTCCACAGATCGCCGCAGCGCACCACGAGTTTGTGGCGCCGCCTGCGGCGCGCCCTATCGCGGGACTGGCGCAGTGACGGTCGCAAGAAGCGACTGCACGGCCGCGATGACGGGCGCGGGATATTCGCGATGCGGAAGATGACCGCAATTCTCCAGCAGGAGCGGCGTGACGGGTCCTCCGGCCCCTGCCGCTATCCGCTCGGGATGGGCGCGGGAGCCGTATTCGTCGCGGTCGCCATGAATGGCGAGGATGGGGCAACGGACCTCTTCCAGCAGGGCGTCGAGGGTCCAGTCGGCGAAGTCAGGCGCCAGCCAGGTCTCGGTCCATGCGTCGAACACCCATTGCGCCTTGTCGCCGTGGTAGCGGGCGAGCCGCGCCATCTGGTCGGGATCGGCGAACTGGACCATCGCGTCACGGATGCCGGCGAGCGTGCGGTCCTCGGCGAAGGCCTGGGCGGCCTGGGTGATGACGGCGGCGCAGGCGCCGGGAAAGGCGGTGGCCACGGCGACCGCCATGCCGCCGCCCGCGCTGTGGCCGAAGGGGATGAAGCGATCGACGCCGAGTTGTTCCCGCACGGCCGTGAAGCCGGTCCGGGCTTCATCGGCCATGAAGTCGCGATCCAGCCGCGCCGGGTTGGGATCGGAGCGCCCGAACCCGAGGCGATCATAGGCGACGACCGGCAGGCCGGTCGCCTCGGCGAGCCGTTCGGGGAAGTCGCGCCAGAGTTCGACGCAACCGAGGGAGTCATGGAGAAGGACCAGCGCCGGCCCGTTTCTGTCCGCATCCGCCGCCTGCCAGCGCCGTGCGAACAGGCGGCGACCGTCGAGAGCGACGTGATGGTCGGATGTGGCGACGGGGTATCTGGTCATGGGTCACACCGGGACGAGGACGTCCAGTATGTCAGGCGAACCGGAGGCCCGCCAGCGCGACGCCCCTCCCGTTGACCCCCGCTCCCCGCGGGCCTAAGGAGCGGCGGCCTGAGCAGGGACGAGGGCCCCATGTCCACGACGCCGCCGAAGAGCTTCCAGGAGATCGTCCTCCGGCTCCAGTCCTACTGGGCCGCGCAGGGCTGCGCCGTCCTCCAGCCCTACGACATGGAGGTCGGCGCCGGCACCTTCCACCCGGCCACCACGCTGCGCGCGCTCGGGCCCCGCCCCTGGGCCGCGGCCTATGTCCAGCCCTCGCGCCGGCCGACCGACGGACGCTATGGCGAGAACCCCAACCGGCTCCAGCACTACTACCAGTACCAGGTGCTCATCAAACCCTCGCCGCCCGACCTTCAGGACCTCTACCTCGGCTCTCTCGCCGCCATCGGCGTCGATCCGGCGCTCCACGACATCCGCTTCGTCGAGGACGACTGGGAGAGCCCGACGCTCGGCGCCTGGGGTCTCGGCTGGGAGGTCTGGTGCGACGGGATGGAAGTGAGCCAGTTCACCTACTTCCAGCAGGTCGGCGGCCACGACTGCCGCCCCGTGTCCGGCGAACTCACCTACGGGCTCGAGCGCCTCGCCATGTACGTCCTCGGCGTCGATCACGTCATGGACATGCCCTTCAACGATCCCGGCGCGCCGATCCCGCTCAGCTACGGCGACATCTTCCGCCAGACCGAGCGCGAGTATTCCCGCTGGAACTTCGAGCAGGCCGACGCCGCCATGCTCCTCGCCCATTTCGAGGACGCCGAGGCCGAATGCGAGCGCATCCTCGACGCGCCCCAGCCCGACCGGGCGGGGCGGGTCATCGTCATGGCCCACCCGGCCTATGACCAGTGCATCAAGGCCAGCCACCTCTTCAACCTGCTCGACGCCCGCGGCGTGATCTCCGTCACCGAGCGGCAGGCCTATATCGGCCGGGTCCGCGCCCTGGCGAAGGCCTGCGCCGACGCGTATCTGGAGACCGAGGCGGCCGTGCCGAGCGGGGCCTCTCCGAAAGCCTTCGTGTGACCCGCGGGCGCGTCCTCGTCATCGGGCTCCTGCTCGTCACGCTGGTCTTCGGCGTCGCGCTCTTCTGGTTCCAGAACTTCGCCTACTACGAACGGCAGTCCGGGGTCGGGGCGCTGCGCGTCGCCGGCGAAGCCGTCCCGATCTCCGGCTACGAGGGCATCGACGCGGCGACCTCGCCGCTCAAGCTTCGCGGCTGCTTCCGCGCCGACCCTTCCTCCTTCGCCGCCGCCACCCCGGCGCCGGAGGCGACGCCTCTGGTCGCGCCCTACTGGTTCAGCTGCTTCGACGCCGGCGCGATCACCGAGGATCTCGCGGCGGGTCGCGCCGCCGCCTATGCGCTCGACGAGGCCGGCGTCGCCGGCTTCGAGGCCATTGTCGCCATCTATCCCGACGGGCGCGGCTATCTCTGGCGCCAGCTCGGCCCGGAATTCGCGGGGTAGGATCCGGCCGCGCGCCGCCGCGCGGCGCGGGCGGGTCAATCGGGCCGGGCGATGAGGCCGCCGACGAAGGTCCCGATGACCGGCCCGCGCTCCACCAGGCTGCGGGCGGCGCCGAGGCTCGGCCGGTCGAGGCGGGGCAGGGGCGCCGCGAAGGCGGCGGCCGCGGGCGCGACAGCGGCGTCGGGAGCGGCGATCGGCGCGGCTCCGGCGCGGGCGGCCATGTAGGCCGCCATCGCGGCGCGGTCGGGATCGCCCGTCGCCGCGGCGCGCCCCCAGTCGCCGGAGGCCCAGGCATAGGGCGCGGCGGCGGCCCCATCGCCCGCGGCCTCGAGCACCGTGATCGCCTCCGCCGGGGCGCCGCGCCGGGCGAGCGCCGCCGCTCGGATCGGCGCCGTCGCCGGTCCGTCGAGTCCGGCGAGTGCTGCGAGCGCCGCGTCGGGCCGACCGAGCGCCAGCTCGGCCCGCGCCGCCAGACGGCGGCTATCTGGCTCGCCGCGTCGGAGCGCCGGCCCCAGCAGGTCGAGCGCCGCGTTCGGCAGGCCGACGGCGACGAGCCGCTCGGCGATCGCCCGGCGCGGGGCATCGCCCCCCGGTCCGGCGAGGAGCCAGGGCCGCGCCGCCAGCGCCGCCTCGGCATAGGCCGCCGTCCCGACCCGCTCCGGATCGGCCGCGGCCACCGCCGCCACGGCGATCGCGGCGAGCCTGCTGCGCGCCCGCCGCAGATCCTGCCGGGCCGCGGCGGTCTCCGCCATCGCCGCCACGATCTCGCCGCGGGCCGCCAGCGCCTCGATCAGCGCCACGCGCAATTCCGTCTCGCGCGGATCGCCCCTCTGCACCAGGGCGGCGGCGCGCAGGTCGACGATCAGCCGGCCGGGCAGCGTCCAGCCCTCGGCGATAGCGAGCCGGGCCAGCGCGATCAGCGCGTCGGTCGCGACCGGCGAGCCGCTCTCGGCCAGTGCCCGCAACGCTGCCGCCGCCGGCTCGGCATCGCCCTCCGCCGCCGCGAGCCGCGCGCTCACGAGCGCCAGCGCGTCGGTCTCGCCCCGCCCGGCGCGGATCGTGGTGGTCTCGATCTCCCGCGCCTCGGCGGCGCGCCCCTCGTCCAGGAGCCGCAGCGCCAGCGGCGGGCCGAGGAGGGCGCGCAGGTCGACCGGCAGATCGGCGAAGGCCTCCTGCACCGTCGCGAACTGCGCCTCTCCCCGCCAGGCCGGTCCGGTCCCGGCCAGCGCGATCCACAATCCGTGCCGCCCCGGGCAATCCTCGGCGACCGCGAGCGGGCCGGCGGGGTCGACGGGCCGCCCCTCGAGCGTGCGGGCCATGGCGACGAGGAGGGGCGCGTCGGGCAGGTCCGTGCCGAAGCCGGCGATCAGGCTCTCCGCCTCCGCCCCCAGCCCGAGCCGCAGGTAGAGGCGGACCAGCGCCGCCAGCGCCTCCGGGTCGGTTCGGTCGAACTCGCCGACGAGGCGTCGGAGCAGCGGCTGGCTCTGCTCCGCCAGCGGCGCGGCGGCGCCCCAGGCGCCGATGTCGAGCGCGTCGTCCGGCAGGCAGACGGCCGGCGGCGCAGGCGGGACCCGCGTCGCGGCCAGCGCCGCGCCGTCACGGTCGTAGACGCTGATCGTCTCGATCTGGTCGAGTTCGGCCAACGCCGCGATCGTCCCGGGCGGGGCCCCCTCCGTGCGCGGTCGCGGTTCGGGCCGCGGCCCCCCGGCGCCTTGGCCCGGCGCCGCAGGCGGCGCCTCCGCCACGACGGCGGCCTCCGCCGGCGCCGGGACCACGACCCCCTGGTCGACGGCCCGCGAGAGGTTGGCGATCAGCGCCTTCTCCGCCGAGGCGACGGCGGCGCGCACGCGCGCCTCGCTCGCGGCGTCCGTCCCGGGCGGAAGCTCGGGCGGGGCGGGGCGCACGGCGTCGCGGTCGCCCACGTCGAGCGCGAGATGCCGCGCGCCGACGAAGGAGGCCGAGATGCGGCAGTCGCAGGCGAGGCCGACGACGACGCGCGTGCCTTCCGGCCCGACCGTGGCCTCGATCGCGTCCACCCGGTCGCGCGGGATGCGGTCCCAGACCCCCTCGACGCCGAACTCGAGCCGCCGGCCGGGAAAGAGGATCGTCGCGCGCCCCGGCGCGGTCTCCAGCGACCACTCCGTCGTCGGCTCGATGGTCATCACCACGCGGGTGAAGCCCGCGTGCTCGCCGGTGCGGATCGCGCCCCCTTCCTGCGCCACGGCGGGCGCGGCGAGGAGGACGGCCCCGGCGAGGACCGCCGCGCAATCGCGTCGGGTCCTCATGCCGCGAGGCTCGCCTTCGAGGCCCGGAGCGCCTCCTCGAGCGCGTTGTAGGACGGCCGCACGCCCGCCGGCGCGTTCTGCCGGCCGACCTCGACGCAGATGTTCGGCGCGTGCTGGTGCAGCGCGGCGACCATCACCTCGCGGATCAGGTTGTAGAAATGCTGGTCCTCGTCGATCACCGCCTTCACCCGGTTGGCGAACGGCCCGACGAAGCCATAGGCGAGGAACACGCCGAGGAAGGTGCCGACCAGCGCGCCGCCGATCATCTTGCCGAGGATCTCCGGCGGCTGGTCGATCGAGGCCATGGTCTTGATGACGCCGAGCACCGCCGCGACGATGCCGAGCGCCGGCAGCCCGTCGGCGATCGACTGGAGCGTATGCGCGGCGTGGAGCGATTCCTGGTAGTTGGCCTCGATGCGCTTGCCCAGCACCTCCTCGACCTGGTGCGGGTCGTCGTAGTTCATCGAGGCCGAGCGCAGCGTGTCGCAGATCAGCGCCACCGCCTCGCCGTCGGCGAGGATGCGCGGATACGCCCCGAAGATCGACGAGGCCCCCGGATCCTCGATGTGCTGGTCGAGCTCGACCGGGTTCGAGCGGGCGATGCGGATCAACTGGAACATCAGGCAGAGAAGGTCCTGATAATCCTGCGGTTTCCAGTGCGGTCCCTTGAAGACCTTGCCGATCGCCTTGAGCGTGTGGGTGATCCCGTGCTTGTCGTTGGAGATCACGAAGGCCCCGATCGCCGCGCCCGCGATCATCATCATCTCGTAGGGCAGCGAGTGCAGGATGATCCCGATCTTGCCGCCGGCGATGACGTATCCGCCGAAGACCATGACGAAGACGATGACGATGCCGACGAAGCCGATCATGGGGTGCTCGCGATGTGGTCGTGGCGCCCGGGGGCGGTCGGTTCTTCCTGCCGGAGGAGGCTTAAGAAAGGCTCAAACGATGCGGCCGCCCCGCGCCGTGGCGTCCGGGGCCAGACAGGAGCGGAAGCCCCGGAAAAGGGCCAAAAAAAGCGATGCGCAACCTATGCACAACCCATGCACAACCGATATGCATGGTTCGCGCGTCCGGGCGCCCGGGGGGTCTCCGGCCGGCCCATGGAATGCGTCGCCCCCCCGAGCACAGGAGCGTCTCGTGTTCTGGCATGTCCCGCCCCCGCGCGGTCCCGTCCCGCCGCCGCCGACGCCCCCGCGCGAGCCGGAATGGTTCGAGATCGCCTTCGGCGCGCCGCGCGCGGGTTGGATTCACCTCACCCTCACCCTCGAGGGCGTGTTGGTCACCATCCCGAACAGCCAGGTGTTCGACCCCTTCGGACACATCGTCCGCTGGCTGGAGGCGCTCGCTCGCGGCGGCGAAGCGGTCTGCGAGATCGACATGGAGGGCTCGGCCGCGCTTCTCTCGGCGCATCCGGAGCCCGGGCCGGACCGCCTGCGTTTCACCATCTGGTTCGAGGAGGAGGAGCTCTGCCCCGTCTGCGACCTGCGCCTCGGCCGGCGCGATCTGGTGCGCGCCTTCCACGAGGCGCTGCTCGCGGTATGGGAGAAGCCGGACCCCGAGACCTTCTGGCGGGCGTGGCGATGGATGGACAAGGACCCGGAGGCCGGCCGCTACGGAATCCGGTCCACAGTTGTCGAGGACTATCTGGCCACGTCGCGGCCGGACGGGGCCGGGACGTAGCCGCCCGCTTGCTGCGGCCCGCCCGTCGCAGCCGTCAGGCGGCCCTCGACTGGTTGAGCGCAAACAGCCGCGCGAGGATCGCGTCGTCGTCGAGCCGCCCGGCGCGCCAGTCCTCGCCCCAGCCGTAGGCATCCGCGACGGCGGCGTCGAGCCGGGCGTGGGCGGCGTCGAGCCAGGCGGGGCGGGCGTTGTAGAGGTTGGTCAGCGTGCGCGTCTTCAGGATCGCCGCCGCCGCGTCGCTGACCGGCAGCAGCCGGTCGGGATAGCCCGCGACCACCTCCGGCTCGCGGCGCACGAGGTCGGGCGGGTTCAGCCACGCCTGCCGGAGCCGGTCGAGTTCCGCCGCCGCCACGGCGATGCCTCGCGCCCGCGGGTCGTCGGCGTAGGCGGCGGCGGGGAGGTCGGGGCTCAGGCCCTCGGGGAAGGGGAAGGTCTCGAAGGTGGTGGAGGGGGTGTAGGTTGGATCGTTTCCCGCGCCGATCCACTGACCCAATGCGAGGGACCAAAGCTCGTGGAAGCGTGATCCAAGAATGCCGAAGGAGGTATCGTCGTCTCGGGCAACCGCAATAACAAGATTGGAGGCAAGAACGGACGACGGAACATATACGAAGAAGCGATGTTTCGAGACTTTCGGAGTGGCTATGTATCGCACCAAGGCGCGAAGGGAATCTCGCATCCCGGGCCTGGCCTCGCCATGGATCCACCATCTCTTACGATAAGCGTCTCGGCGGCTGTTGCGCCGCTCAGGAAGGACAAGCTCCCGCAGGTGGTGGAATGGCATCTCATAGAGCGCCGCATCCTCGAGGGATAGGTTCGTCCCGAAGTCGACCACCCACTCATCTCGATTACGTGCCGTGAGATCGGTCCCGGTTATCCACGGCCGAAGGACCATCTTGTTAGGTTTGCCATTCGGGTTGAGGGGGAGCCTCATCCACTGGCGAGCAAGGAAGCCGTCAATCTCAAAGCTGCCGACCTTGCTCACGCCTTGGAAGCTCACTCCCGAGTTCGCAGCGAGCTTCCTTGCGGCGGAAAGATCGTAACCGGCCGCGTTGGTTGTTAGGTCGGACGCGATCCGTTGCGTGGGCACTCCGTCCAGGACCGCTTCGCCCCCTTTCATCTTGTCGAAGCAGACGACTGAAACTCGGACCGCAGCACCGTCAACAATCCACTCTTCGTCGGACCACGCCTCGAAAATCCGCCCATGCTCCACGATCGGTTTCAGAATTTCGCGGCTGATCCCGCCACGGATGGAGTTGGTGGCCACGAGCCCGGCCGCTCGCAAGCGGCCCGCTTCAATTTCGTTCCATGCCTTCACGAACCAGTAGGCCACCAGATCGACCCCACCGGGGACGCTGCGCCAAGCAGACCGAAGCGAGTTAGTATACTCCTCCCCAAGCTCGCTCAGCATCCTCTTGTTGCCCAGGAACGGCGGGTTGCCCACCACCACGTCGGCCCCCGGCCATTCCGCCCGCGTGCCGTCCGCGTTCAGGATCGCGTCGCGGCATTCGATGGTGTCGAGCGGGCGCAGGATCGGGTCGCGGGCGGCCTCGTAGCCGTTCTGGCGCATCCACTGGATCTCGCCGATCCAGACCGAGACGCGGGCGAGTTCGGCGGCGAAGGGGTTGAGCTCGAGCCCCAGCACCGCCTCGGGGCCGACCGACGGAAAGGCGCGCGGCAGGCCAAGGGCTTCGGCCTCGACGTTGACGCGGTGCTCGATGTCCTTGAGCGCGCGCAAGGACAGATACAGGAAGTTGCCGGAGCCGCAGGCCGGGTCGAGGATGCGAAAGCCGCGCAGGCGTTCGAGGAAGCCGGCGAGGCGGGCGAGCGCGTCGTTGTGGGCGCGGGTGGCGGCGGCGGCGGATTTCGCCGCCCGTCCGCGGGCCAGCGCCGCCTCGATCTCGCCGCGCGCCACGGCCCATTCGGCGAGCAGCGGCTCGACCACGACCGGGTTCACGATCTTCATGATCTTGTCGCGGTCGGTGTAGTGGGCGCCGAGCTGGCTGCGCTTGGCGGGATCGAGGC
>NZ_JAGOID010000114.1 GCF_017995835.1 Amaricoccus sp.
GATCGAGGGCGGCTCTGGCGGGCCGCTGCGCATTGTCGCGCACGTGCCGGAATAGCCGACCGGCCGGCGGCGCGCCGCGCGCGCTGGACATCGCCGCCGGCGCCAGCGTCCCGAAGACCGTCCAGACGTTCACCCCGACCTTCTCGAAGACCCGGCCGCCGCGCATCACCGCCATGACGCCGCCGCCCCCGTCCCCCTCGGCCTCGCGTCGCGTCGCCTTGCGCTCGAACCGCCCCGCCGGCAGCGCCGGGTCGCCCGCATCCTCCAGCCGCTCGAAGGCCGCGCAGATCTCGCCCTGCAGCGCCTCGAACCACGCCGCCGCCCGCGCCTTCTCTGCGTCGCCGACGTTCTCCACCATGTCTGCCTCCGCTCGCGCCTCCGCCGGATGTGCCGGGCGCCGGCGGCGATGTCCAGCGCGCGCGGCGCGCCGCCGGCCGGTCGGCTATTCCGGCACGTGCGCGACAATGCGCAGCGGCCCGCCAGAGCCGCCCTCGATCTTCATCGGCAGCGCGACGATGGTTGCGCCGACAGGCGGCAGCGCCGACATGTCGCCGACGTTCTCGAAGGCCGGGATGTCGTTGGTCATCAGCGCGACATGGGTCTCGAAATTCGTCGACTGGCCGTGGTCGATCGAGGGCGTGTCGATGCCGACCGCGCCGACGCCGCGCGCGACGAGGAGCTCGGCGCCGTCCTTGCCGAGGCCGGGGAAGCGCAGCTTCGCCACCGCCTCCGCGCCGCGCTCGGCGGTGCCCATGTAGGCCGCACGGTCGGAGTAGAGCCCGGCGCGGCCGGTGTCGATCAGCACGATCGCCCCCGCCGGGATCTGTCCGTGCTCGGCCTCGAAAGCCTCGATGTCGGCGGCGCTGACCCGATAGTCGACATCCGCCGCGACGGCCGCGCGCACGTCGATGACGAAGCCCGGGCCGATCATCTGCTCGACCGGGATTGCGTCGGCGGTCAGTCCGCCTTCGGCGAAGTGGATGGGCGAATCCAGGTGCGTCCCGCCGTGCTCCGCCGCGGAGAAGTTGTAGGCGGTATAGTACCAGCCGCCCTCGGTATGGCCGTGGAACACCTCCTCCAGCTCGAACATCTCGGCCGTCGGCCAGTAGACCGCATCCTCGTTGAACGGATGCGTCAGATCGATCCACCGGCCCGACGCGAGATCCTGCGCCGACGCGGAGAACGCGACGACGAGCGAGGCCGCGGAGACGGCGAGCGGAACGGCGAAGGCGCGCATGGTCTTTCCCCCTGTTTTGCGTCCTGCGAGCATGCCACAGGGCGGCCGGCGCCACCAAGCCGCTCGACAGGGGATGGGCGGAACGGAGCGGCCGCCGGTTGGCCCCAGACTCCGAGGGGTGACAGCCCCGGCGATTCGCGGTATCAAGCGCGCGAACCCGCTCAGGAGGCGCTCGATGGAGAAAGTCCGGATTCCCGCACGATCGTGATCGGTCCGGACAGGGCCGTTGCGGCCCGCTTCGTCGTCATTCCTGCCCGAGGCTATCCCCATGCTCCGCTATTTCGAGTCGCTCGTCGACCCGTACGCCCCCTATGACGACGCCGACGCGCCGCCGCAGCGGCTGTGGCCGTTCGTCATGTCGTATCTCCGCGGGATGCGGCCGGTCCTGGTCTGGGCCGGTCTCACCTGCCTCGCGGTCGCGCTGATCGAGATCGCGCTGATCTGGTACGCCGGCCGGCTCGTCGACATCCTCGGCGAGACGAGCCCGGCCGAGGTCTGGAGCCGGCACGGGCTGGAACTCGCGCTCGCGGCGGCGTTCGTCATCCTCCTGCGCCCCGTCGCGCAGACGCTCAACGCGGCGCTGCTCAACCAGTCGCTGATGCCCAACGTCGGCACGCTGGTGCGCTGGCGCTCGCACCGCCACGTGCTGCGCCAGTCGGTCGGCTGGTTCCAGAACGACTTCGCCGGGCGGATCGCCAACCGGCTGATGCAGACCGCGCCGGCGGTGAACGAGGCGGTGTTCCAGACCTTCGACGCGGTGATCTATGCCGGCATCTACCTCGTCGGCGCCATCTGGCTGCTCGGCGACGTCGACCCGTGGCTGGCGGCGCCGCTGGTCGTCTGGCTCGGGCTCTACGTCTGGCTGGTGGTCTGGACCGTCCCGCGGGTGGGGCGGGCGTCCAAGGCGTTCTCGGACGCCCGCTCGCAGATCACCGGGCGGATCGTCGACAGCTACACCAACATCCAGTCGGTGAAGCTCTTCGCGCACACGCGCTCCGAGGAGGCCTATGCCGGCGAGGCGATCGAGCACGCCCGCGTCACCTTCGCCGCGCAGATGCGGCTCATCACGCTGATGGAGTTCGGCCTCACCGTGCTCAACGGCTTCCTGATCGTGGCCGTCGTCGGCGGCGGCGTGCTGCTCTGGGGCGAGGGCATGGCGAGCGTCGGCGCGGTCGCCGCCGCCTCGGCGCTGACGCTCCGGCTCAACGCCATGACCGGCTGGATCATGTGGTCGCTCTCCTCGCTCTTCGAGAACGTCGGCATCATCCGCGAGGGCATGGAGACGATCGCCCAGCCGATCGCGCTGCCCGACGCGGCGGGCGCCGCCGAGCTGACGGTGACGGGCGGCGAGATCGCGCTCGACCGGGTGAGCCATCACTACGGGCGCGGCTCGGGCGGCCTGCGCGACGTGTCGCTGGTCATTCGCCCCGGCGAGAGGGTCGGGCTGATCGGGCGCTCCGGCGCCGGCAAGTCGACGCTGGTCAACCTGGCGCTGCGCTTCTTCGACACCGAGGGCGGCGCCATCCGCATCGACGGACAGGACGTGCGCACCGTGACGCAAGACAGCCTGCGCCGGCAGATCGGCATGGTGACGCAGGATCCGTCGCTGCTCCACCGCTCGGTGCGCGACAACATCCTCTATGGCCGGCCCGGGGCGAGCGAGGCGGAGGTCGTCGCCGCGGCCAAGCGGGCCGAGGCGCACGACTTCATCCTCGGGCTCGAGGACGGCGAGGGGCGCAGGGGCTACGACGCCCATGTCGGCGAGCGCGGCGTGAAGCTCTCGGGCGGCCAGCGGCAGCGCATCGCGCTCGCGCGGGTGATCCTCAAGGACGCGCCGATCCTCATCCTCGACGAGGCGACCTCCGCCCTCGACAGCGAGGTCGAGGCGGCCATCCAGGACACGCTCTACGGGCTCATGGAGGGCAAGACGGTGATCGCCATCGCGCACCGGCTCTCGACCATCGCCCGGATGGACCGGATCGTCGTCCTGGACGACGGCCGGGTCGTCGAGGAAGGCGCCCATGCCGGCCTTCTCACCCGCAATGGTCTCTACGCCCGGTTCTGGCAGCGCCAGTCGGGCGGCTTCATCGACTGCGCCCCGTCGTCGCTCGAACCGGCTGCGGAATAGCAAGCCCGGTTCCGCAGGAACCCGGATCGTCGCCAGAGGGTCGGGCGTTTCGTTCGGATCGGCCTCCGCGCGGCGCGGCGCAGTTGCCGCCCCGGGCGGAATACGCGCGTTGCGCGCGCAATTCCGGGTGGACTGCCGCGCGCGTTGTGAAAGGATGCACCGCGCGGTGAGGAAAGCGGCAGCGAGCATGGATTTCGAGCGGGAAGCCTTTCCGTCCCCCTCCCCCGACGCGGACCTCCGCCTGCTCGCCCGGCTCGCCGCAGTCACGGCGGGCCTGCCTTGGGGCGTGGTCGCGACGCCCGAGGCAGAGACCTGGTCCGGGACGCCGCCGGACGCGCTCGCCAGGGCGGCGCTCTCCCTTCCTGCTCCCGCGGATGGCGCGGTCGTCGCCGAGGCGCTCCCCGTCGGCGGCTACGCCGTCTCGGCCGTCCTGCCCGGGGGGCACGGGCGGCTGGCGGCGGTCGGACCCGACCAGCCGCCGATCGACCCGGCCGCCCGGGCGGACTTCGCGCAAGCGGCGCTGGTCGTCGCCCGCCTCGTGGCGGAGGGGCAGTCGGCGCGAGAGCGCGACCTGATGCGCCGGGCGCTCGACTACATGGACCAGGGGCTGCTCGTCGTGCAGCCCGACCTCGGCGTGCCGGTGCTGAGCCGGCGCACGGCGGAGCTTCTGCACCTGCCCGACGACTTCCTGGCCGGGCGTCCGACCTTCCCGGAGATCATCGCTCACCAGTACGAGACCGGAACGATCTCGGCGGAAACGGTGGGCGCCTGGTTCAACGCCTACATCCTCGACCGCGCCCACCTGCCCGAGGTCGACGTCTACGAGCGCGATACCTTCGACGGCAAGACGCTCGAGGTGCGCACCACGCTGATGCCGGGCGGCGGCTTCGCGCGCACCTTCACCGACCAGACGGCGCGCCGCCGGCGCGACGCGGCGATCGCCGCGGCGAACGCGGAAAACCGGCGCCTCTTCGACAACATGACCGTCGGCCTCTATCGTGCCGACGTCGACGGGCGGCCGATCCGGGCGAACCTGGCGCTGGCGCGACTGAACGGCTTCGAATCGGTCGAGGATTTCCTCGCCGCCGTGCGCAATCCCCGTGACCTCGACGCCGCGCCGGGGCGGCTCGACGAGTTCCTGCGCCGGCTTTTCCGGGACGACCGGATCGACGATTTCGTCTCGCAGGTGCGTCGGCTGGGAACCGGCGAACTCCTGTGGGTCGCCGAGAGCGCCTGGGTGATCCGCGACGAGGCCGGCGAGATCGCCGGCTTCGAAGGGACGGTGGTCGACACCAGCACCCGCCGCCGGAACGAAGAGGAGACGGCGCGTCTCGCCTGGCAGGACAGCCTGACCGGCCTCAACAACCGGTCGAGCTTCGTGCGTCAGCTGTCCGGGGACCTGGCGGCGCGTCGGCGCATCGCGGTGCTGCTGCTCGACCTCGACCGGTTCAAGGCGGTCAACGACACGCTCGGCCATCCGGCGGGCGACGACCTGCTGCGGGTGATCGGCGGCCGAATGGCCGCTCTGGTCGGGCCCGGCGATCTCGCCGCCCGTTTCGGTGGCGACGAGTTCGCGATGGTTCTGCGCGACCTCGACGCCGAAGGGGCCGCGGCGCTCGCCGAACGGGCGCTCGAGGCGGTGCGCGCTCCGGCGACCATCGCGGGGCGCGAGGTCGCGCTTGGCGCCAGCATCGGCATCGCGCTGGCTCCGCAGGATGGCGAAGATCCGACCGAGCTGATGAAGGCCGCGGACATGGCGCTCTACCGCGCCAAGGGCGAGGGCCGCTATGCGTGGCGGTCCTTCGCGCCGGAGATGGCCGACGAATTCGAGGCGCGACGCCGGCTGGAGCTCGACCTGCGCGCCGCGCTCGACCGTGGCGAGCTGGCGCTCGCCTACCAGCCGGTGATCGACGTCGAGACCGGCCGCCCGGTCGGCTACGAGGCGCTGATGCGCTGGACCCACGCCGAGCACGGCTCCGTTCCGGCCGACGAGTTCATCGCCATCGCCGAGGAAGCACGGCTGATCGGCCCGATCGGAGCCTGGGCGCTGGCGCAGGCCTGCGCCGACGCGGCGCGCTGGCCGCAGGACCGCGACCTCTGGGTCAACGTCTCGGCGGTGCAGCTCGCCCACGGGGTCTTCGAGGAAGAACTCGACGCAGCCCTTCGCGACTCGGGCTATCCCGCCGGGCGGCTGTTGCTCGAGATCACCGAGACCTCGCTGATGGACGGGCGCTCCGACCTCGCGCCGCTCTTCGCGCGGCTGCGCGCACGCGGCGTGCGGATGGCCCTCGACGATTTCGGCACGGGCTATTCCTCGCTTGGCTACCTGCGACGCTTCCGCTTCGACGTGATCAAGATCGACCGGTCCTTCGTGCGCGACCTCGCCGAACCGGAAACCGCGGCGATCGTGATGAGCGTTCTCGACCTGTCGCGCCGCCTCGGCATCGCCACGGTGGCGGAAGGTGTGGAGAGCGAAACCCAGCTCCGTGCGCTGCGCGCCGCCGGTTGCGGCTTCGTGCAGGGTCACCACTTCGGCCCGGCCCTCGACGCCGCCACGATCGCGCGCGGCCTTGAACGCGGGAACCCTCCGAACCGGTGACCGCCTCGTCCGCCGGGACGGGCGCCTGCATTAACGATTCAATTCCGACCATTTTGCTTAGCATATGCGTTGTGCATACACCGTGCATGGAGTGTGCATCGAAGGATCCGCCGTAAGCCTTTGACGTCGAAGTCTTCAGACGGAAGCCGCATCAGGCAGGCTTGCGCGCCACGCAGCGGAAGCCGAGATGGCTCATCCCGGTGTCGACCATCTGCGGGTGGCGGGCGGCAGGCCGGTACCGCCGGCAATAGGACGGGGCGCAGAGGAACGAGCCCCCCTTCAGCACCTTGCGCGGAATCCGCACCGCCGGCTGCCCCGGGTCATAGCTCCCCGCCATCGCCGGGCCGCGCGGGTTCTCGACATGGCAGCAGCCGCCTTCGCCCGCGTCCCGCGCGTGGCCCGCGGCATACCAGTCCGTCGTCCATTCCCAGACGTTGCCGCAGACCTCGTAGAGCCCGTAGCCGTTCGCCGGAAACGACCGCACCGGGCAGGTCCGGGCGAAGCCGTCCTCGAGCAGGTTCTGCCAGGGGAAGGCGCCCTGCCAGGTGTTGGCGACGTGGATGCCCCCGGGCGCCAGCTCGTCGCCCCAGGCGAACTCGGCGCCGTCGAGCCCGCCGCGCGCGGCGTATTCCCATTCCGCCTCGCTCGGCAGCGCCCGCCCCGCCCAGCGGGCATAGGACAGGGCATCCTCGAAGGCGACGTGGACGACGGGATGGTCCTCGCGCCCCTCGAGACCGGAGCCTGGCCCCTCGGGCGCCCGCCAGAAGGCGCCGGGCGTCCAGATCCACCAGTTGCGGAAGTCGCGCGTGTCGACCGGGCCGGAGGTCATGCGGAAGACGAGGCTTCCGGGCACGAGAGACGCCGGATCCGCCCCCGGATACAGTCGCGGGTCGAGTTGACGCTCGGCGACGGTCCGGTAGCGCGTCGCCGCGACGAAGGCCGCGAACTGGCGGTTGGTGACCGTGGTCTCCTCGATGGCGAAGGCGCCGAGCCGGACCCGGTGTGCGGGGGCTTCCTCGGGATAGTGCCGGTCCGAGCCCATCAGGAACTCGCCCGCGGGGATACGGCGCAGTGGCGTCAGGCCCTGGCGGGCCGCAGGGACGCCGCTTCGCCGGTCCGTCTTCGCCAACCCGCCCTCCTGCGCCGCCCCGTCGCCCCATCCATGCGACCAGTCGGCGCCGGAAGCAAGCGCCCGGGCACGCGCGCTACGGCGAGGGCTGTTCCCGGGTGAACCCCGACCCCGCCCTCGGGCGCGCATCCTGCGCGTCGGCCCGAGGGGGGCTCGATGCCCCCCTCGGGCCGGTCCCCTGCCGGGGGGTCAGTGCAGCTTGGTCAGCAGCTCGTCGAGCGACTTCTTGGCGTCGCCGTAGAACATCCGCGCGTTCTCCTTGTAGAAGAGCGGGTTCTCGATGCCCGAGTAGCCCGTCCCCTGGCCGCGCTTCAGCACCAGCACGTTCTTCGCCTTCCAGACCTCGAGCACCGGCATCCCGGCGATCGGCGAGTTCGGATCCTCCTGCGCCGCCGGGTTCACGATGTCGTTCGAGCCGATGACGATGGCGACGTCGGTCGTGGGGAAATCGTCGTTGATCTCGTCCATCTCCATGACGATGTCGTAGGGCACCTTCGCCTCGGCCAGCAGCACGTTCATGTGGCCGGGAAGCCGGCCCGCAACCGGGTGGATGCCGAAGCGGACCTCCTTCTTCTTCGCCCGCATGCGGCGGACCAGCTCGGAGACCGACTGCTGCGCCTGCGCCACCGCCATGCCGTAGCCGGGAACGATGATGACGCTCTCGGCGTCGTCGAGCATCGCCGCGACGCCGTCGACGTCGATCGCCACCTGCTCGCCCTCGATCTCCTGCGCCGGGCCGGCCGCGCCGCCGAAGCCGCCGAGGATGACCGAGATGAAGTTCCGGTTCATCGCCCGGCACATGATGTAGGAGAGGATGGCGCCCGATGAGCCGACGAGCGCGCCGGTGACGATCAGCAGGTTGTTCGACAGCGTGAAGCCGATCGCCGCCGCCGCCCAGCCGGAGTAGCTGTTCAGCATCGAGATCACCACCGGCATGTCGGCGCCGCCGATCGCCATGATCAGGTGCCAGCCGATCGCGCCGGCGATGATCGCGACCAGCACCATCGTCCAGACCCCGGCGCCGCTTGCGTACATGATCCCGAGGATCAGGCAGAGCACGCCCGCGGCGATGTTGATCGCGTGCCGCCCCGGCAGGGTGAGCGCCTTCGACTGCACCTTTCCGGCCAGCTTGCCGTAGGCGACGATCGAGCCGGTGAAGGTGATGGCGCCGATCAGGATGCCGAGGAACACCTCGACCCGCATGATCGACAGCTCGACCGGGGCTTTGTGCGCCAGCGTCGCGGCGAAGCCGTGGAGCTGGTCGGCCGTACCTGCCGCGACGGCGCGCGCGGCCCGGGCCGCCTCGAAGTCGGCGTTGAGCCCAATGAACACCGCCGCGAGCCCGACGAGGCTGTGAAAGCCCGCGACCAGCTCCGGCATCTGCGTCATTTGCACCCGCTGGGCGACCACGGCGCCGACGGCGCCGCCGATCGCGATCATCAGGAGCATGATCCAGACGCCGCCGGATCCCTCGCCGAGAATGGTGGCGACTACCGCCAGTGCCATGCCGACGATGCCGAACCAGATGGCGCGCTTGGCCTTCTCCTGGTTGGAGAGCCCGCCGAGCGCGAGGATGAAGAGGACCGCCGCCGCGATGTAGGCGGCCGTGACCAGACCGTGATGCATGT
>NZ_JAGOID010000115.1 GCF_017995835.1 Amaricoccus sp.
CCGTCGAGCGAGCCGAAGAAGGTCGTCTCCTCCTGCTCGATCCGCCGCCGCTCGCGCGCCTGCTCGTGGCTGATGGCGCCGGCGGCCATGTCGGCATCGATGGCGAGCTGCTTGCCCGGCATCCCGTCGAGCGCGAACCGGGCGCCGACCTCGGCCATGCGGCCCGCGCCCTTGGTGATGACGATGAAGTTGACGATCAGCAGCACGATGAAGATCACCAGCCCCATCGCCACCGAGCCGCCCATGATGAACATGGCGAAGCCCTCGATCACGTGCCCCGCCGCCGCCGTCCCCTCGTGACCGTGCCCGATGATGAGCTTGGTCGAGCTGACGTTGAGCGACAGCCGCAGCATCAGGCTGGCGAGCAGGATCGTCGGGAAGGACGAGAAATCGAGCGGCCGGTTGATGAAGAGCGTGATGGTGAAGATCAGGATGGCGATGGCGAACGACGCCGCCAGCCCGAGGTCGAGCACGAAGGCCGGCATCGGCAGGACCATCATCACGATGACCGCCATCAGCGCCAGCGCCAGCAGCACCGTGGGTTGCCAGAGCGCGCTCGCCTCGAAGCGCGGCGCCGCCCTTGCCGCCATCAGAACAGGCTCCCCGCCGCCGCGGTGAGGAGCGGCGCGCCCTGTCCGAGCATCGGCGCGGCCTGCATGAGCAGCCCCGGACCGGGCGCGATCGTCGCCACCCCGGCGAGGCTGCCCATCACCGGCTCCGGCGGCGGGCCGGTGCGGATGCGCGCCGCCGTCGCGACGCGCTCGGCGCGCCGGCGCGACGAGCGCGTGCTCTCGCCCTGCGCCGCGCCGGCCATCAGCGTCTCGTCCGCGGTTAGCGCCGCCGGATCGAGCCCTGCGAGCAGCCTGTCGAACCGCGCACGGTAGATCGCCGCCTTGTCCTCGGTGAGCGAGTGGTACGCCCCCGCCGCCGCCGACCAGTCGCCCCGCTCCTCGTAGAGCGTGCGCAGGAATTGCGCGGCATAGGTCGCGGTCCATTCCGGGTCGAACATGTCGTCGAGGCTCGGGAAGGCGTGGCCGTGCCAGCGAAAGTTGATCTGCACGCAGCCGACGTCGAAGGACTTGCGCCCCTCCGCAAGGCTGGCCTCGGCAAAGGCGAGCGCCTCCTCGCGCGTCTCGAACCAGTGCCCCTGGCCCTCGCGGTTGATCGCCCAGGGGTACGGCCGGATCCGCCCGCCCGACTTGCGCCCCGTCTCGGTCAGCGCCACGGCATAGAGCACCTCCGGCGGCACCCCGCCCCGCCGGGCGCCGTTCACGATCGCCTGTTCGCACAGCGCCGCGTCATGGTCGGGCGCGGGGATCTCCTCCGGGCGCGCGCCCACGGGCCACAACGCCGCGATGAGCGCGAGCGCGAGCGAGCGAAGCATGAGCCGGGATTCTCCTCGAGCCTGTCCGCCCGAGGACTAGTCCCGCGAGGGTTACCGACCCGTTACCGCCGCGCCGTCGTCCGGCGCGAAGAGCCGGCCCCGCCGGCCACGATCGATGCGGGCGGCCCGGCGGCCGCGGGCGACTGCGACACGATTAACCCACTGATTGCCGAAAGATTGAAGGAACTCCGGCGCAAGCGCATTCTGTGATATGGTTGGGGCAGGCGGTAGCGGGTGTACCGATGAGACAGCAGCTCAAGGAGCGAGTGGACTACGGACGCGCCGTGCGTGAGCGTGCGTCGTGCCTGATGGAGGCGCATGGCCCCGGCGCACTGGCCGTGCTTCACGACGCGGTCGAGCAGGCCGGCCTGCCGATCGGGGAGCGGCTGTTTCTCGAGGCGGTCGCCGAGCGCCTGGCCCGCCTTGCCCGGGCGCCGCAGATCCCCCGCCTCGGCGCCCGCCGCTCGCGGCCCCACGCCGCCTGATACCAGCTCCGGTTGATCGGTTCGGTCGATGCGTTGCGGAGACCTCGCCGATATCCCCGCCGATTTCGACCGTTGGCGAAATCGGCACGCGACTGCCCTGTCGGGGCAGGCGCGTTCCGCGCCAGCCAGGGCAGTCGCGCGCCGATGCGAACCTTAGGGATAGCGGCTGGCCCCTCGGCCCGCGCTTGCGGCGCGGGCCGACCGGATCGCGCGGGCGCCACTGGCGCCCGACAAGTGCGATCCGGGGAAGAATCGGATGGGCGCAGCCGGGGGGCTGCGGGGCGCAGGCCTGCCGAAGGGATCAGCCGGAGACGGTATGATTGATACGGCCTCCGCCTGAATGCCTCGCGCCTGCATTAACGATTCAATTCTGACTCTTTTCCTTGGCATATGCGTTGTGCATACGTCGTGCATGGAGCGTGCATCGAAGGGTCCGCCGTAAACCTTTGACGCCGAAGGCTCCAGACGGAAACCGCCGGACCTCGATCAGGCGGCCACGGCCGCCCGGCCGTAGAAGCTCCCGCCCGTCGCCGCCATGTCGCGCAGGAGCCGGGGCGGCTCGAACCGGGGCCCGTGCCGCGCCGCCAGACCCTCGCAGATCTCCACCGCGCGCCCCGCCCCGAGGATGTCGAGCCAGCCGAACGGCCCGCCCGTCCACGGCATGAACCCCCAGCCGAGTATGGCGCCGACGTCGCCTTCGCGAATGTCGGTCAGCACGCCTTCCTCGAGCGCGCGCACGGCCTCCAGCGCCTGGATCATGCCGAGCCGCAGCCGCACCTCGCCGACGTCGGGCTGCTCGGCAGCGGCCGGCCAGCGCCGGCGCAGCTCCGGCCACAGCCCCTGCCGCTTGCCCTTCTCGTCGTAGACGTAGAAGCCGGCGCTGGCCTTGCGCCCCAGCCGCCCCGCGTCGGCCAGCGCGAAGACGACGTCGTCCACCGCGCCGTCGGGATAGGCGTCGCCCATCGCCGCGCGCGTCGCCTTGGCGATCCTCACGCCGAGGTCGATCGAGGTCTCGTCAACGAGTTGCAGCGGCCCGAGCGGCATGCCGAGGCTCTTGGCCGCGTTCTCGATCAGCGCCGGCTCCACGCCCTCCCCGACCATCCGCACCCCCTCGTTGATGTAGGGGATGATGCAGCGGTTGGCGTAGAAGAACCGGGCGTCGTTGACGACGATCGGCGTCTTGCGGATCTGGCGCACGAAATCGAGCGCCTTGGCGACGGCCCGGTCCCCGGTTTCGCGCCCGCGGATGATCTCCACCAGGTTCATCCTGTGCACCGGCGAGAAGAAGTGGATGCCGATGAAGTCCGCCGGGTCGCGCGACGCCTTGGCAAGCTCGGTGATCGGCAGCGTCGACGTGTTTGTGGCGAAGATCGCCCCCTTCTCCAGCACCGCCTCGGCCTTGCGCGTCGTCTCCGCCTTGACGCCCGGATCCTCGAACACCGCCTCGACCACGAGATCGCAACCCGCGAGCGCCGCGAAGTCGGCCGTCGCCGTGACCCGGGCGAGCGTCTCCGCCGCCTGCGCCTCGCTCCGCCGCCTGCGCTTCACGGCGTCGGCCAGCAGTCCCTCGACCGTCGCCTTGCCCCTGTCCGCGGCCGCCTGGTCGCGGTCGATCAGCACGACCTCGATCGCCGCCTCGGCCGCGACGTAGGCGATGCCCGAGCCCATCATACCCGCGCCGATCACCCCGAGCCGGCGGACCTTCTGGTCCTCGACCTTCGGCCGGTTCGCCCCCTTCTCCAGCGCCTGCTTGCTCAGGAACAGCGACCGGATCATCGCGCCCGACGACGGGTTCGTCATCACGCTCGTGAACCACCGCGCCTCGATCCTGAGCGCCGTATCGAAGGGAACGAGCGCGCCCTCGTAGATCGCCGACAGCATCGCCCGCGCCGCCGGATACACCCCTTGCGTCTTGCCATGCACCATCGCCGAGGCCCCGACGAAGGTCATGAACCCGCCGGCCGAATAGGGCGCGCCGCCGGGGAACCTGTAGCCCTTGGCGTCCCAGGGCTTCACGATCTCCTCCGGCTTCGCCGCCAGCACCCAGGCCTTCGCGGCCGCGAGCAGTTCCCCGGGCGCCACGACCTCGTCGACCAGCCCCGCCGCCTTCGCCGCTTTGGGGTCCAGCATCCTGCCCTCGAGCAGCACCGGCGCCGCCGCCATCACGCCGAGCATCCGCGTCAGCCGCGTCGTGCCGCCCGCGCCCGGGAAGATGCCGACGAGGATCTCCGGCAAGCCTACCTTCGCCTTGGGCTGGTCGGCGACGAAGCGGCGGTGACAGGCGAGCCCGATCTCCGTCCCGATCCCCGCCGAGAGCCCGGGCGAGGCCCAGGCCACCGGCTTGCCGCCCTTGAGCGTCTTGGGGTCCATGCCCGCCCGCTCGATCCGGCGCAGCAAGCCGTGGATCGCCATCACGCCCTCGAAGACGCCCTTTGCCGGATCCGGCCCCGCCGCCTCCTTCATCCGGGCGATCATCCCGAGATCCATGCCGCCCGCAAAGTCCGCCTTGGCCGACGTCACCACGATCCCCTTCACCGCCGCGTCCCCGAGCGCCCGGTCGACGCAGGCGCCGAGCTCGGCGATGCCCGCCTCGGTCAGCACGTTCATCGACCGCCCCGGCAGGTCCCATGAGATCGTGGCGACGCCGTCGGCGTCCACGCTCATGGCAAATGATTCGCTCACTTCCGGACCTCCCCGCACAATGCTCAACGCTCTCCGATGAGCGAGCCGTCGGCCCGCTCGTAGCGCCGCCGCGCGCCGTCGCGCGTCGTCACCAGGTCGTCGTCGGGATAGCTCACCACGTCGTGGGCCGCCCGCGTGCCCGCCACCAGGTAGACCGCCGGCCGGTCCGAGCGGTTCTCCAGACGGTGCCCGACCGGATCGCCCGCCCGCCAGGCGGCCGCGTCCCCGGCCCGCAGCGCCGTCTCGCCGTCCTCGACCAGCACCACCTCGCCCTCGAGCACGTAGATCATCTCGTCCTCGTGCGAATGCCAGTGCCGCAGGCTCGACTGCGCGCCCGGATAGAGCCGCTCCAGATGCACCCCGAACTGCGTCAGGCCCGCCGCGTCCCCGATCGCCCGGTGCGCATAGGGCGCGAGCCGCGCCCCGATCGCCGGATGCACGTATTCCGGCTCCTCCACCCAGTCGCCGATCGTCACCTTGGGCATCATTCCTCCAGGGGCGAGCCGTCCCGCCGCGTGAACACCGACCGGCCGTCGACCATCGCGAGCTTCAGGTCGTGGTCGGAGTAGTGCGCCACCTCGTCCCGCGCCTTCGACCCCACGACGAGAAAGCTCGCCGCCTCCGCCGTCCGATTCTGGAAGTGATGCCCGTCCGGCTCGCCCGCCCGGAACGCCGCGCAGTCGCCCGGCCGCATGACCGTCTCGCCGCCGTCCTGCACCAGCACCAGTTCGCCCGAGACCACCCAGACGAACTCATCCTCCTTCTCGTGCCAGTGCCGCAGCGACGAGACCGCCCCCGACTCGAGCATCACCAGGTTCGCGCCGAACTGCGTCAGGCCGCCCGCCTCGCCGAGACGGAGCGACGAGCGCCCCCGCATCATCGCGGCCCAGGGCTCGGGATAGATCGACCCCGTCTTGACCGGCGCCGTCGCCTTGTCGATCAGGCCCATGCGCGCCAGCCCCACGGAAGGTCGATCACGATCTGGGCTCGTCCTGCGGCAGAACCGTCCGTTCGTCAGTGATCGCCGCGCGCAGCTGCGCTGCGGTGATCCGGGCACCTGTCAGGTCCGCGCCGCGAAGGATGGTCTCGTCGAGGATAGCGTCGGTGAAATCCGCGTATCGCGCCGAAGCGTTGGTCAGGTCGGCCTTCGTCAGATCCGCTCCCCTGAGGTCGGCGTGGTCGAGCGTCGTTCGCCGGATGAAAGCGCGACGTAGGTTGAGCGGCTCAGGGCCCGGATCGATGGGACGCAGTCGGTTCATTATCTATCCTTCCGATCGTCGCCTGCCCGAGGCAGGATCAGGGTCATGATAGCACGAACGTCCGCGGGCGGCTCCTCGTCGGCGTAGTTCACCGTCGCGAGATAGCTCGTCAGAAGGTCGATCGTCGGGCGCGACAGATCGGGATAGGCCTCCACGATTTCTCGCATGGTGTAGATAGCCCCGAGCCGGACATGCAGCTTCTCATCGTCGAGCTTGCCAATCGCCTGGCCGAAGATGTCGGCGACGTGCTCGCGGCGCGCCTGCGCGACCTGATCCCGCTGGGCCCGGGACTGTCGATCCGCAGCGATGGCACGCCAGATCGCGATCCCGATGCCGACAGCTCCCGCCGCGACGATTCCGTAGTTGCGGACGATCTCGCTCCATTCATACGGCGTCACCCAATCACACCCGCTCGATCACCGTCGCCGCGCCCATGCCGCTCGCCACGCAGAGCGTCGCGAGCCCGACGCCCTTGCCCGTCCGCTCCAGTTCGTCGAGCAGCGTCCCGATCAGGATCGCCCCCGTCGCCCCCAGGGGGTGCCCCATGGCGATGGCGCCGCCGTTGACGTTCACCCGATCCGCATCGACGCCGAAGGCCTGCATGAAGCGCAGCACCACCGACGAAAACGCCTCGTTCACCTCGAAGACGTCGACGTCGCCGATCCCCATGCCGGCCGCGGCCAGCGCCCGCTCGGTCGCCGGAACCGGCCCGGTCAGCATGATCGTCGGATCGGTCCCGACCCGCGCCGTCGCCCGCACCCGCGCCCGCGGCTTCAGCCCGTGCGCCTCGCCGAACGCCTTCGAGCCGATCAGCACCGCCGCGGCGCCGTCGACGATCCCGCTCGAATTGCCGGCGTGGTGGACGTGCTCGATCCGCTCCAGATGCGGATACTTCAGCAGCGCCACCGCGTCGAAGCCGGGCATGGTCTCGCCGATGTCCTTGAAGGCGGGCTTGAGCGCGCCGAGCGACTGCATGTCGGTCTCGGGCCGCATGTGCTCGTCGCGGTCGAGGATGCGCAGGCCGTTCACGTCGTCGACCGGGATCACCGAGCGCGCGAAGCGCCCTTCCGCCCAGGCCCGCGCCGCGCGTTTCTGGCTCTCGACCGCGAGAAGGTCGCAATCGTCGCGGGAGAAGCCGAACTCGGTGGCGATGATGTCGGCCGAGATCCCCTGCGGCACGAAATAGCTGCGAAAGGCGAGCGACGGATCGACGGCGATCGCCGCGCCGTCCGAGCCCATCGCCACCCGGCTCATCATCTCCACCCCGCCGGCGATGTAGCCCGCGCCCACGCCCGCGCGCACCTGGTTCGCCGCGAGGTTCACCGCCTCGAGCCCCGAGGCGCAGAACCGGTTGATCGAGAGCCCCGGCACCCCCTCGCCGACGCCGCTCGCCAGCACGGCGGAGCGCGCGAGGCAGCCGCCCTGCTCGCCGATCTGGGTGACGTTGCCCCAGATCACGTCCTCGACGGCGTTCCCGGGCAGCCCGCTGCGCGCCTTGACCGCATCGAGCGTGACCGCGGAGAGCCGCAGCGACGTCACCTCGTGCAGGCTCCCGTCGGGGCGCCCCTTGCCGCGCGGCGTGCGGACGGCGTCGTAGATATAGGCCTCGGTCACGGACCCCTCCCTTGTCAGGCCCTGGCGATCCCGCGCTGGACCGCCCGGACCCGGGCGACGCAGACGATCGCGAGGAAATCGATCGGCGACTTGCCCGCCACTAGGCCGCCGCCCCGGGCAGCGGATACCCCGGCAACATCTCGTAGGGATGCTTCCAGCCCGGCAGCGCCGCAATGGCAGCGCGCCAGCGCACGATGTTCGGATGCGCCGCCTCGTCGAAGCCGAGCTCGTCGCCGAAATAGAGATAGCCGACGCAGGACAGATCCGCCGTCGAGGGTCGGTCGCCGACGATCCATTCCCGCCCCTCCAGATGGCTCTCCAGCACCTTCAGCGCCGTCTTCGCCCGCCCGTCCAGCCAGGCGATCACCGCCGCGTCGCGCTTCTCCTCGGGGACGAAGTTGGTCAGGAAGCGATGGGACGCGATATAGGAGGTGAGCTTGTGGTTGTCCCACAGCGTCCAGCGCAACACCTCGAGCCGGTCCGCCTCCGACTGAGGCGCGAAGGCGCGAAAGCGCCGGCCCAGATAGTCCAGAATCACCCCGGACTGGCTCAGCCGCGTCTCGCCGTGCTCCAGCACCGGAGCCTCGCCCATCTCGTTGATCGCGCGGTACTCCGGCGTCCGCGAGCCTCCGTTGAAGAAGTCGACGAAGACCGGCTCCCAGTCCGCGCCGTTCAGGCTCAGCATCAGCGCCGCCTTGTAGCTGTTGCCCGACTGGGCGAAGCCGTAGAGCCGATATTCGCTCATTCCCATCCCCGTGCGACGTTAACTCTTTTCACGTGCCTTTTCAGTTAGTTGATCAGACTACCACTGTGTTACGCCTCAGAACGCCTCCACCGGCAGCGCCATGACCGGCTCGGCGCCGGACTGGATCCGGGCAAGCCGCAGCCCCGTCTCCGGCAGGAGACGCGCCATGTAGTAGCGCGCCGTGACGAGCTTGGCGCGGGCGAAATCGTCGTCCCGCCCGAGCGCCGCCCTCGCCATGCGCGCCCACATCAGCCCGAGGCAGACATGCCCGAACAGGTGCAGGAAGTCCGTCGATCCCGCCAGCGCCTCGTTCGGGTCCTTCATGCCCTTCTGCATGAAGAAGGTCGCCGCCGCCTGCAGGTCCTTCGACGCCGCCTTCAGCGGGTCGAGGAACTCGCCCATCGCCGCATCCCCTGCGTTCTCCCGGATGAACCCCTTCACGATCTCGAAGAACGCCATCACATGGCTGCCGCTGTCGGCCCCGAGCATGCGACCCACGGGGTCGAGCGCCTGTACCCCGTTCGCGCCCTCGTAGATCATGGC
>NZ_JAGOID010000025.1 GCF_017995835.1 Amaricoccus sp.
CCATGCCGTAACCACGCTGCGCATGAACGTCGGCGACGCGACGGCGCTGCGGCGCTGGTGCGAGCAGGAGGCGGGCCTCACGCTCGGGGTCGGCCTCGGCGGCCCGGGCGAGCGGGAGCAGACGCTTTTCCGGATCGCCCACATGGGCCACGTCGATCCGCCGATGCTCCTCGGCGCGCTTGCGACCGTCGAGGCGGGCCTCACCGCCTGCGCGATCGCGCATGGACGCGGCGCGGTCGACGCCGCTGCCCGCGTCATTGCGGCCGCCCGCACCGTACCTGTCCCGGCCCTCGCGGACGGGGGCTGACCCTTCGGCCCGCGTCGACCCGGAGGCGCGACAAGTAGACTCGTCCTGAAATTGCATTTTGCCATTTTGCGAATCGTCGTGTATCGTCTGACGAACAACGCGGCCGAGCTTCAACCATAAGGTTAAGACCGGACAAACCGGACCGCTCGGTGCCGTCCGCGCAGGGATCACGATGGCGACGCTCGATTCTTCCATGCAGGCGATCGCCGCGGGCGGCTCGGCCCGGGACCGGGCCATGATCGTGCATGACGTCCGCAGCGAGCTCCTGGGGGTGGCCGGGGGTGTCGCGATGCTCGAAAACGCAGCGCTGGAGCCGCGGCTGCGGGAGCAACTGGACCGGATCGCCGCTGCCACGAGCAGCCTCGGCCGGCTCGTCGGCGGGCTCATCGAGCCCGACCAGCCGCAGGCCGGCGACGACAAGCCGGCGGATCTCGCTGCGCTCCTTCGCCACGTGACGCGCCGCTGGACCGGCGAGGCCCGCGAGCATGGCGTGGAATTGTCCGTGGCGGCCGATCCGGCCGCGCCCACGGCCCTCGAGGTCGACGCCATCGCGCTCGAGCGCGCTCTCGGCAACGTCGTCCGGAGCGCGGTCCGCCACGGCGGGGCAGGGCGGGTCCGCATCGGCCTCGTGCGCGGCCCCGACGGCGGCGTCGTGCTCGTCGTCCGGGATGAGGGGCCCGGCCCGCCGGGGGCGACCTTCGGGCGGGAGACGGACGAACGGGAGGGCAGGGATCTCGGCCACCACATCGCGCGGCGGCTCTGCGCGAAGATCGGCGGCGCCTTCATGCTCGAGGACGCGAGCCCGGGCGGAGGACTGGAGGTGCGGCTCGCCTTCCCGGCCAGCCTGTGCGTCGGCGCGACGCCTGATGCGGATGGGCCGACGCCCGCGGGAGCGTCGCGGGATGTGCTGCGCGGCGTGCGAGTGCTTCTCGCCGAGGACAACCCCACGAACCAGATGGTCGCGACGCAGATGCTCGCCGCGCTCGGCGCCGAGGTCGAGCTGTGCGCCGATGGCGTGGAGGCGCTCCAGCGCTTCGAGGCGAGCGAGTTCGACCTCGTGATCGTCGACATCGAGATGCCACGCATGTCCGGGCTCGATGTCATCCGCGCCATCCGCGGCCGGGGCGATCGGCGGGCGCGCTTGCCGATCGTCGCGCTTACCGCCTACGCGATGCGCGAGCACCGCGAGAGGATCGCCGCGGCCGGCGCGGACGGGCTGATCTCCAAGCCCATCACCAGCATCGAGCACTTCGGCGCGGCGCTGCGCGAGCATATGGGGACGAATGCCGCCGCCCTGGCCGATCGGCCGGCGCAGGACGACGCCGACGGGACGCCGGTAGCCGACCTTGCGATCTTCGATGCGCTCTGCGCGTCGATCGGCATAAGCATGATGGCGGAGCTGCTCGACAAGGTGGCGGCCGACCTCCAGCAGTCTCGCGCCGATCTCGGCGGCGCCATCGAGCCTCTCGACCGCAAGGTGATCCGCTCCGCCTCACACATCCTGATTTCGGTCGCGGGGGCCGTCGGCGCTACGCGGCTCCAGTCCTGCGCGCGGAGGCTCAACATCGCGGCCCACGGGGGCGAGGCGGCGGACCTGCCCGACCAGGTGCGGACCTGCATGATCGAGATCGACGCTGCGGTCGCCTTCGCTCGCAGCCGGCAGGCCGAAGGCTAGGGGAGAGGACGCGCATGCAGAACCGCGTTCTCATTGTCGAGGACACGTCGTCGCTCTCGATGGTCTACGAGGCGGTGCTGACCCGGGCCGGCCACCTCGTGAACTGCGCGGCGAGCCTTGCAGAGGCGCGCGCCGCCTGCGCGGCCATGCCTCCCCGTCTCGTCCTGCTCGACCTCCAGCTCCCCGACGGCGACGGGCTCGACCTCCTCGACGAGCTCCACCGCGACGCGCCGGAGTGTCGTGTCGTCGTCATCACCGCGAACGGCTCGATCAACCGAGCGGTCGAGGCGATGCGCGCGGGGGCGTTCGACTTCCTCGTCAAGCCGTTCGACGAGTCACGCCTGATCAAGGCCGTCGACAACGCCATCGCCACCCTCGAGCCGTTTCCGCCCGAGGAGGAGCGCGACGCGCCCGAGACCTTCGAGGGCTTCATCGGCCGGTCGGCGCCGATGCAGGAGATCTACCGCATGGTCCGCGCCATCGGGCGCTCGACCGCGACGGTCTTCATCACCGGCGAGAGCGGCACCGGCAAGGAGGTCTGCGCGCGGGCGATCCACGCCGTGTCGACGCGCGCCCGCAAGCCCTTCGTGCCGCTGAACTGCGCCGCGATCCCGCGCGACCTGCTGGAATCGGAGGTGTTCGGCCACCTGAAGGGCGCCTTCACCGGCGCGCTCTCCGACAAGCCGGGCGCCGCGGCGGTCGCGGACGGCGGCACACTCTTCCTCGATGAGATCTGCGAGATGGATCTGTCTTTGCAGACCAAGCTGCTGCGCTTCCTCCAGACGTCGACGATCCAGCCGGTCGGCGCGGCACGTCCCATCCCGGTCGACGTGCGCATCGTCTGCGCGACGAACCGTGATCCGGCGGAGGAGGTGCGGCAGGGACGTTTCCGCGAGGACCTGTACTATCGGCTGCACGTCGTGCCGATCCACATGCCGCCGCTGCGCCAGCGGCCGGAGGACGTCGTGGACATCGCGCGGGCTGTTCTCGTCGAGTACGCCGCGGAGGAGGGCAAGGCCTTCGTCGCGCTCGACCCGAGGGTGGAGGGGCTTTTCGCCGCGCGGCCGTGGCCCGGAAACGTCCGGCAGCTTCTCAACGTCATTCGCAACATCGTGGTCCTGCACGACGGAGCCGTCGTGCTTCCGGACATGCTGCCGCCCGAGGTCTTCGTCGGGGCCGAGGACCGACCGGCGGCGGCGCCGGCGGCGGGCTGGACGGCGCCGCCCGCCCCCGTCGTCTCGGCGCGCAACCACGTGGCCGCCCTCGTCGGAACGCCGCTCGCCGAGGTCGAGCGCGAGTTGATCGAGGCTACGATCGAGCACTGCGACGGCTCCATCCCGCGCGCCGCACGCATGCTCGAGCTCTCGCCCTCGACGATCTACCGCAAGCTCGAATCCTGGGCCGCCGCGGCCCAGCGGCGCGCCGGCGAATAGCGGCGAATAGCGGCGCCGGCTTGCCAATCCGGCCGCCCGCGTCCCATAGTCTCGCCGCGTTCACGACGGGAGCATCGCGCATGAGCCTGCACAAGGTCGCGCTCGACGCGTGGGAGAATGCCCACGCGCCCTATTCGGGGTTCAAGGTCGGGGCCGCCATCCGCACGGCCGACGGCCGGGTCTTCGCCGGCTGCAACGTCGAGAACGTCGCCTATCCCGAAGGCACCTGCGCCGAGGCCGGCGCCATCGCCGCCATGTGCCTCGCCGGCGCCCGCGTGATCGTCGAGGTTCTCGTCGTCGCGGACAGCCCGGACCCGACGCCACCCTGCGGCGGCTGCCGCCAGAAGCTCGCCGAGTTCGCCGCCTCCGATACGCCCGTCGCCCTCGCGGACCTCGACGGGGAGCGCTGCCGCACCACCGTCGGCGCACTGCTGCCGGGAGCGTTCAGCCTCGGCCACATGGTCAAGAGCCGCCCGTGAGCGCCGCTCTCGTCAACGCCGCCCGCCGCGCGCTGGTCTGCCTCGACCTGACCAATCTCGACGGCGATTGCGACGAGACCGCCGCGGCCGCGCTCTGCCAGCGCGCCCAGACGCCCGAAGGCTCCGTCGCCGCCGTCTGCATCTGGCCCGCGTTCGTCGCCCAGGCCAGAGCGGCGCTGCGGCACACCGGAGTCCGGGTGGCGACGGTGATCAACTTCCCCACCGGCGAGGGCGACCTCGCCGTGGTCAAGGCCGAGGCCCGGGCCGCCATGTACGACGGCGCCGACGAGATCGACATGGTGATCCCTTGGCGCGCCGTGGTCGCGGGTGGCGAGGCGACTTTCGTCGCCGGGCTTCTCCACGAGGTCAAGGACATCACGGGAGAGGTTCCCCTGAAGGCCATCCTCGAGACCGGCGAGCTGAAGGATCCGGCCCTGATCGGCCTCGCCGCCGAGGCGGCGATCGCCGGCGGCGCGAACTTCCTAAAGACCTCGACCGGCAAGACCCCGGTCGGCGCCACTCCGGAGGCGGCGCGCATCCTGCTCGAAACCATCGCGCGGCTCGACCGCGGAGTCGGGTTCAAGGCCTCCGGCGGCGTCCGCACGGTGGAGCAAGCGGCCGAGTATATCGCGCTCGCCGATGCGATCCTCGGAGCCGGCTGGGCCCGGCCGAAGCATTTCCGCATCGGCGCCTCCGGGCTTCTCGACGCCATCCTGGCCACGCTCGACACTGGGATGGACGCTCCCGAGGACGACGAGACCTATTGATGCTCCCGCAGGAAATCATCGTCGCCAAGCGCGACGGGCGACGGCTCGCCCCGGAGCAGATCCGTTTCATGGTCGAGGGCCTGACCTCGGGCGCGATCACCGAAGGGCAGGTCGCGGCCTTCGCGATGACGGTGTTCTTCCGCGGCATGACGATCGACGAGCGGGTGGCGCTCACGCTCGCAATGCGCGACTCGGGCGAGGTGCTGCGCTGGGACCTGCCGGGCCCGGTGGTCGACAAGCATTCCTCCGGCGGCATCGGCGACAATGTCTCGTTGATGCTCGCGCCCGCGCTCGCCGCCTGCGGCGCCTATGTGCCGATGATCTCCGGCCGTGGCCTCGGCCATACCGGCGGCACGCTCGACAAGCTCGACGCGATTCCGGGCTACGTCACCCAGCCCGACGCCGCGACCTTCCGCCGCGTCGTCGCCGAGGTCGGCTGCGCCGTGATCGGCCAGACCGCCGACCTCGCGCCGGCCGACAGGCGGCTCTACGCCATCCGCGACGTAACGGGGACAGTCGAGTCGATCGACCTCATCACCGCCTCGATCCTGTCCAAGAAGCTCGCCGCCGGCCTTGACGCCCTGGCGCTCGACATCAAGGCGGGCTCGGGCGCCTTCATGGCGACTCATGACGCGGCCCGCGCGCTGGCCCGAAGCCTCGTCGACGTGGCGAACGGGGCCGGTTGCCGCACCGTGGCGCTGGTGACCGACATGAACGAGCCGCTGGCCTCCGCCGCCGGCAACGCCGTCGAGGTGGCGAACGCCATCCGCTTCCTTACCGGCGAGGAGATCGACGGCCGGCTCTGGGACGTGACGCTGGCGCTCGGCGGCGAACTTCTGGCGCTGTCGGACCTCGCGGAGAGTCCAGCGGAAGGTGCTCGCCGCGTGGCCGAGGCGTTCGACAGCGGCGCGGCCGCCGAGCGGTTCGCGCGCATGGTCGCCGCGCTCGGCGGACCGAAGGACATTCTCGAGAACCACGACCGCCACCTTCGCCGCGCGCCCGTCATGGGCGAAGTGACCGCCGGCAAGAGCGGCCACGTCGCGGCGATCGACGGCCGCGCGCTTGGCTACGCGGTCGTCGAACTCGGCGGCGGGCGCCGGCGGGCGGCAGATGCGATCGACCATTCCGTCGGCTTCGAGGGACTCCTCGGCCTCGGGGCCGTGGTCGAGCCGGGGACGCCGATCGCGCGTCTCCACGCCGCCGACCAGGCGGCCTTCGAGCGCGCCGCCGAACGACTGCGCCTCGCCTACCGCATCGAGGGCCGCGCCCCGGACGAAGGCGCGCTGATCGTGGAGCGCGTCGCATGACGATCCGCGCTCCCACGTCCGCAAGTGTCTCGGCGGCCGGAAGAGCGCCAAGGATTTCATATAGGTTAGCTTACCTGGAGAGCAGTCGTTTCGCGCCCACAGGCGCGAAATCAGCAAAAGGACTCTGCGCGCACCTGCGCGCTCCTTGTGGCGGCAAAGGCCGCCTCCGCCGCCGGGGGCAGGGCGAGCCGCCTCGGGCCCTCCGCGGGAACGCCTGATGCCACGCGCGGCGCTCCTCGTCATGGATTCCGTCGGCTGCGGCGGCGCCCCCGACGCGAGCGACTTCGGCGACGAGGGCGCCAACACCCTCGGCCATATCGCACTCGCCTGCGCCGGGGGCCGCGCCGAGCACGGCCGCAGCGGCCCGCTTCGCGTCCCCAACCTCGCTGGCCTCGGCCTCGGACCGGCGATCCGCCTCGCCTCCGGACTCGAGACCGGCCTCCCCGACACGCCCCGCGGCCTCTGGGGCGCCGCGACCGAGGTCTCGCGCGGCAAGGACACGCCCTCCGGGCACTGGGAACTCGCGGGCGTCCCCGTCCCCTGGAACTGGCATTATTTCCCGAAGGCTGACCCGGCGATCCCGCCCGACGTCACCCTTCCACTGATCGCTCGCGCCGGCCTGCCCGGGACGCTCTGCAACGCTCATTCCTCCGGGATGCCTGTCCTGCGAGCCTACGGCGAGGAGCACATCGCTACCGGCAAGCCGATCCTCTACACCTCCGCCGACAGCGTGTTGCAGATCGCCGCGCACGAGACGCGTTTCGGCCTCGAACGCCTCTACGAGACCTGCCGAGTCGCCGCGGAGATCGTCCACCCGATGCGCGTCGGCCGCGTCATCGCCCGCCCCTTCGTCGGCGAGAGCCGGGAGAGCTTCGTCCGCACTCCGAACCGCCGCGACCTCGCCATTCCGCCGCCCGAGCCCACCATCCTCGACCGGGTGCAGGCCGCCGGCGGCCGCACCCACGCCATCGGCAAGGTCGGCGACATCTTCGCCCATCGCGGCATCTCGACGCTGGCGAAGGACAAGGACGACATGGCCCTCGTCGACGCCACACTTGCGGCTCTCGACACGGCGGAGGATGGCGACCTGATCTTCGCCAACTACGTCGACTTCGACACGCTCTGGGGCCACCCGCGCGACGTCTCCGGCTACGCCCGGGCGCTCGAGGCCTTCGACGCGCGGCTGCCGGAGGTGTTCGCCCGGCTACGGCCCGACGACCTGCTGATCCTCACCGCCGACCACGGCAACGACCCGACCTGGCGCGGCACGGACCACACCCGCGAGCGCGTCCCCGTCCTCGGCCTCGGTCCCGGCGCGCCGGCGGCGCTCGGCCTAATCGGCTTCGCCGATGTCGCCGAGACCATCGCCCGCCACCTCGGAGCGCCGCCCGGCCGTCACGGCGTGGCGCGGCCATGACAGACTGGGCGGCGCTTCCAAAGGTCGAGTTGCACCTCCACCTCGAAGGCGCCGCGCCGCCGGGCTTCATCCGCACGCTCGCCGCCGAGAAGGGCGTCGACCTCTCCGGCATCTTCGCCGCGGACGGCTCGTATCTCTGGTCCAACTTCGCCGGGTTCCTGCGCACCTACGAGGCGGCGTGCTCGGTCCTCGTCACGCCGGACGACTTCCGCCGGCTCGTCGTCGCCGTCCTGGGCGCCTCTGCCGCGCAGGGCGTGATCTACACGGAGATCTTCCTCGCCCCGGACCTCTGCGCCAGCGGCGACCCGGCCGCGTGGCCGGATTTTCTCGCCGCCATGGGGCAGGGGGCCGACGCCGTGCCCGAGGTCGAGACCCGCTTCATCCCGACGGCGATCCGCCATTTCGGCCGCGAGCGGGCCGAGCGCGCCGCCCGGACGATCGTGGCGAACCCACATCCGCGCGTGACCGGCTTCGGCATGGGGGGAGAGGAACGCTTCGGCCACCCTTCCGACTACGCCCGCGCCTACGCCATCGCCGCCGAGGCGGGGCTCGGGCTCACGGTCCATGCCGGCGAGGTCGCCGGCCCCGAGAGCGTGGAGGCCGCGCTCGACTACCTGCCGGTCAAGCGCATTGGGCACGGGGTCCGCGCCGTCGAGGACCCGACGCTTGTGCGCCGCCTGGCCGAGGAGGAGATCCTGCTCGAGGTCAATCCGGGCTCCAACCTCGCCCTCGGCCTCTACCCGGACTGGCCCGCGCACCCGGTCGCCCGCCTGCGCGGGGCCGGCGTCCGCGTCGGCCTCTCGACCGACGACCCGCCGTATTTCGATACCACGCTGCCGCTGGAATACGCGGCGCTGGCCGCCGGCTTCGGCTGGACGCCGGCCGACTTCGCCGCCATCAACCGGGACGCGCTTGCGGGCGCCTTCTGCGACGAAGCGACCCGCGCCCGCCTGACAGCCCGCCTGGAGACCGCATGAACCAGCTCACTATCGTCGATCACCCGCTCGTCCAGCACAAGCTGACCCTGATGCGCGACCGGGAGACTTCCACGGCTGGGTTCCGCCAGCTACTGCGCGAGATCTCGCTGCTTCTCGCCTACGAGGTCACCCGCGACCTGCCGATGACGACGATGACCATCGAGACGCCGCTCCAGTCGATGCAGGCCCCGACGCTGCTGGGCAAGAAGCTCGCGCTGATCTCTATCCTGCGCGCGGGCAACGGCCTGCTCGACGGCGTGCTGGAGCTGATCCCCTCGGCCCGCGTCGGCTTCATCGGTCTCTATCGCGACGAGAAGACGCTCCAACCGGTGCAGTACTACGACAAGGTCCCGGCTGACCTCGACGAGCGCGTGACGATCGTTCTCGACCCGATGCTCGCCACGGGCAACTCCTCGGCGGCCGCCGTCTCGCTTCTCAGGGCCAAGGGCGCGGGCGACATCCGCTTCCTCTGCCTGCTCGCGGCGCCCGAGGGCGTCCGCCGCATGGCCGAGGCCCACCCGGACGTGCGCGTGGTGACGGCCGCCCTCGACGAGCGCCTGAACGAGAAGGGCTACATCATGCCAGGGCTGGGGGATGCGGGGGACAGGATGTTCGGCACGAAGTAGGCGGTCAGGGCGGGCGCGGAGAAGGCGATGCCTGCCATTGCGGCGGGGACTGGCGGCCGTACGATCAACCTCGGCGCCGAGGCGGGAAACGCTGAAGGGCGAGGGCGAGGGCCCGTGCCTCGGCCGCGGGATACGGTCGCCGGCTGAAGACTTCGGCGTCAAGGGTTTACGGCGGATCCTTCGATGCACACCTTATGCACAACGTATGCACAACGCATATGCCAAGCAAAAGAGTCGGATTGAATCGTTGATGCAGGCGCGAGGCATTCAGGCGGAGGCCGTATGACATGAACAGCTCCGCTCGGTTCCTTCCGGGGCCCTTCGGCGTGCGCCTTGCGGCCCGTGCCGAAGGGATCGAGCGGAAGTGCTGTCAGCCTTCGCGGAAGGCCTTGGCGAAGTAGTCGGTCAGCGGCTTGGTGAGGTAGTGCAGCGGGCTGCGGTCCCCGGTCTGGATGTAGGCCTCCACCGGCATCCCGGGCAGCAGCGTCACTGCGCCGAGTTTGTCTCGCGCCTCCTCGGTGATGTCGACCTCGGTGAGGTAGTAGCGCATCCGGGTCTGCTGGTCCTCGATCGCGTCGGCCGAGACCTTGGTCACGTGGCCCCAGACCTCGGGCGTGGTGCGCTGGTCGAAGGCGGAGAACCGCATCTTCGCCTCCTGTCCGACATGGATCTGGTCGATATGGGTGGTGTCGACCCGCGCCCTGACGATCAGGCGCACATCCTTCGGCACGATGTAGAGCACCGGCTCGGCCGGGCGGACCACGCCGCGAAGCGTGTCGGCGGTGTTGGCGTAGACGATGCCCGAGACCGGAGCACGCAGCAGCAGCTTGCTGATCTGGTCCTTGAGCGAGATGCGCTTCTCGCGCAGTTCGATCTCGCGGAACTCGAGTTCGCGCAGCTCGGTGATCGCCTCCTCGCGGGTCTTGGAGACGAGGCGGACGCGTTCGATGTTGGTCTCGGCGATCTTGCCGCGGTTCTCGAAGATCGCCGCCTCGACCTGGGCCGCGCTGCCCTTGAGCCGGGCCAGTTCCCGCTGCGGGGTCAGCACGCGGGTGAGCTGGGTCAGGCCCTCGGCGAGCAGGGTCTCCTGGCTTTCGATCTCGCGCTGGAGGAGCTCGATCTGTGTTGTGGTCGCCCCCTCGAGGGCGATGAGGCCGTCGATCTGGTTGGAGATCTGGGCGGCGCGCTCGGCGAGCTGCGAGTCCTCCTCGCCCTGCACCTTGCGCCGGGCGTCGAACTGCTGCTGCTGGGCGGTGATCAGCTTCGCCGTCTCGGGATCGACCGCGGCGCGGGCGATGAGCTCGGGATCGAAGGTGATGGCGTCGAGCACGTCGCGCTCGGCGGAGAGGCGGCTCTTGCGGGCGAGGATCTCGTACCACTGGCCCTCGACGATGCCGAGCTCGGTGCGGAGCTGGTCGCCCTCGAGTTCGACGAGAACCTGGCCCGCCTCGACGGCGTCGCCGTCGCGGACGTGAATGGCGGCGATCACCCCGCCGGTCAGGTGCTGGACCACCTGGCGGTTGCCCTCCACCTCGATCGTCCCGGGCGCGATCACCGCGCCGGAGATGCTGCTGAGCGTGCCCCAGATCCCGAGACCGGCCACCAGCGCGAACAGCGTCGCGTAGCCGAGCAGAAGGAAGCCGCGGACGTTCCAGTGGTTCTCGTGCGGCTCGCGGTCGACGGCGGCCATGCTACTGCGCCTCCGCCCCGATGCGGCCGGCGACGGCCGCGTAGTTTCGCACATGCGCCTTCAGCACCTCGTCGCGCGGCCCGAAGGCCTTGGCGACGCCGCCGTCGATGATGAGGATCAGGTCGCACTCCGCGATGCCGGCAGGGCGGTGCGCCATGATGACGACCACGCGCCCTTCCGACTTCGCCTGCCGGATCGCGACGTTGAGCGCGTCCTGGCCGGCGGAGTCGAGGTTGGAGTTCGGCTCGTCGAGCACCAGCATCACCGGGTCGCCGTAGAAGGCGCGGGCGAGGCCGATGCGCTGTTTCTGGCCGCCGGAGAGCCGGGCGCCCCCGGCGGAGACCGGCGTGTCGTAGCCCTGCGGCAGTTGCAGGATCATGTCGTGCGCCCCGGCGCGCTGCGCGGCGGCGACCACGGCCTCGGGGTTCGGGCTCGGGTCGAGACGGGCGATGTTCTCGGCGACGGTGCCGTCGAAGAGCACGACGTCCTGCGGCAGGTAGCCAATGTAGCGGCCGAGCGTGTCGGGATCGTACTGGTCGAGCGCCGCGCCGTCGAGCCGGACCGAGCCGGACGCGGGGCGCCAGACGCCGGTCAGCACGCGGGCGAGCGTCGACTTGCCCGAGGCCGAGGGGCCGATCACGCCGAGCGCCTGGCCCGGTCGGATCTGGAAGTCGAGCATGCGCAGGCTCGCCTTCTGCTGCTCGGGCGGGAAGACGGTTATCTGGGTGACGTCGAGGAAGGCGCGCGGGCGGGGCAGGGCGGTGACGTCGGCCTGGTCGGGCGTGGAGGAGAGCAGCGTGCGCAGGTGATCCCAGCCGATGCGGGCGCGCAGGAAGAGCGGCCAGCCGCCGATCGCCTGCTCGACGGGCGCGAGCGCGCGCCCCATCAGGATCGAACCTGCGATCATCGCGCCGGCCGTCATCTCGCCCTGGAGCACGACATAGGCGCCGAGGCCGAGCATCGCCGACTGAAGGAAGAAGCGGAAGGTCTTGGAGATGGTGGAGAACTGGCCCACGCGATCAGACGAGGAAAGCTGCGCCCTGGTGGCGCGGCGGCGCAGCTTGCTCCAGCGCGAGAGGACGGCGTCGCGCATGCCGAGCGCGTGGATGAGTTCGCCCTGCTGGCGGATGGTCTCGGCGAAGCCGTCGCCGTGCATCGTCGCCTGGACAGCCTCGGCTTCGTGCTTGCGGGTGAAGTGCTGGTTGAGGAGCGTGATGACGATCAGGATGGCCATGCCGGCGACGGCGAGGTGCCCGAGCAGCGGGTGGAACGTGTAGATGAGCGCGATGAAGAACGGCGCCCAGGGCATGTCGAAGATGGCGAAGAGCACCGGCGAGGACATGAACCGCTGCACCGCCTCGAGGTCCTTGAGCCCGGAGGCGGGGCGGGCGCGCTCGCTCGAAAGCACCGAGCGGCGCAGCACGGCGCGGAACACCCGCTCGTCGAGCCGGTTCTGGACCGTGGCGCCGATGCGCGAGGCCACCCTGGCCCGAACGTAGTCGAGAACGCCCATGATGGCGAAGAGCCCGGCGACGAGGATGGTCAGCGCGACCAGCGTTTCCTTGGAGCTCGACGACAGCACGCGGTCGTAGACCTGGAGCATGTAGAGCGAGCCGGTAAGCATCAGGATGTTCACCACGGCGGAGAAGATTCCGACCGTGACGAACAGTCCGGTCATGCCGGAAAAGCCCGCCTCGGGCCCAGTCGCCGCGCCACGCATATCCTGCATCTCCCTAAGCCGCCGCACAAAGCCCCGCCACCCGATGCGTATCATACGCAACGTGACTCGGCCGTGATAGCGCCAACTTGCTTAATGCAATCCGCAACGCTACCTCGGCGGCCGAAATAGGTCACCGGACGGGTTCGCGAAACCCCGCATCGGCTCACGCGATCGTGACGGCGGGAACCCGCCTCCGGCCCGGGTCAGTCTTCGGCGCGACTCACGCGGCGTCGGTGCGAATCACCGGCTCCATCGCGGCGAGGACGTCATCGGGAAGGTGGCAGCGGATCTCGTGGCCGGGGGCCAGCGCGCGCAACGGGGGGGCCACCGTCTCGCAGAGGTCGCCGGGAACCTGGCGCTTGCGCGGGCAGCGGGTCTGGAACGGGCAGCCCGGCGGCGGATCGACCGCCGAGGGCACGTCGCCTTGCAGGAGGATGCGGTTCCTCTCCACGGTGACGTCAGCGATCGGGACGGCGGAGAGCAGCGCCTCGGTATAGGGGTGGTAGGGCGGCGCGAAGACCTTCCCGGTCGCGCCGATCTCGACGACATGGCCGAGATACATCACCAGCACCCGGTCGGCGAGGTAGCGCACGATCGAGAGGTCGTGGCTGATGAACAGCATGGTGGTGCGGTTCTTGCGCTGCAGATCCGTCAGCAGGTCGGTGACGGCGGCCTGCACGGAGACGTCGAGCGCCGAGACCGGCTCGTCGGCGACCACGACCTTGGGCGTCCCGGCGAAGGCGCGGGCGATGCCGATGCGCTGCTTCTGGCCGCCGGAGAGCTGGCGGGGCATCCGCCGGGCGAAGGCGCGGGGCAGGCGCACGAGGTCGAGAAGCTCCAGCATCTTCGCCTCGCGTTCGGCCTGCGAGCGACCGACGCGGAACTTCTCCAGCACGCGCACGATCTGCGCGCCGACGCTGTGGCTCGGGTTGAGGGTGTCGAAGGGGTTCTGGAACACCATCTGGAGCGAGGCGACCGTGGCGGTGTCGCGCCGCTCCACCGGGAGCGCGCCGATATCGAGACCTTCCAGCGTCAGCGTGCCGTCCGTCGCGGTCTCGATGCCCATCAGCACCTTGGCGAGCGTCGACTTGCCGCAGCCCGATTCGCCGACGATGGCGAGCGTCTCGGCCTCGCGCGCCTCGAACGAGATCTCCTCGTTGGCCTTGACGACCTTGCCGGCGCCGCCGGTGAGCGCGCTCGCCGCGACGTCGTAGTACTTGCGCAGCCGGTCGGCCTTCAGCACGACGGGGCCCGGCGACGGCGTGGCCTCGGCGACCGGGGCAGGGGGCGGCGAGGTCCAGTCGATCTCGTCGAAGCGGATGCAGCGCGAGGCGTGGTCGGGACCGGCCGGCCGCATCGGGATCTCGTGCGCGTCGCAGCGCCCGGCGACGAAGTAGCCGCAGCGCGGCCCGAAGTTGCAGCCCGGCGGCCGCTCGTGGGGCAGGGGGAAGTTGCCCGGGATCGGCACGAGCGGGCGCGCGGTCCTGTCGGCGCCGGGGAGCGGGATCGAGCGGAAAAGGCCCTGGGTGTAGGGGTGGCGCATCGAGGCGAAGATTTCCTCGATCGACCCGGTCTCCACCGCCTCGCCGGAATACATCACGCAGATGCGGTCGCAGACGTCGAGCACCAGCCCGAGGTTGTGGCTGATGAACAGCATCGAGGCGCCGGTCTCGCGGCCCAGTTCCTTGACCAGATCGACGATCCCCGCCTCGACGGTGACGTCGAGCGCGGTGGTCGGCTCGTCGAGGATCAGCAGCGCCGGCTTCGGCATCAGCGCCATGGCGATGACGATGCGCTGCTGCTGGCCGCCGGAGAGCTGATGGGGGTAGCTGTCGAGGATGCGCCGGGCGTCGGGCAGGCGCACCGCCTCGATCATGGCGAGCGCCTCGGCCCGCGCCGTGGCGGCCGAGGCGCCGTCGTGGATCATCGGCACTTCCATCAGTTGCCGGCCGACCTTCATCGCCGGGTTCAGCGAGGCCATCGGCTCCTGGTAGATCATGGCGATCTCGCGGCCGCGGATCGCCCTGAGCTCCGGCTCCGGCATGGTCACGAGGTCGCGGCCTCTGAACAGGATCCGGCCCCCGACGATCCGCCCCGCCCGCCCGAGGTCGCGCATCACCCCGAGCGCCACCGTCGACTTGCCGCAGCCGCTCTCGCCGACGAGACCGAGCGCCTGACCGGGCGCCACCGCGGCCGAGAAATCCATCACCGCCGGGATCTCGCCGGCGCGGGTGAAGAAGCTGATCGAGAGGTCGTCGATTTCGAGGACGGGGTCGGCCATAAGGCCTCCGCAAGGACAGAGCGACCGCGTCGGCCGGCCGGCGATCCGGTGGGGTCAGGATGCGGCCGACAGGTTAGCACGACTTCCGGGAGGCGCAACGCGCCGGCGGCGCTTGCAGGCGATGGGCTTTGGGGCTCGACGGGACCGACGCATTTCGCCGATACCCGCAATGAACAAGGGATTCCGGGGATCCAGATGACCAACCGCCGCCAACTTCTTTCGCGCATCATCGCGGGCACGGGCGCGCTCGGCCTGCCGCGGATGGTCGTCGCGGCCGGTCTCGGAGTTCCTGTCGGCGCGACCGCGCTGACCGAGGTCTTCGGGAACGGGATGCGCTTGGTCGGGGTGGCGGTCGAGTATCCCGAAGCTGTCGAGGCGCTGTCGCTGTCGCTCGCGGATTTCAGCGTCGAGGGACGCACGCTCACCGACGTCCTCGCCGCGACCTCGACCGATCCGGCGGACGCGGCGTCGCGGGGCAGGTTCGTTCTCGTCATGCTCGATCCCGAGGACGCGGCGGCGCGGCTCTATCGCCGGACCGGGCGCGACGTCGTTCTGGACGCGCCAAAGGCGACCGTCACCGCGGCGGGCCACACGCTGGAGACCACGGCGGCGCGCAACCTGCTGGTCGAGCATTTTGAGCAGCGCAGCTTCACCGACCCCGAGAACGGCATCGTGCTGGCCTACAACCTGTTCGTTCCGCCCGGCTTCGACCCGGCTGGGCGCTATCCGCTGGTCAATTTCATGCACGATGCCTCGCTGACCGGCAAACCCGTCACCATGACGCTGGCGCAGGGCCTCGGCGCGGTGGTCTGGACCCGCCCCGAGGAACAGGCGCGCAACCCCTGTTTCGTGATCGCCCCGGCCTTTGACGTGACGGTGGCCAATGACCAGTCCGAGACGACCGGCCATGTCGACACGGTCAAACGCCTGATCGAGGCGCTGGCCGAGGAATTTCCGCTGGACCGAGACCGGCTCTACACCACCGGGCAATCCGGCGGCGGGATGCTGTCGATCGCGATGAACATCAAGTATCCCGATTTCTTCGCCGCCTCGCTGCTCGTCGCCTGCCAGTGGGACGCGGACCTGGTCGCGCCGATGGCCGGGCATCCCCAGTTCATCATCGTCGCCGAAGAAGACGCCAAGGCCTTCCCCGGCCAGAACGCGATCGCCGCCGCGCTTGAGGCCGAGGGGGCGACGGTCGCCCGCGCGGTCTGGAACGGCCGCTGGAGCGCGACCGAGTTCGACCGCGCCTCCCGCGCGATGCTGGCGGAGGGTGCGCAGGTGAACTACGTCGTCCTGATGCCGGGAACGGTGGTCCCGGAGGGGGAGAGCCTCGAAGGCGCGGCGGCGCACATGTCGACCTGGGCCATTGCCTACGACATCGCGGGTCCCCGCGAGTGGCTCTTCGCGCAGCGCAGGAGCTGAAGGCGGAACAGTCTCGGACGGCGTCGCAATGTGCCGGTGGCGTCCCGTTCAATCCCTCATCGACTGCTCGCGCAACGCGTCGGCCAGCAGGTTCAACCCCAGCACCAGGCTCATGATCGCGAGGGCAGGGGGCAGGGCAGGGTGGACGTAGATCCGCAGCAGCTTGCGCCCCTCGTTGATCGTCGAGCCCCAGTCCGGGCTCTCCGGGCTGACGCCGAGGCCAAAGAAGCCGAGCGTCCCGAGGAGGATGGTGGTGTAGCCGATCCGCAGGCAGGCATCGACGATCAGCGGGCCGCGGGCGTTCGGCAGGATCTCCCACATCATGATGTACCACGGGCTCTCGCCCCGGGTCTGCGCCGCGGCCACGTAGTCGCGGGTCCTGATGTCGAGCGTCAACCCGCGGACGATGCGGAACACCGTCGGCGAGGAGATGAACACCACGGCGAGGAAGATATTGAGCGTGTTCGCATCCATCGCGATCCGCCCGGTCGGATCCCACACGCCGATCAGCCCGAGATAGACGAAGGTCCCGATCGCGAGCGTTGGCCCGAGACAGAGCCACAGCGTCTCCGGCCGCTCGCGAAACCGGCTCCAGAAGAACACCACGAAGAACAGCACCGGGAACGCGAACAGCACCGCCGCCATCGTCCCGGGGATTGCGGTCTGCCGGATCTCGGGCGTGACCAGCAGGTAGAAGAGCAGGATCACCGGGAAGGCGAGAACGAGGTTGGCGAGGAACGACAGCGCCGTATCGAGCCAGCCGCCGACATAGCCCGCCGGCAGGCCGAGCATGACCCCGACCATGTAGGCGAAGAGCGTGGCGAGGGGCGCGATCACCATCACCGAGCGCGAGCCCCAGACCATGCGGCTGAACACATCGCGCCCGAGCGCGTCGCCGCCGAAGAGATAGGGCAGGCCGGAGGCGGGGTCGAGCGAGCCCGGCGGCTTGTTCCGCAGCACGCTGCTCTGCGCGTAGGGGTCGAAGAGCGCGACATGGTCGGCGAGGATCGCCGTCAGCGCCCAGAACGCCACCAGCGCGAAGCCGATCGTCCCGATCGCGGTATGGAAGACGCGGCCATAGAGCCCGAGGCTCCTCCGACGCGCGAAGCTCGCGCCGAGGATCACGGCGAGCCCCGCCCAGACCGGACCGAACCGCGCCAGCGTGCCTGCGAGGATCTCCCAGGGCCCCAGCGCCTCCATCAGCCGCTCACCCGGATGCGCGGGTTCAGCCAGACATAGCCGATGTCGGAGATCAGCTGGGTGACCAGCACGATCACCACCGCGACGATCGAGCAGGCGAGCAGCAGGTTGATGTCGTTGTTCGCAGCGCCCTCGATCAGCAGCCAGCCGAAGCCGCGGTAGTTGAACAGCGTCTCGACGATGACGACGCCGGTCAGCAGCCAGGGGAATTGCAGCATGATCACCGTGAACGGCGCGATCAGCGCGTTGCGGAGCGCGTGGCGGATCACCACGCCGCGGAAACTGACGCCCTTCAGCCGTGCAGTGCGGATGTATTGCTGCGTCATCACCTCGGCCATCGAGGCCCGCGTCATCCGGGCGATGTAGCCCATGCCGTAGATGGCGATGGTGAGCACGGGCAGGGCGAAGTTGTAGAGAGTGATCCCTTCGTCGGCGGCGGAGGTCGCTGACCCGGAAAACCATTGCAGGCCAACCATCTGGCTGGCGAAGATCACCGTGAGCACGACGCCGGAGACGTATTCCGGCGTCGAGGTCGTGGCGATGGCGAATGTCGAGAGGATGCGGTCCTGCGCCGAGCCCTCGCGCATCCCGGCCAGCACCCCGATCAACAGCGCGCCGGGGATCATCACTACCATGACCCAGAACATCAGCTTCGCCGTCAGCCACAGCCGCGGCCACAGCACCTCGGAGACCGAGGCGTTGAACCGGGTCGAGCGACCGAAATCGCCCTGCACGGCCCCGCCCAGCCACTCGCCGTAGCGCATGATGAAGGGCCGGTTGAAGCCGTTCCGGTCCAGCCAGACCGCGACCTGCTGCTCGGTGATCCGGCTGCCGGTCTGCTCCTTGGCGAGCTTGACGAGGTTCGGCTTGAGGTTGACCAGCGCGAAGACGATCAACGTCAGGCAGAGCGCCGTCAGCAGGATCACGCTGACGCGTTTCGCAAGAAAGGCGATCATTCCCCCGGGCTCCCTCGTTCAGCCGCGCCGGCCGAGGGCCGGGGCGGGACGGCTTGGGGGGACCGGCTCAGGAGGAGAGCCAGGTCTTCTCCAGATGGATCTCGAAGGTCGGGTGCATGACGAGACCGTGGACGTCGTCCGTCGAGTGCCGGAAGGTCGAGCGCCAGTAGGACTGGACCAGGATGCCGCTGTCCTGGATGATCTTTTCCATCTTGGCCATCACCTCGCGGCGCTTGTCGGGATCGGCGATGGCGTAGGCGTCGGCCAGCAGCGTGTCGAACTCCTCGTTGGCGAAGCCGGTCTCGTTCCACGGCTCGCCCGAGCGATAGGCGAGCGCGTAGACCTGCACGCCGAGAGGCCGCATGTTCCACTCGGTCGCCGAGAACGGATAGCCCGTCCAGTTGTTCCAGAACGTGTTCCCCGGCAGCACGGTGCGCTTGCAGTTGATCCCCGCGTCGCGCAACTGCGCCGCCACCGCGTCGCAGGTGTTGCGGTTGAAGTCGTCGTCGAGCGAGATCAGCTCCAGCTCGGTGTCGGCCTGACCGGCTTCGGCCATCAGCGCCTTGGCCTTGTCCGGGTCGCGGGTTGGGGCAGGGAGCTCGAAGTACTCCGGGTGCATGGGCCCGACATGGTGGTTGTCGGCCTTGCGTCCGAGCCCCTGATAGCCGAGGTCGAGCACGACCTGGTTGTCGACGCCGAGCTGGACGGCATTGCGCACCTTCTGGTCGTCGAAAGGCGGCTGGGTGACGTTCATGCGCACGCAGAGCGTGTTGGCGGTCACCGCCTCGGATTTGGCGAGGCCGAGCGAGTCGAAGATCTCGACGTAGGAGGGCGGCGTCTCGTAGCTCGTGTGGATCTCGCGCGCCTCGTAGGCCGCGATCGTCGCCGACGGATCGGTGCCGTAGTCGATGAACTCGACGCCTTCGAGAAAGACCGGCCCCATGTCGGGCGCCGCGTCGCCCCACCACGCGCCGTTGGTGCGCTTGCGGTAGACGGCCCGCACGCCGACCTCGGTCGAGACGAGTTCCCAAGGTCCGGTGCCGACAGGATCAACCGAGAGGTCGCCCGTGAAGCCGCGATGCACGATCAGCGCCGGATAGTCGGCGAAGTTCGGCACGATGGTGATGTCCGGGTTGGCGAGGCGCAGCTTGACGGTGAAGTCGTCGACCTTCTCGATCGCGCCGTCGCGCGGCCCGAAGATCTCGCGGACCTGCTCCTCCTGGACGACGGTTCCGTCCTCCTTGGTGACGTCGCCCATGAAGGTCTCTTCGCCCTTCTTCTCCAGAAGCGGGGCCATGCGCGTCGCCATCGAGTTGTTCGGCACATGGCTCTCGCACCAGCGCGAGAGGTTGAAGACGACGTCGTCGGCCTTGAACGGATCGCCGTTCGTCCAGGTTGCGCCCTTGCGGACGTGGAGCGTGTACTCGGTCGCGTCGTCGTTGACCTCCCAGCTTTCCAGCAGCCACGGCTGGAAGGTGAAGTCGGAGGTGTAGCGCACCAGCGGCTCGACGATCAGCCGGCCCTGGTTGCCTTTCTGCGACCAGTCGAAGATGCGCGGGTCGTCCATGCGCATCACCGACATGGCGATCCTGATCACGCCGCCGGGCACGGGTTCCTGTGCGCGCGCGCGGCTCGGCATGGTCAGGCCGAGCATTCCGTAGGCGCCGGCGCCGGTCACGCCGAGCGCGGTCGCGGTCGCGAGGAACTCGCGGCGATCCAGCCGTCCGGCGCGCGCCGCCGCCGCAATGCGCGTCACCGCGGAATGTGGCGGCTTGCCGTTGATCGTCGGGATGTCCATGATCGTCTCCCTGTCGTTCTTTTGTGGCCGTGGCTTTGTGGCCGTGGGCCCATGGCCTTCATTGCAGAACGAAAAGCGTCCGCGGTCAACCTGTCATTCCGGAAGGCCGGGAAGGGTCCGGGGGGTCGGGCGGATGGCGCGCTCAGCGGAATGCACATGTCGGATAAGCGAGATTATGTAACTTATCTGGATATCCTGTCGTAGGCGCTCTCGGCGCTCTTGCTCCGCGCGCCGGAAAGCATCACCAATCCCAACCCATGACGAAACCGAATGCAGCGAGCTTTGCCGAGCTCTACACCCCGAAGCTCGTCACCGTGCTGCGCGAAGGCTACGGCGCGCGCCAGCTGCGCTCGGACGCGATCGCCGGGCTGACCGTCGCCATCGTCGCCCTTCCGCTCAGCATGGCCATCGCCATCGCCTCGGGCGCGAGCCCGGCGCAGGGATTGTTCACCGCCATCGTCGGCGGCTTCCTCGTCTCGGCGCTCGGCGGCTCGCGCTTCCAGATCGGCGGACCGGCCGGCGCCTTCATCGTGCTGGTCTCGGCGACCGTCGCCGAGCACGGCATGGACGGACTGATCCTCGCGACCGCGATCTCGGGGCTCCTGTTGCTGGCGGCCGGATTCCTGCGGCTCGGAACCTATATAAAGTTCATCCCGTTCCCGGTGACCGTCGGCTTTACCGCCGGGATTGCCGTCATAATTTTTTCCAGCCAGATCAAGGAATTGTTCGGCCTGACGCTCGAACATGAGCCGGGCGCGCTCCTCGGGAAGCTCCCCGCCCTGTGGGCGGCGCGCGCGAGTGTGACCCCTGCCGCAGTCGCCGTCTCGGTCGGGACCGTTGCGGTCATCCTTGCCCTGCGCCGGTTCCGGCCGCACTGGCCGGGAATGCTGATCGCCGTGGCGCTGGCGGCGGCGGCGACCGCGGCGCTCTCCCTGCCGGTCCACACCATCGGCGGGCAGTTCGGCGGCATCCCCTCCGGGCTGCCGTCGCCGCGGCTGCCGGCTTTCAGCCTCGATCTCGCGACGCAGGTGCTGCCCGCCGCAGTCGCCTTCACGCTGCTCGGCGCGATCGAGTCGCTCCTGTCGGCGGTCGTCGCCGACGGCATGACCGGGCGGCGGCACCGGTCGAACTGCGAGCTGGTGGCGCAAGGGGTCGCCAATGTCGGCTCGGCGCTCTTCGGCGGCTTCTGCGTGACCGGAACGATCGCCCGCACCGCCACCAACGTCCGCGCCGGCGCGCACGGCCCGGTCGCCGGCATGTTGCACGCCGTCTTCCTGCTCCTCTTCATGCTGGTGGCCGCGCCGCTCGCCGCCTTCATCCCGCTGGCGGCGCTGGCCGGGGTCCTGGCGGTGGTCGCCTGGAACATGATCGAGAAACCGGCCATCGCCGTTCTTCTCCGCTCGGGCCGCGGCGACGCCGCCGTGCTGGCCGTGACGTTCCTGCTGACGGTGTTCCGCGACCTGACCGAGGCGATCATCGTCGGGTTCGCGCTCGGCTCGGTGCTGTTCATCAATCGCATGAGCCAGCAGGCCGCGGTCGAGACCGAGACGCCGTTCGTCGGTCAGGACACGGCAGACCGCGGCACCGGTTACGACGAGACGGCGGCCGCCAATCCCGAGATCGTCGTCTTTCACATCACCGGCGCCTTCTTTTTCGGCGCGGCGGCGTCCATCGGCTCGGTGCTCGACTCGATCCAGGACACGAACCGGGCGCTGGTGCTCGATTTCGCGGCGGTGCCCTTCCTCGACTCGACCGGCGCGAACGTGGTCGAGGGCCTGGCCCGCAAGTCGCGGCGGCGCGGCGTCCGCCTCTATATCGCCGCCGCCAACCCCGAGATCCGCCGGGCGCTGCTGACCCACGGGATCCGCCCGCCCGAGGCCCGGTACACGTCGAGCGTCGCGAGCGCGCTGGCCTGGGAAGCGGAGCACGGCCGATGACGCCCTCGCGCCCGGTGCTGATCGCCGGGCCCACCGCCAGCGGCAAGTCGGCGCTGGCGCTGGCGCTGGCCGAGCGCGACGGCGGCGTCGTGATCAACGCCGACGCGCTCCAAGTCTACGCCTGCTGGCGCGTGCTGACCGCGCGTCCCTCGGACACCGATCTTGCCCGCGCGCCGCACCGCCTCTACGGCCACGTCCCCTGCGACGCCCCCTACTCCGTCGGCGCCTGGCTCGCCGACGCCACGGCCGCGCTCGCCGAGGCTCGCGCCCTCGGCCTGCGGCCCATCGTCGTCGGCGGCACGGGCCTCTACTTCGAGGCGCTGACCCGCGGCCTCGCCGTGATCCCGCCGACGCCGCCCGAGATCCGCGCCCGCGCCATGGCTCGCCACGCCGACGGCGGTCGCGCCGCGCTCGAGGCCGACCTCGCCCGCGACGACCCCGAGACGCTCGCCGGCCTCGACCGGAGGAACCCGATGCGCCTGATGCGGGCCTGGGAAGTCTTCGCCGCCACCGGCCGCGGCCTCGCGTCGTGGCGGCGCGAGCCCGCCGCACCCGTGTTGCCGCTCGGAGACGCCGAACCTGCGGTTATTGAAGTCGAGAACATGCATCTTGTCCATGATATACGGCAGCGAATTGACAAGATGATCGAAGGTGGCGCGCTCGACGAATGCCGCCATTTCCTCGCCGCCGGCCACGACCTCGCCGCGCCTTCCGGCCGGGCGATCGGCGCGGCGGAGCTTGTCGCCCATCTGGAAGGCCGCATCGACCTCGACGAGGCCCGGAACGCGATGGCGATCGCCACCCGCCGGTACGCCAAACGCCAGCGCAGCTGGTTCCGCAACCGGATGGCCGACTGGCCCCGCCTCACGGCGCGCGCCCTCGACCGGCTCTGATCGGCGTGAAAGCCGCGTGCCCTGGCGGGGCGAGGCAAGCGGCTGAAACGGCGTGGTTTTATCCGGCTGGAATACCGGCGAGTCTACCAGGCTACCCGGCGCAACACGGGCTAACACGCGTGATAGACAGGTTAACTACTTGATTGCACACGATAAAAATGTCAAAGGTCAAGAAAGGTCCGCGAGAGCCCGCCGGTAGGCGCTCGGCCTCAACCCTCGACGACGAGATACTCGGCGATGGCGGTGGACTGGAGCGCGAAGAAGTTGTCGTCGGCGATCAGCGTCACCCGGATGTCGCCGGCGTCGTCGCGCCAGACCGAGATGCCCTCGTAGTTGTCGACGCTGCCCATCCCCGTCTCGAGCAGCGTCGTCCCCTCGCCCAGACCGTCCGGCCCGAGTTCGAACCGGCGGACCCGCGTCGCGAAGCCGCTGTACCAGGCGAAGGCGCGCTCGAGCACGTAGAGCCGGCCGTCCGGCCCGAAGTCCGCGCCGGAGACGAGGAAATCGCCGGAGCGCGGGATCTCCAGTTCCTTGTCCCAGACGCCGTCGCGCAGGCGGTAGACCGGGAACGGCCGCTCCAGCGCGCCCGATCGCTCCGGTATCGCGAAGATGGCGCCGTCGGCGTCGATGGCGATGGCCTCCAGCGCGGAGTTTCCCTGGAGACGCTTGAAGTCGGGATGCCCCGGGACTGCAGTGGCCCGGCCGTCGATGTCGTCGTAGCGGCGGATGCGGTGGAAGCCCTCGAAGCTGACATAGACCCGGCCGCGGTCGTCCATGGCGACGCCCTCGGCGTCGGCTTCCTCGCCGACGGGCAGCGGCCTTCCGTTCACGCCGTGGAGCCTGCCGAAGCCGACGAGCTCGGCGCGCTCCAGCCGGCCCCCCTCCTCGCGCAGGAACCGCCCGGCGGCCCAGCGTCCGCGGTCGCTGATCGTGAGAAAGCTCCGGCCGCCGTCCTGCACCTCGATCGCCGAGAAGCCGCCGAATCTCGCCTCGCCGGCCTCCCATACGATACGTCTGTCGAGTTCCAGCCGCGGTCCCGGCGCGGCCGCGTCGGCGATCGCGAGGCCGAGCGCGAGCGCGGCGGCGAGCGCGCGGATCACCGCCAGTTCAGCACGGCGGCGCACTGCTCCGGCAGATCGGCGAGCGTCAGCGGGACGCGCTTGGGCGGGGCCGGCGCGTTCGGGTCGGGCGGCTCGAGCGCCTCCGTCACCCACCAGACGGCGTCGGCGCAACCGTCGCCGGGGGGGACCGGGTCTTGCTGCACGCAGCCGGACGCCCCGCGGGGGCAGTTCAGGCGCACATGGAAATGGTCGTCGTGGCCCCACCAGGGGCGCACCTTGCGCAGCCATTCCCGGTCGCCGCGCCCGGCGTCGGCGCACATCTGCAACTTGGCCGGCGCGGTGATGAAGATGCGCTCCACGTCCGGGTCGCGCGCCGCGGCCTCGATGATCGCGGCATGGGCGGGCGTCCAGCGCTCGTTGACCTCGCGCTGGTTCGCGGCCCGGACCGAGATCGAGGACAGGCTCTCGCGCTGCGCCCGCGTGAGATCGAGCCGGGTCGCCGGCAGCACCCAGATGTCGACGTCGAGGCCGCTCTGGTGGCTGGCATGGCCCGCGACCGGCCCGCCGCGCGCCTGGCCGATGTCGCCGACATAGAGCCCGGCCCAGCCGTAGCGGGTCGCCTCACGGCTCAACCGCTCGATGAAGTCGATGGTCCGCGGATGGCCCCAGTGGTGGTTGCGCGACAGCCGCATCGCCTGCCAGGTCGGGCCGCTCTCCGGCAGCTGCACCGCGCCGGCGATGCAGCCGCGCGAGTTGCCGCCGATCGGCGTCGCCCGGTGGTCGGTCGGCGTCGACTTGGCCGCGAAGAGCGACTGCGCCGTCTGAGCCTCGGCTGCGGGCGCGCTCAGCGCCGCCGCCAGCGCCAATGCAAGGAGCCGTCCGGTCATGCGGCCTGTCCCCGGTGCTGCTCGGTTGTGGTTTTAACCCCGTATAGCAGGACCAGCCCGACAAGGAAAAGCAGGATCACCGGACTGAGCCCGAGCCGCTGCGAGCCGGTCGCCGCGGTGACGGCGGCGATCAGCGCCGGGGCGAGGAAGGCGGTCGCCTTGCCGGACAGCGCGAAGAGCCCGAAGGCCTGGCCCGGCTGCATCACCCCCTCGGCCTGATGGACGAGGAGCGTGCGCGACGCCGCCTGCAACGCCCCCGAGGTCGCGCCGAGAAGTCCGCCGGCGGCGAAGAACACGAGATCGGGGATCCGCGATCCGGGCGGCACGGGCAGAAGCAGCACGCTCTCCCGCGTGGTCAGGACGACGAGGACGCAAAGCCCGATCAGCGCCCAGATCGAGGCGACGATCACGGCCCGCGGCCCATAGGCGTGATCGGCCCGCCCGCCGATCCACGCCCCGGCCGCGCCGACCCCGGCGGCGACGATCCCGAAGAGGCCAAGCTCGAACATGCCCCAGCCGAGGACGCCGGCCGCGTAGATGCCGCCGAAGGTGAAGAGCCCGACCAGCGCGTCGCGATAGACCATGGAGGCGAGCAGAAACAGCAGGAGATCGCGCCGGGCCCGCGCCGTGGCGATCGTGGCGCGGAGATCGGCGAGCCCGGCGCGCACCGCGCCTCGGAGCGGCCGGCCCGGCGCGTCGGGGGTCCAGAGGAACATCGGCAGCGCGAAGACGACATACCAGATCGCCGCGAAGGGGCCGGTGGCGCGGGCCGGCTCCCCCTGCCCCGGGTCGAGCCCGAGGATCGGCGGCGCTCCGAGCAGCGTCAGCGTCGAACCCGGCGCCGGCGCGAGCAGCGCCAGCACGATCAGCAGCGAAACCACGCCGCCGAGATAGCCGAGCGCCCAGCCCGAGCCCGAGATGCGCCCGATTTCCGCGCGCGGCGCGAGGCTCGGCAGCATGGCGTTGATGAACACCTGGCCGAATTCGGAGCCGATGAAGGCGAGCGCGTAGCAGACGAGAACGACCGTCGGGTCCGGCATGGCGGGCGTCGCCAGCCACAGGCCGACGCAACCGAGGAGGTAGGGGACCGAGAAGGCGAGCACCCAGGGCTTGCGCGCCCCGGTGCGGTCGGCGACCGCGCCGAGGACGGGGGCGAGAACGGCCACGCAGACCCCGGCGATCGCCGCCGCGGCCCCCCAGAGCGCCTGACCGCGCGCCGGATCGCCGACCACCTCGGCGACGAACCACGGCGCGAAGACGAAGGTCACGATCAGCGTCTGGAACGGCTGGTTCGCCCAGTCGAACAGCATCCACGCGAAGACGCCCCTGCGATCGGCTCCGGTCGGCACAGCGTCCCCGCGGCAAGTTGCGCCCATCTGTCTATCCCGGCGCGTCGCCGGGAAGAAGCCCCGGGCGGACGCGGGCCGGCGTCAGCCTTTGGGTTTTGCGAGCCGGACGCGGGCCTTGATCGGCAGGTGGTCGGAGGCCTTGCGCGCCAGCGGGCTGTCATGGGCGGCGACGTGGCCGAGGATCTGCCCCGGTCGGGCGATGATGCGGTCGAGCGCGAGCACCGGGAAATAGGACGGAAAGCTCGGCGCCCCGAGTCCGAGCGGCCCGAAGCCGGGGCTGAACCCGTGCAGCGCGGAACGGCGGCCGTGGCGCCACTCATTAAAATCGCCCATCAGCACCGTCGGCCGTTCTGCGGCCTCGGCGGCGTGCAGGAGCAGACGATCGATCTGGATTCGCCGCGACTGGCGCAGGAGCCCCAGATGCGCCCCGACGACCCGGACCGGACCGGCCGCGAGGTCGAGATCGGCGACCAGCGCGCCCCGCGGCTCCAGTCCCGGCAGAGTCACCTGACGCAGGTCGCGCAGGAGCCCCTCGCGGACGAAGATCATGTTGCCGTGCCAGCCGTTGCCGGCATGATCGGTTTCGACGGGCAGCGGCACGAGCCCGGCGTCACGCTCGATGGCGGCGAGGTCGAGGAGCCCTGCCCGGTCGCCGAAGCGCCGGTCGGCCTCCTGCACCGCGAGCACGTCCGCCCCGATCTCGGCGATCACCGCGCCGATGCGCTCCGGGTCGAAGCGGCGGTCGACGCCGACGCATTTGTGAACGTTGTAGGAGGCGAAGAGCGCGCCGTCCGCGGCAGCCTTCATGGACCCCTCTCGTTCGGGCCGCCGTCGCGCGGCGGCCCTGCCCTTATGCCCCGGCCGCGGCGGTCAGTCGAGGAAGACCGCGTCGAGCGGGGGGAAGCCGTTGAAGCCCACGGACGAGTAGCTCGTCGTGTAGGCGCCGGTGCACAGGATCCGCACCCGGTCCCCCTCGCGCAGCGCCAGCGGCAGCTGCACCGGGCGCTTCTCGTAGAGCACGTCGGCCGAATCGCAGGACGGGCCGGCGAGGATGCAGGGGCCGGTCTCGGCCTCGGCGCCGTGGCGGCTCTCGATCTGGTAGCGGATCGCCTCGTCCATCGTCTCGGCGAGGCCCGAGAACTTGCCGATGTCGAGATAGACCCAGCGCGCCAGGTCGTCCTGGTCCTTCCTGGCCACCAGCAGCACCTCGGCGCAGATCACGCCCGCCTCGGCCACGAGGCCGCGTCCCGGCTCGGCCATCAGCTCCACCCCGTCGCCGAAGCGGGCGCGCACCATGCGCAGCACCTCGGCGCCGTAGGCGCGGGTCTCGGGCAGCGGATCCCCGTAGAAGGCCGGGAAGCCGCCACCGATGTTGAGGACGCGCAGGCCGTGCCCCTGCTCCGCCGCCTCGGTCCAGACCGACAGCGCCGCATCGAGCGTCTGCGCCCACAACCGCGGCTCGCGCATCTGGCTGCCGACGTGGAACGACAGGCCGGCGACGTCGAGCCCGAGCAGGCGGCCGAGGCCGATCAGCCGCAACGTCTCGCGGCGCGAGGCGCCGAACTTGCGGCTGAGCGGCCAGTCGGCGGCCGACGCTTCCACGAGGAGCCGCAGGATCACCCGCGCGCCGGGGGCGTGCTCGGCGATCTTGTAGAGCTCCGCCTCCGAATCGGCCGCGAACTGCTCCACCCCGACGGCATGCGCGTGGGCGATGTCGGCGGCGCGCTTGATGGTGTTGCCGAAGGCGACATGCGCCGCCGGCACGCCGAGCGCGAGGCAGAGGTCGATCTCGCCGCGCGAGGCGGCGTCGAAGCGCGCGCCCTCCTCGGCCAGCGCCGCCACCACCTCGGGGGCCGGATTCGCCTTGACGGCGTAGTGGATCGCCACGGTCTCGCCGAGCCCGTCGGCGAGCGCGCGGTACTTGCCCCGCAGCATGGCGAGGTCGAACACCATCGTCGGCCGGTCGAAGTCGCGGCTGCGGATGTAGGCGTCCTGCCGCGGCGACACGGCGCTCGCGTGGGGATGGACGTCGAAGGTTGCGGGAATGCCCGGACGGGCGGCGACATGCATCATGGTCATCTCCATCAGACCGAGGGGCCCAGCGGGGCCTCGACGTTTCCAAAAGAGACGTTACCGTCGCTACTTGAGTTCGCGTTTGTGGCGCGCCCGAGCAGAGGTGCGTGCGTTGGCGTCAGGGGCCGGCATATGAGGCCCCGGGACCGGAAGCGCAAGCGAAAATGCGCCCCCGGGAGCAACTTTTCACGAACCGTGCTGAATCCGTTAAAGCTTCGTTACGTCAACGTGATAATTCGTGAACGTCACGTTAACCGGTCGCAGCCGTCAGCCGCCGTGCCCCGTGCCCTGCGCAGGCGCTCCGACATGCGTCGGCGCCTCGATCTCCACCCGGCCGGCGGTCTCGAAGACGAGGGTGAGGGGCACGCGCGCGCCGTCCGCGAGCGGCGCCGTCAACCCCATCAGCATGACATGCCGGCCCCGCGGCGCCAGCGTCGCCTCGCCGCCAGCGGGAACCTCGACGCCGTCGGGGAGCGCGGTCATGCGCGCCACGCCGTCGGTGATCACGGTGTCGTGGATCTCGACCCGGCGCGCGGCGGTCGTTTCGACCGAGACGAGCCGGTCGGGCGCCGCGCCCGCGTTCGCTATGGTGAGATAGACCGCCGCCGCCGGCGCGGCCGGAGTGGTCGCCGCCAGCGTCACGTCGCTGATCGCGAGGTCGCCGGCGTGGACGACAGCAGCGTCATGCTGCGCCAGCGCGGCGACCGGCGCGAGCGACGCGCCGACGGCGAACGCCAGCATCCGGAACGTCCGGGTCACGGGCCGCCTCACGCGGCCGTCGAGACCTTGGAGATCTCGCGCTTGATCTTCAGCGCCTTCGGCGACAATTCGGCGTCGTCGGCCTTGGCGAGGAAGGCGTCGAGTCCGCCACGGTGGTCGATGGACCGCAACGCGGCGGCGGAGATGCGCAGGCGGTAGCTCTGGCCGAGCGCCTCGGAGGCGAGCGTCACCTCGTTGAGGTTCGGCAGAAAGCGCCGCCTGGACTTGTTGTTGGCGTGGCTGACGTTGTTGCCCGTCATCACGCCCTTGCCGGTCAGTTCACAACGACGGGACATAGGCTCGGTCCTTGCACGCCAAGGGGGCCGGCTCCGGCCGCCCTCGGAAATTCGGAGGAGCGTGCGTTACCCGATGCCGCGCCGACCGTCAACCCGGCGCGGGGACGCGGATCGCGCATGGGCGGGCGCCGTTTCGCGCCAGCCTTGCGGTCGGGAGGCGCGCAGGCTACCTGAATGGGCCCTGGCCGCGCGGAAGATACCATGACGTCACTGTTGCAGATCCTGCTTCTCGTCCTCGACGTGATCTGGTGGGTCGTGATCGCGCACGTGATCATGAGCTGGCTGATCGGGTTCAACGTCCTGAACCGCAGCCAGCCGCTGGTCTGGCAGATCTGGAACGGGCTGGAGCGGCTGCTGGAGCCGATCTACCGGCCGATCCGCAGCGTGCTGCCGAACCTCGGCGGGCTCGACCTGACGCCGCTGGTGGCGATCCTCGTCCTCTATGCGATCCGCATCGTCCTGATCAACAACGCCGGCCTGTTCATGTGACGGGACCGGCCGCCCGACGCCGCCAGCCTCAGTCGAGGCCGTCGTCGGGCGGGTAGATCGCGACGCCGGTGAACGTCTGGTTGACGTGCACCGAGTTGAACTGCTCGCCATAAGTGTTGAAGCCGACGACCCCGCGGTCGGCGAGCACGCGCGACATCGCGCCCTCCTGGCCGCTCTGCTCGACCTCCAGCCGCCGCAGGATGCAGTCGCAGCCGATGACCGCGACCGGCCGCACCGGATGCGCCAGACGGTCGAGCGAGCGGGCGAGATGCGCGCAGATGTCGGTGGGCTGGGCCAGCGTCAGGGTGAGCCCGGTCTCGATCGCGGCGTAGAAGCTGAGGCCGCCATCCGGCTCGACCTTCTGGATCGCACGCACGCCGTGACCGCCGGCCGCCGTGACCAGCACCGGATGGGCGGCGAAGACATAGGGCGAAAGCTCGTCCACGCTCCGGCCGATGCGGCGGGCATACTCGGCCGCGGCGGGGCGGCCGTCGATCTCGTGGACCACCCGGCGCGCCGCGTCGGCGCGGGTCACCCGCATGCTGGCGCGCGTCGGGCGGAAATGGTCGAACTTGAACACCCGCGCCGGGCAGCGGCTGCGCAGCACCGCCAGCACGGCAGCGTTCTCGCGCGCCGCGCCGTTCGCGAGAACCGCGGTGCGGCGGAAGTCGAGCCCGTCCCCCGCCGAGCCGCCGAAGAGCGGCACCGCGCCGAGGCTGTAGCGCAACGCCGCGACCAGCAGGTCCTCGCGCTGCGCGAGGCCGTCGTTGAAAAGCCAGGCGAACTCCCAGGGCCAGTCGGGCCTCTCGGCGGCGAGCGCACCTCGCATCGCGATCGCCCCGTCGCCGAGGCGCGCCGGATCGAAGTCGCGCAGGTCGTCGATCGTGTCGATCCGTGCGGCGAAGTGCGTGGCGGCGAAGCCGATGGCGACGACCTCGCCCGACACGTAGCCGCGCGGCGAGATCTCGCCCGCGGTGGTGCAACCGATCACCGGCACGCCGGGGAAGGCGTCCGCCGCCGCCGCGGCGACCAGCGACAGATCCGCCTCCGGCGACACGAACAGGGCGACGAGACAGAGGCCGCTCGCCGCGCCGGCCACAGCGAGGTCGGCGAAGGCCGCGGCCGCGTCCGCGATGGGTGCGCTCGCGGTCAGGACCGCGCGTTCCAATGACATTCCGCCCGCAGGCGCCGCCATGCCGCCGTCCACGGATACCTCCCCCGGTGTTTTCTTTGACTGGGCACAATGTAAAGGCGAGCGCGCCTGATTGGCAAGATAATTGCTCGTGACGGTGCTGTGACACGCGCACAATTGCTCGTTTTCTGATCAAAGACCGGCGGAGGTTCCTTCATCCACATAAAGGATGGGGTCGTCGACAAAGCTCGACGCATCCGAGACGAGACACGATGCGGCCCCGCATGTTGTGGCGGGTCCATTCCCGTCGTCAGCATCTTCACTACGCCCCAGGACGCCGTGCGGGGCGCGTCGCCTGGCGCGGCGACTTGGCGCCGCGTCGTCGTGGCGGGGCCCGGACGCCGACCAGACCGAGTCCGGCCTCGATTCGTTCGAAAGCCGCCGTGACGAGAGCGGCGTGGGCCTATCCCGGGAAGAGGGTGAGGCCGCCGTCGACGCGGATCACCTGTCCGTTGATGAACTTCGCCCGCGGGCCGGCGAGGAAGGCGACAGCGTCGGCGATCTCCTCCGGCTCGGCGTAACGGTTGAGGGAGATCTGGCCGCTCTTCATCCGCTCCGGGTCCACCACCCGCGTCGCCTGGAAGCGCGCCGACTTGGTCGGCCCGGGCGAGACCGCGTTGATGCGCACGCCCTTCTCGATCAGTTCCCTGGCGAGGCAGCGGGTATAGTGGACCACCGCCGCCTTCAGCGTCGAATAGACCACCTCCGGCGAGCAGCCGAGATGCGCCGCGGCCGAGGCGATGTTGACGACCGCGCCCGCGCCGCGCGCCACCATCGGCGGCACGAAGGCCTGGCAGACCAGCATGGTCCCGATCAGGTTGTTTTCGGTCAGAACCTTGATGTCCTCGAACGAGACGTTCAGCGCGTCGTTCGGGTCCGGCTTGCCGCCCGAGGCGCCGATGTCGCCGCCGGCGCAGTTGACGAGGATGTGGACCTCGCCGAGGCTCGCCTCGATCTCGGCCTTCATCCGGGCGACGGCGTCCCTGTCGCCGATGTTGCCGGTCACGGCCACGCATTTCACCCCGTGCGCGCGGATGCGCTCGGCCACCTCCCCGAGGTCGCGGAACTCGCCGTATTTCGCCGGGCCGGCGGCGTCGAGGTCGTGGATCGCCACGTCGGCGCCGAGCTCGGCCAGCCGCTCGGCCATGCAGCGGCCGAGCCCCCTGCCCGATCCGGTCACGAAGGCGGTCCTGCCGCTGAGTTCCCTGTCCATCCCGCTCTCCTCACATGATCCCGGCGGCGCGCATGTTGGCGACGCTCCGCCGGATCATCGCCATCTCGTAGTCCCCGAGCTCCGCGTCGGCGCCGCGTTCCCACGGCGTGCGGAAATCCGCATCCTCGTGGAGCCGGTTGGCCTGCGCCGCCGCGAGGCAGGCCGCGAGCCCGCGCGCGTCGCGCGGCGGATAGCCCTGCCACCAGCCCGGAGCGAGCAGCCGCACATGCCGGGCCTCGAGCGCCGCCGGCTCCAGCACCGCGTCCGGGGTCGCCCCCGCCGCCACGATCAGCGCGATCATCTCGGCATGGGGGACGCAGCCGTCGCCGACCGCGCAGCGGACCAGCCGGAACCCCTCCGGCGACAACTGCACGCGGTAGTCCTTGAGGTGCAGGTGAACGACATGGGGAGCCACGACGCGGGCGAAGTCGAGCGGCGCCTCGGCGACCGGGAAGGTGTTGCCCATGTCGAAGGTGATCCCGACCCCCGGCTGCGCTTCGCAGAAGGCGACGAGCTCGCCCGAGCCGAAGTCCTGATGGTTCTCGATCCCGAGCACGCGCCCCTCGTCAGCCGCGCGCGGACCCCATTCGGACAACGCCGCCGTGATCGTTTTCAGGAGCCCGGGCCAGTCGGGATGCATCGCGCGATCGCCGCACAGCACCGGCGACAGCCCGAGCCTGATCACCTTCGCATCGAGCAGCCG
>NZ_JAGOID010000116.1 GCF_017995835.1 Amaricoccus sp.
CACCGGGCCTGCAAGGAGATGGGCATCTCCACGGTCGCCATCCACTCGACCGCCGATTCCAACGCCATGCACGTGCGCATGGCCGACGAGAGCGTCTGCATCGGCCCGCCGCCGGCCGGCCAGAGCTACCTGTCGGTTCCGAACATAATCGCCGCCTGCGAGATCACCGGCGCCGAGGCGATCCACCCGGGCTACGGCTTCCTTTCCGAGAACGCCACCTTCGTCCAGATCGTCCAGGACCACGGCATCGCCTTCATCGGCCCGACCGCCGAGCACATCCGGCTGATGGGCGACAAGATCACCGCCAAGGACACGATGAAAAGGCTCGGGGTGCCCTGCGTTCCCGGCTCCGACGGCGCCGTCCCCACCCTCGACGAGGCCCGCACCGTCGCCGCCGAGATCGGCTATCCGGTCATCGTCAAGGCGACGGCCGGCGGCGGCGGCCGCGGCATGAAGCTCGCGCGCACCGCCGACGATATCGAGACCGCCTTCCAGACCGCCCGCGCCGAGGCCAAGGCCGCCTTCGGCAACGACGAGGTCTATCTGGAGAAATACCTCGGCGCCCCGCGCCACATCGAGATCCAGGTCTTCGGCGACGGCAAGGGCAAGGCGGTCCATCTCGGCGAACGCGACTGCTCGCTGCAACGCCGTCACCAGAAGGTGTTCGAGGAAGCCCCCTCCCCCGTCATCGACGCCGCCACCCGCGCCCGCATCGGCAAGATCTGCGCCGACGCGGTCGCCCGCATCGACTACGCCGGCGCCGGCACCATCGAGTTCCTCTACGAGGACGGCGAGTTCTACTTCATCGAGATGAACACCCGGCTCCAGGTCGAGCACCCGGTGACCGAGGCGATCTACGACGTCGACCTCGTGCAGGAACAGATCCGCGTCGCCGCCGGCCTGCCGATGTCCTTCGCGCAGAAGGATCTCGTCCCGACCGGCCACGCCATCGAATGCCGCATCAACGCCGAGAGCCTACCCGACTTCCGACCCTCGCCGGGGACGATCTCGACCTACTACTCCCCCGGCGGCCTCGGCGTGCGCATGGACAGCGCCATCTACGGCGGCTACACGATCCCGCCCTACTACGACAGCCTGATCGGCAAGCTGATCGTGCACGCCCGCACCCGCGAGCTCGCGCTCGCGCGCCTGCAACGGGCGCTCTCCGAACTCGTCGTCGATGGGGTCGCCACGACGACCCCGCTTTTCCACGCGCTGCTCGACGAGCCCGACATCCAGGCCGGCCGCTACAACATTCACTGGCTCGAAGGTTTCCTCGCGCGCGAGGAAAGCTGAGGCCCTCCCGTGGCCGACGAGATCACGCCGGCGCTGCTGCTGCGGGCCTACGCCTCCGGGGTGTTCCCGATGGCGGATTCGGCCGACACGGACGAGGTGTTCTGGGTCGATCCGCGCAGGCGCGGCGTCATCCCGCTCGACGGGCTCCACGTCCCGCGCCGCCTCGCCCGCAGCTTCCTCTCCGCCCCCATGGAGATCGAGATCGACCGCGATTTCGCCGGCGTCCTCGACGGCTGCGCCGACCGCCCCGAGACCTGGATCAACGCCCGCATCCGCCGGCTCTACCTCGACCTCCACCGTGGCGGCTACGCCCATTCCGTCGAGATCCGGGACGACACCGGGCTGGCCGGCGGCCTCTACGGCGTCGCCATCGGCGGCGCATTCTTCGGCGAGAGCATGTTCACCCGCCAACGCGACGCCTCGAAGTTCGCCCTCGTCGCCCTTGTCGCCCGCCTCAATGCCGGCGGCTTCACCCTCCTCGACACCCAGTTCGTCAACGATCACCTGCTGCGCCTCGGCGCCGTCGAGATATCCCGCGCCGAGTACCGCCGCCGCCTGGCCACCGCGCTGGACCGCCCCGCGAACTTCCGCGCCCTCGTCGCGGACACGCCGCGCGCAGCACTCCTCCGCCTCGCGACGCCGTCCGCCGCCAACGCGGAGTCGACGCAGGGGAACGCACGCTAGCCGGACGTCGGCCGCCCGTGCCTTGCCGAAGGCCCCTTCGTTGTCGCGCGCCTGCCGGACCTGACCGGTCCGTCGCGCCCGACATGGACCCGACCAGGTTTCGCGGGCGGGCTCACGCCCCGGCGCAATCCAGCACCCAGACGTCGTAGCGCGGGTGATCGAGCGCCGAGAGCGCCGGCGACGAGGCGAACATCCATCCCGAGAACCGCGGCTCGGCGTCTCGCACGTCGCGGATCCTCAGGAAGGCGTAGGCGTCGCTCTCCGGCGCCTCGCGCGGCACGCGGCAGGCCTCGAAGAGGATCTCGAGCTGGCCGAACCGCACCGTCTCGCCAACGCCCATCGTGATGTCCTGCGTCCGCCCGTTCAGCCTGTCGAGCGCGCGCAGCGTGACCTGCCGCACCGGCACGGTGTCCTGGCTGTTGGCGATCTGCCCGCCGGTGACGGCCGGCGAGTTCGCCGTCGGCCCGGCCGACTGCGCCGCCACGGCCTGCGCCGCCACGAGCGCGAAAGCCAGCGCCGGCCCGATGGCCGACCTCACTGCCCGCCTCCCGCGAACTTCATCAGGAGGTTCAGAAGGCTCACCGAGCTCTGCGTGTTCAGGATCTCGTCCCCCTCCGCCAGCATGACGTCCGACGCCCCCGGCGTGATTTCGACGAACGACCCGCCGAGCAGTCCCTCCGAGGCCACCTTCACGTCCGAATCGTCCGGCAGTTGCAGGCTGCGATCGACCGAGAAGGTCGCCGACGCCTCGTAGCTCGCCGGGTCGAGCGAAAGCCCGGTCACCGATCCGACCCGGATGCCGGCGAGACGCACGTCCGTCCCCACTGCGATCCCCTCGACGCTGCGGAACCGCGCCGACAGGGCGTAGCTGTCCCGCGTCGCCTGTCGCCCGCTGACCTGCCCGGCATAGACCACGAAGCCGACCGCCGCGGCGATCACCACGGCGCCGATCACCGTCTCGGCGACGCTGTTCTGCGCCATCCGCTGCTCCTTCCGGATCTTCAGTCCGGCGTCCAGGCCTCGTAGTCGCGCAGCGTGCGCGGCCGGTCCGAACGCAGGCTTCCGGGCGGGTGATAGGCCGCGTCGCTGCCGGTCAGGTTCGGCAGATGCGGCTTCTCCCAGGGCTTGCGCGCCGGCGGCTTCACCGTCGGCGGCTCCTGCCAGGTGTGGTGCAGCCAGCCGTGCCATTCCGGCGCGATCCGGCTCGCCTCGATCTCGCCGTTGTAGATCACCCAGCGCCGGGCGCCGTCGGCGGACTGGTAGAACACGTTGCCCGCCTCGTCCTCGCCGACGCGCCGGCCGTTGCGCGCCGTCCAGAGCCGCGTCGCCACGGTCTCGCCGTTCCACCAGGTGAATAGTTGCGCCAGAAGGCCCATGCCCGCCTCGTCGCCTTGCGTTGCCCGTCCCTTATGGCGCCTGCCGACCCTCGGGTCCAGTCAGGGCGGCGGCGTGAACGCCCGCCGCGCCGCTGCGACCCGCGCATGGGCGAAGCAGCCCGGATCGTGGTCGTTCACGAGCCCCATCGCCTGCATGAACGCATAGGCCGTGGTCGGACCCACGAACTTCCATCCCCGCTTCTTCAACTCCTTCGACAGCGCCACCGACTCGGGCGATGTCGCCCGCAACTCCTCCCCGGACCCGGGCGGCGCCGCCTCGTAGCGCCAGAAGAACGCCGCCAGCGAGCCCTCGCGCTCGCGCATCTCCACAGCGCGCCTCGCATTGTTGATGGTGGCCTCGATCTTGCCCCGGTGGCGGACGATGCCCGCGTCGCCAAGCAACCGCTCCACGTCCGCCGGTCCGAACCGGGCCACTGAATCAAAGTCAAACCCCGCGAAGGCGGCGCGGAAGTTCTCACGCTTCACCAGGATCGTCCGCCAGGACAGGCCGGACTGGAACCCTTCGAGACAGATCTTCTCGAAGAGACGCCGGTCGTCGGTGACCGGAAAGCCCCATTCCGTGTCGTGGTAGGCCGGAAACTCCGCCTCGGCGCCCGCCCAGTGGCAGCGCGCCACCCCGTCCGATCCCGTCACCGCGGCCATGCGGACCCTCCTCCCCGACGCATGCCGTTCACTTCTGTTCGCACGGCGCCGCCTCGTCAAGAACCGTTACCGCACGCCGCGGAACATGCTATCCTGACCTCGGACCCAAAGAGAGGGGAGCGCTCCGATGCGCGTGGTCACTGCCGTTGGCGCCGCCGTTCTTCTCCTCGTCGCCGCGCCCGCCGCCGCCGGCCTCGTCCTCGACCGGATCCGCGACAGCGGCATCCTGGTCGGCGCCACCGACCCGGCATGGCCGCCGTATTCCTGGCGCGAGCCGATCGGCGAATACGCTGGCTTCGACGTCGACGTCACCCGCGAGATCGCCGACCGCCTCGGGGCCCGCGCCGAGTTCGTCACCCCGCCGTGGGAGGAGCAGGTCGCCGGCGACTGGGGCGACCGCTGGGACATCGCCGTCACCGAGATGACCCCGACCGCCGACCGCGCCGAGCGTCTCGTCTTTCCCGCGACCTACGCCTACGGCTTCGCTGCGCTCGCCGTGCGCGCCGACGATCCGGTCGCCTCGATCGAGGGCGCGAGCGGCCGCAAGATCGCGGTGATCGAGGACACGATCTTCGAGATGTACCTGGAGCGAAAGGACATGGGCCTGCCCGGCGCGCCGCCGGTCGCCTACCGCATCGACGCCCCCGAGATCGTCGCCTACGCCGTCAGCGGGCCGGACTACCTCGCGCTTTCCGAGGGCCGGGTCGACGCCCTGATCGACGACCGCGTCGCCATCGAGGGCCAGATCGCCCGGGGACGCGACCTGCGCATCGTCGGCGAGCCGCTGTTCTCCGCGCCGGCGGCGGTCGCCATCGCGCAGGGCGATCCCGAACTCGCCACCGAACTCGCCCGGATCGTGGAGGACATGCGCGCCGACGGCACCCTGCGCGACCTGTCGATGCGCTGGTTCGGCTTCGACGCCAGCAAGCCGCCGTCGACCACCGTCACCGAACTGCGCTGAGGCGGGCCGCCGGCCGGCCGAAGCGGCAGGACGTTCAGCGGCGCCGATGCGGCCGAAGCGTTCCGGCGCGCCCCCTCCGGAGAAGGGGTCAGGGTCAGGAGGCCGAAGCCGAGGAGCCTTCCTTGCGGTCGACGTAGATCAGCAGCGGCTCGCCCTTGCGCAGGATGCACTCCTCGTTGACCACCACCTCCGCCACGCCCTGCATCGAGGGCAACTCGAACATGGTGTCGAGCAGCACCTCCTCGAGGATCGAACGCAGGCCGCGGGCGCCGGTCTTGCGGTCGATCGCCCGCTTGGCGATGCCCCCGAGCGCATCCTCGGTGAAGGTGAGCTTCACGTCCTCCATCTCGAAGAGCCGCTGGTACTGCTTGATCAGCGCGTTCTTCGGCTCGGTGAGGATCTTGATCAGCGCGTCCTCGTCGAGGTCGGTCAGCGTGGCGAGCACCGGCAGGCGGCCGACGAACTCGGGGATCAGCCCGAACTTCAGCAGATCCTCCGGCTCGAGCTCCTGAAAGAGCTCGCCCACCCGCCGCTCGTCCGGATCCTTGACCTCGGCGCCGAAGCCCATGGCCGAGCCGCGCCCGCGCTGGGCGATGATCTTGTCGAGCCCGGCGAAGGCGCCGCCGCAGATGAACAGGATGTTGGTCGTGTCCACCTGCAGGAATTCCTGCTGGGGATGCTTGCGCCCGCCCTGCGGCGGCACGCTCGCGACCGTCCCCTCCATGATCTTCAGCAGCGCCTGCTGCACGCCCTCGCCCGAGACGTCGCGAGTGATCGAGGGATTGTCCGACTTGCGGCTGATCTTGTCGACCTCGTCGATATAGACGATGCCGCGCTGCGCCCGCTCGACGTTGTACTCGGCCGATTGCAGCAGCTTGAGGATGATGTTCTCGACATCCTCGCCGACATAGCCCGCCTCGGTCAGCGTCGTGGCGTCGGCCATGGTGAACGGCACGTCGAGGATGCGCGCCAGCGTCTGCGCGAGCAGCGTCTTGCCGCAGCCGGTCGGGCCGATCAGCATGATGTTCGACTTCTGCAACTCGACGTCGGAATTCTTCTGGGCGTGGTTCAGCCGCTTGTAGTGGTTGTGGACCGCCACCGACAGGACGCGCTTCGCGACCTTCTGCCCGATCACGTAGTCATCGAGAACCTTGCAGATCTCCTGCGGAGTCGGAACGCCATCCGATGACTTGACCAGATTGCTCTTGGTTTCCTCGCGGATGATGTCCATGCACAACTCGACGCATTCGTCGCAGATGAACACGGTCGGGCCCGCAATCAACTTGCGGACCTCATGCTGGCTCTTGCCGCAGAACGAGCAGTAGAGGGTGTTCTTCGTGTCGCCGCCCGATTTGCTCATCGTTCGCCTCCGGCTTTCGCCATCAAGTTCGCGCATGCTCCCCGATCAGGATCGCGGCGCCGCACGCGACGCCAGTCATAGGACATGCATGTCGCGGCAATTACAAGTCCCGAAGCGCCGGGCCTCACGGGCCCGGCGCTTCGGATCCGGTCAGGCGGCCTTGGCCTCGCCCGCGGGCCGCTTCTCGACGATCTCGTCGATCAGGCCCCATTCCTTGGCGTCCTGCGGCGTCATGAACCGGTCGCGCTCCAGCGCCTGCTCCACCGCCTCGTAGGTCTGGCCGGTGTGCTCGACGTAGATCTGGTTGAGCCGCTCCTTGAGCGCCAGCGTCTCGCGGGCGTGGATCATGATGTCGGTCGCCTGGCCCTGGAAGCCGCCCGAGGGCTGGTGGACCATGATCCGGCTGTTCGGCAGCGAGTAGCGCATCCCCTTCGCGCCGGCGGTCAGCAGCAGCGATCCCATCGACGCCGCCTGGCCGACGCACAGCGTCGAAACCGGCGGGCGGATGTACTGCATCGTGTCGTAGATCGACAGCCCCGAGGTCACCACCCCGCCCGGGCTGTTGATGTACATCGAGATTTCCTTCTTCGGGTTCTCGGCCTCGAGGAAGAGAAGCTGCGCCACGATGAGGGTGGACATGCCGTCGTGCACCGGCCCGGACACGAAGATGATCCGTTCCTTCAGCAGCCGCGAATAGATGTCGTAGGCGCGCTCGCCCCGGGCAGTCTGCTCGACCACCATCGGCACGAGGGTCATGTAGGTGTCGACCGGGTCTTTCATCGGCTCCCTGTTCCTTGTCCTGCGGGCGATCCGCCGTCGCCCCTGCGCGCCGCCCTCAGGGCCCTGACACGGCGACGCGATCTGCCAGATATTCTTCCTGCCGCCCGGCTACAAGTGCTCCCGGCCGATGAGACCCGATGGGCTTTCTGTCAACCTGCACGAGAATAGCGCCGCCAACAAGATCGGAAAAGTACGGGACGGAGAGGGCGCGGCCGCGGCGGTCGCGCCGCCGCAGCAGCACGAGTTCCGGGCGGATCAGACCTCGACGACGGTCTTTATGTCCTCGTCCAGCGCCTCGACGGCCTTCTGCAGCTCGTCCTTCGACACGCCACGGTCCGTCACCGTCGCGAGGGTCAGGATGTGGTCGACGACCTTCTCCTCGAAGATCGGCGCACGGAGCTGCTGGAGCGCCTGCGGGTTCTTCTGGATGAACTCGATGAAGCGCCGCTCCTGGCCCGGATACTGCCGGGCCTGGGCGACCACGGCGCGCTGCATCTCCTGGTCGGTCACGCCAATGTTGGCGCGGGTGCCGACGTCGGCGAGCAGGAGCCCGAGCCGGACCCGGCGCTCCGCGAGCTTGCGATGCTCCTCCTTCGGCTCGATCGAGCCGTGGTCGTGGCCGTGGTGGTCGGGATTCTCCTCGTGCCAGAGCTGATGGGCGATCTGGTTCGCCTCGACGTCGACCAGCGTCGGCGGCAGGTCGAAGGCGACGAGCCCGTCGAGCGCGTCCATCAGCCGGCGCTTCAGCACGGCGCGGGTCGCCTGACCGTACTCGGCGGCGAGCCGCTCGCGCACCTGGCCCTTCAGCGCCTCGAGGTCATCGGCGCCGAACCGCTGGGCGAGTTCGTCGTCGATCGGCGCGGGCTTCGGCGCCTTCACGTCCTTCACCGTCACGGCGAAGACGGCGTCCTTGCCGGCGAGATGCGGCGCGCCGTAGGCCTCGGGGAACGTCACCTTGACCTCGACCTCGTCGCCCGCCTTGGCGCCGACCAGCTGCTCCTCGAAGCCGGGAATGAACCCGCCCGAGCCCAGCACCAGCGGGAAATCCTCCGCCGCGCCGCCCTCGAACTCGACCCCGTCGATCGAGCCCTTGAAGTCGATCACGACCTGGTCGGCGTCCCTGGCCTTGGAGCCCTTCTTGCGGTCCTCGTAGACCGAGGCCGACTTCGCGAGATTGTCGAGCGCCTCGGCGAGGGCGGCGTCGTCGGCCTCGACGGTCAGCCGCTCGAGCGAGACCCCGGAGAAATCGACCTCCGGCACCTCGGGCAGCGCCTCGTAGGTCATCGACACCTCGACGTCGTCGCCCTCGTTCCAGCCCTCGTTGGTCATCTTGACCTCGGGCTGCAACGCCGGGCGGTCGCCGGTCGCCTCGAAATGCTCGCGCATGGCGCTGTCGATGGCGTCCTGCATCGCCTCGCCGAGCACCGACTTGCCGAACATCTTCTTCATCAGCGCCGCCGGGGCCTTGCCCTTGCGGAAGCCCTTCATCTGGAAGTCCTTGCGGGCCTCCTCGAGCTTCGCCGTCACC